>VBKY01000208.1 GCA_005879255.1 Deltaproteobacteria bacterium
GCTCGAGTCGTTTCTGCTCATAGTACGAGAGAAAATCATCGCGCAGAATGCTCTCTCTCATCTCGCTCATCAGGCGGTGATAGAAAGTCATATTGTGAATGCCTAAAAGGTGCCAACCCAGGAACTCGTCTGACTTCACCAGATGGTGAATGTAGGCGCGCGAGTATTGGCGGCAGGTCTGGCAATCGCATCGGTCATCGACAGGCTCCTCGAGAAATTTATGCACGGAGCGGCGCAACTGAAGTTTTCCCTGGGATGTAAAGGCCACCCCTCGCTGTGCCAATTGCGAGGGGATAATGCAGTCGAACATATCGACCCCGCGGTGAACACCCTCGAGAATATCCATCGGAGTGCCGACGCCCATGAGATAGCGAGGAAGCTGTTTCGGCAGATGTTCGGTCACGAGTCCCGTCATTTCGTAGCGCTCGCGATGCGTTTCGCCTACGGCCAACCCTCCGATAGCCAGGCCGTCAAAGGAGAGCTCTCGCAAAAACGCGGCACTCTTCTTTCTGAGATCGGGATGGCAGGCTCCCTGAACAATGCCAAACAGCGCCTGGAGTGAGTCGCCTCTGGCCCGCAGGGAGCGCTCGGCCCAACGATGCGTGAGATTCATGGCCGCCTCGGCTTGAGCGTAAGGGGCGGTGGAATCGATGCACTGATCAAGAGACATCATGATGTCACTGCCGGTCGCTTTCTGCATCTCGATGCTGGATTCTGGTGAGAGCAGATAAGATTTTCCATCCACATAACTTTGAAAACGAGCGCCCACTTCGTTCATTTCTCTGGAGTGCGGCAGCGAAAAAATCTGAAATCCTCCGGAGTCTGTAAGCACAGGACCATCCCAGTTCATGAAGCGGTGGATGCCGCCGCATTTCTTGAAGACCTCAGGCCCGGGACGAAGCAGCAGGTGATAAGTGTTGGCCAGAATGAGGCGCGCGCCTGTCGTCTTTAAGCTCTCAACCGTTTGTCCTTTCACCGTCGCCTGCGTCCCGACGGGGCTAAAGATCGGAGTTCTGACTTCGCCATGAAGAGTCTGAAATGTCGCTGCGCGCGCTTTTGATCCGCTGGACTCTCTTTCCAGCGTGAAGTTCAAGCGAGTTTTAATCGGGCGGGAGTCTGACCTGCCCCCGGTACATTCAGGATTGGAGGACTGCTTTGCCATCTGCCCTTCTTTCTCATCACCCGGAAATTTGCCGGTCGAAACGGAGTCTCGTGCTCAACCTCGACACGTTTTCCATACCGGAAACTTTGTTCCTAGAAAGCCATCACGTTACCACCGACCACCCACACTGGCGAACTTCCATGTTTCCGGAATTCCGGAAACGTGAAAACGGAAAGCCGCTATCTGTCCCTTGCGGCTACGACAGAGGCGACCTTCACAAAGCGGGATAGCGAGGCGAAAAGCCATCAATCGGCCTCACCCAGTTATCGCGTAGCGCGTCGTTCGCGCGTCGAGGCTAGCAAGTTTCTCTTACTTGTCACTGCGCCTTTTTAGATGCTCGAACTGGGATTTGAACTTTTCGCAAGGGTTTTCGTCGTCGACGCGTGCCGTGAACCAAACGAAATCAAAGGGCAATCGGCCATTGGGATCGGGCAGCGCGTAATTGTCCGGTTCGGGTTTCTGGTTGTCGACTTCGAGAAAAGCTATGCTGATAACCTGCTTACCCGCGGCCTTTGCGGTGAGATAAACGGGGATACCGTAATCGTTCCGGACATGACCCGCTCCGGCCACCAGGATTGCACCGTCGGGGTCGTCCGCCGCGATCAAGCTCTGCGCCATCTGAGCGTCTCTGGCCCGCTGTACACCAACCATCAGTTTCACGCTTTCCTCGGATCCGTAGCCGCAATGAGAGTCGCGTATATCAGCCGCGATACTAGCGAACACAGACTCGGACGGTGGCCGGTCGAGACCCAGGTCGCCTACTACCCGCGGCTCGAGAGCCGCCAGGCCATCACTGCTCATCTTCCTCGCAGTGGCGAGTGGCAGATTGGTCGCGACGATTCGTAGCTTTGCCTCAAGGGCGACCTCAGCGATGGGTTGATACATCGCCCAATCCGGCCATCCACGTTTGTTCCAATTCACGGCCCTACCAAGCCCGGCGGCATCGTTTGGAGCGAAAGCCAGATGGTTGGCGATCGCGCTGGCGTCGTCAAGACCGAACATCTCAAAGCCCACGGCGGGACGGCGTCCAAGGGCGATCAGGCTGCGCAGCACTTCGGCCTGCAACAGGTGATGGTCGGGGTTGTCGTGCCTCTCGCCGAGGAGGAGGAAATCAGCGCGAGCCAAACGGGTGACGAGACTCTGGCGATCGATAAATCTGGCAGAGGAGACATCCCAGATGCGCCCGGTGAGAGGATGATTCCGACCCAAGGTCGATTTCCACGACGTGACCGAGCAGCCCGACACGACAAGTGCTACGTATCCTACGATCAAGACGAGAGCAGTCAAGTAGAGCTCTCTAACGTTCCGTGCGGCGACTCGGATGTTAGAAGAAAGTGCATTCGATACGGTGCGGCTGCATGATTTAAAAAAGCCCACCACAATCCACTCGCTAGGCTACGAATCACAGACGCGAATCAGAACCTAGCCGTCCACGATTCCTCGGAAACTCATTCGCATCGCGCATAACGCTATGGGCCAGTGCTCGATCCTACCGCGACCCGCGTGGCTGCGTCGGCTGCTGGCGTGGCTGGAGATCTTCAAGTGACAACACACCGGTTGAACCTTTTCTGCGTTGATGTGCTGAAAATGCGAATTTCGCTCACACCGTCGGGATTGTCCCGCCATCGATGACGTACTCACTTCCGGTGATGGAAGAAGCCCGGTCCGATGCTAGGAATGCGACCAGTTCGGCAACTTCCTCAGGTCGGTTCGGCCTGCCTAGTGGGATGCCGCCGAGTGAGTCCATGATGCGTTGCCTTGCGGCATCCTTGCTGATACCCGTTCGTTGCGCGATTTCGTTTACCATTCCCTGCGCGGCCTCGGTTTCAGTGTATCCGGGCGCAACTGTGTTCACGCGAATACCCTTGGGACTGAACTCCTTGGAGAGGGACTTGCTGTAATTAGTCAGGGCAGCCTTGGCGGCTGCGTACGCCAGCGTGGCTTCAAAGAGCGGCAGCGTTCGCTGGATGGACGAGATATGGATAATCACGCCCGAGCCTTGCTTCAACATCGATGGAAGGAAGGCGCGATCCAATCGGACCGCGGCGAACAGGTTCATATCGAACGCATGTTGCCAATCGTCATCGGACAACGCCAATGCACCCCCGCCTGGCGCCGCAGAACCGCCTACGTTGTGGATCAAGATGTCGAGGCCGCCGAAACGATCCATAATCGCCTCGACGACCTGATCGATTCCTTCGCGCGTACTGACGTCTGCTTGGACGAACCGATCCGGCGTGCCGCCGGGGGGCAGTGATCGTGCAGTGGTGATCACCTTTCCACCACCGCGAATCAGGCGCTCCACAATGGCTTCACCAATGCCCTTGGTCCCACCTGTAACCAGGATTCGTCTGCCCGTGAAATAGGCTGCTTCTCGTGTTTGCGGTTCATTTTGCATAACTACCTCCTCGTCTCATCGAAAGCGATCCAAGCCGCCATTTGCGTGTCTGGCGGGATTTGAAGACCCTGCAAGTATTTTCTCGGGATCGTTATATTGGCAATCATCAAGGTCTGTTACCGACCCAAGAGGGACATCCGCGCTGGGCGACGGTTTTCACTCGCCGAAATGATGGCATTTAGAAATCGATGCGACGAATAAAGTTGTGGCAAGTACGCGATGTCGCGGGAGTCTAATACGCGAATCCAGCACGACCGAACCGGCTTGGAGATTGTTGTTGAGCAAGTGCTAACCTATGCGTCGTGCTTCAGTCGGCCTGTCGCGTTCTGAACCGATGTGTGTCGATTCCCAGGCGCCTGATTTTTGATTCGAGGGTCTGGCGCGGAATCCCGAGCTTGGCCGCCGCGCCCACCGGCATTCGCCCCGCAGAAGCCTCCAAGCTTTGTCATAACTTGATTCCGCTTGACACCGTATAACGTCTGACTGCTTGCGCGTTTTACTAAGAAACTCACGATAACTAAATCACTTGACGTTTTTTTCGGCAAGACCGGCAATGACGACGGGAATCTTTAGTTCCTGGCGAGAGATGTTCATCCTCGTCTTGCTTGGTGATTAGGGCGGTGCGCTCTGAGGAAGGATAAGTAGCAGAGTCGATGTGGTGAGGAATTTTGGACCGGGCGACCTGTCGCACAAACAACCCGGCGGTTCTAGGCCCTTCGGTTCTATCAATGTTCGCTTCCTGATTGATGGGACCTTCTCTTCAAGCGTATTATTCGCGTGATGGAAGCAAACGCACGTCTTCGCCGAAAGTGTCGATACCAGCGGCACCGTTACTTCGTTGCGATCGTCCTAAGCGTTTTCGTAGCGGTTAGCCCAACGGGAGAGGCGCACGCTCAAGTAGGGGCTCTAACCGATCCTGACGCGACAGTCTCAGCATCAGGTACCGCGCCATCCTCCACTGCCGCGAGCGGGCAACCTGCAGCGTCGCCGTGGAGCCGATTTATCAATGCCTGGGATGCAATCCATAAACAGCTCGACATGAGCGGGATTCAACTTGGTATCCGCTATGACGGAGAAATGTTCCACTTATCTCGGCAATTTGAACCTTCAGTTGACTGTCGACGCCCAACGTCTCATCGGATGGCCCGGTGCGACGTTATTCCTCTACGGACTTGGAATTCACGGTGGGCACCCCAGTACTTTTGTCGGCGATGCCCAGGGGGTCAGCAACATCGAGGCCGCGGCAAAGTGGAAACTCGCGGAAGGATGGATTCAACAAAATCTTTTCGGCAACAGGTTCTCTGTGCTGGTCGGACGCTATGATCTCAACAGCGAATTTTATTGGCTACAGTCCGCCAGCCTCTTTCTCAACAGTTCATTCGGTATCGGTCCCGAATTTTCGCAGAGCGGTGTGGAAGGTCCGTCTATTTTTCCCAATACCTCCGTCGGCGTCCGCTTTGCCCTCAAACCGATCGAAGAGATAGTCCTTCGGACCGCCGTGCTTGACGGCGTACCGGTAGAGCGACCGAACGGAACGCCAAAAATATTTGCCAAGGATGACGGCGCTCGTGGTTGGCGAGGCTGTATATCTGAATCGTCCTCTGGTCATAGAGCAACCGCGCACGCGGGCATTCCGCATTGGTAGAAATTGCTGCGGCACTTACACCGGCAAGCTCGCTGTCGGCGCCTGGTACTACACAGCGCGGTTTAACGATCTAACTAGAATGCGTCCAGATGGCCAACCGGCCCGGCGCCGGGGCAGTCGAGGTTTTTACCTGCTCGCCGATCAGACGGTGTACCAAAACAATCACGATCCTAACCAGCAGATAACGTTATTTGGCCAGTTCGGCATCGGCGATCCTCGCGTCAGTCGCTTCGCCTACTACAGCGGTAGCGGGCTTACTCTCGTTGGTTTTATTCCAAGACGTGATCAGGATGAGCTCGGATTTGCGGTCGCGGCGGCACAATGGATCTCCGTTCATTGAGTCACAGCGCAAACAGGGGATACGCGAGAAGAGATCCGAGGTCACTCTTGAGCTTACTTACCTGGCGCAACTCGGCACGCACTTGGCAGTGCAACCGAACCTGCAGTTTGTCATGAATCCGAACACCGACCCGAGGATCAAGAATGCAGTGGCGTTGATTCTTCGGTTCGAACTCTCATGCGGACCCACTTCGGCTTCCTCGCTGAAGAGCGGCACCTTGCGGCCCAGCCTACTCGAGGTAACCGGCATGAGAGGAGGGCTGACGCCCTCCTCTTTACGCCTTTTGCCGAAACCTAATCCGCGTAATCTTGGACGTCCCAGCGACCCCGATCCTCTCTGTCCATTTTCTGCTCTTCGATTTGGTCGTGGCCAACAGGGCTCTCGTTACACGGTCCATAGAAATCTATGACATCACCACTCTCCGAGCTCTGCAGAGTCGGATGGTCTGTGTATAGTGTGCTCGGCCGCATTGCTCGAAACTTCTCGTGACAGTAACTGCCTGGCGCGAACTCCTGTTTCGAGATGATACCGTTGTCCTCGGCTAGCGCACTGTTAACCGCTGCCAGAGAGCTAAGCAAAAGCAAGCCGGCGAAAACTGATGTTCTGATCTTCATTATTCTCACCTCCTTTCTGTCTGATCTGCATGATTAGAATGGCAAGGCTTGTGCCAAACAGATCGACACCAGACAGGCGCCTATAAATCGTTACAAACAGGGATGTTGCGGATTGTTCCGCTTCACGTCGGAGAGACTTTGACGAAAGCAGTGTGTCGAGTTATCGGCAGGTGTCTAAATCATGGCTTCGATCTGGGAGCACGCTTCTCGGAGGATAGCCGCATCGACGGTAAGAAAAGCATTCGCGCCGCGTCGATGTCTGTAGTCCGATCGAGCTCAGCCATGATGCAGCCAAAGAAAACCATTTGAATGCCTGGCGGCTTCTTTCTAGTCGGGAATCGCTTCAAACAATTCGCTGCCGTTGTCATCGTTGGTGAGCGCTAGACTTTCCACGGTCCGTTTCACACCGTCGCGGCAGGAGCCGTAGCGGAATATCTTTGCCGCACAATCAGCATGAAAAGAAAACCAAGACCAAGCGCCCAAATCGGCGATGAAGTCAGAATCCGGAACCGCGGCCCAGAACCCGATGGATATGCGCAGACGGCAAGATGACCGAGTACGTAATGCCGCGGTATAGAGCGAGGTAACTGAGCGGGTTATGAAGTTGACGACGCGGAAGCTGATCTGTCCTACGCGTTCTGGGAGTACTCAATCGTCGTTATACTCATGCCAATAAATGTCCGTAAGAGGGTGGTCTCGATAAAATCTCTCACTGTTCTCTAATACCGAGCACCCAGAGACCATAGTAACCAGCAAGAAGACAATCGAAGCAAGTTGCTTCACAGAAAAGTTCCTGTCCTCACTCAAGTCCGGACCGTTGGAACTGGGGTTAACAATCGTCACTGCTTGTCTTTGATTTTACTAATTCCACGACAAACCAACGGGTGCCATCCAGGAGAGCCTTGAGGAAGCGAATTAATTTGATCAGGACCCCATCTTTTGTTTCAACACGGCCGATGGCGCGGCGCCAGCGAGACCAAGGCCTCCAGCGACGCCGTCTCCGTAGGCAGGATCGGCTTTGTAGAAGTGTTGGACCTGCAGCTCCTGAATACGCTGCGGCACCGATTTCATGCTGGCCACGATGTTGCCGATCAGGCGTTCGCGTGCTTCCGGCGCCATCAAGCGGAAAAGATTACCGGGCTGGCTGTAATAATCACTGTCGAGACGGTGATTATGGCGCTCGAGAGAGCCTGCGACGGTGCGCGGCCGCTCGCGGTAAGTGGGATCCTCAACGGGACCATCGAAACTGTTTGGTTCGTAGTTCACCGCCGAGCCGGAGTTTCCATCAAAACGCATCGCCCCGTCGCGATTGTAGGTGTGAACGGGGCACTGCGGCTTGTTAACGGGCAGCGTGTCGTAGTTCACGCCGAGGCGGTAGCGGTGCGCGTCCGGATAAGAGATCAGTCGCGCCTGCAGCATCTTGTCGGGCGAAAAGCCCATGCCCGGCACAATGTTTTTCGGTTCGAAGGCTGCCTGCTCGACTTCGGCAAAGTAATTCACCGGGTTGCGGTCGAGCACAAGCTCGCCGACTTCGACGAGCGGATAGTCTCCATGCGGCCAAACTTTTGTCAGATCGAATGGATTGATTTGATATGTTTCAGCTTCTTTCTCAGGCATGATCTGGACGCAGACGCGCCACTTGGGAAAGTCACCCTTCGCGACAGCATTAAATAGATCGCGTTGCGCGTAATCGGGATCTTTTCCCCTCATCGCATCAGCCTGCTCGCGCGTGAAGTTGTTGATGCCCTGCTTGGTCTTAAAGTGCCACTTCACGTAAAAAAGCTGATTCTTATTGTTGATCAAGCTGAATGTGTGACTGCTGTAACCGTTCATGTGCCGGTAGCCGTCCGGGGTGCCGCGGTCGGAGAAAAGAATCGTCACCTGGTGCAGCGACTCGGGAGAAAGCGACCAAAAATCCCACATCATCGTCGGCGATTTCAAATTGGTTTGTGGGTCGCGCTTCTGCGTATGAATAAAGTCGCCGAACTTCAGCGGATCGCGGATGAAAAAAACGGGTGTGTTGTTGCCCACCATGTCCCAGTTACCCTCTTCGCTGTAGAACTTGAGAGCAAAACCGCGCGGATCGCGTTCGGTGTCTGCTGAGCCCTTCTCCCCGCCGACTGTCGAGAAGCGCAGAAACGTCGGCGTCTTCTTGCCAACCGCGGAAAACAGTTTTGCGGCTGTAAATTTCGGCATGTTTGGATTATTGCACACGAAGTAGCCGTAGGCGCCGGATCCTTTCGCATGAACGATGCGTTCAGGGATGCGCTCGCGGTTGAAGTGGGCCATCTTTTCAAAAAGCAGGAAGTCTTCGAAAACGACTGGTCCGCGCGCGCCCACGGTGAGCGAATTCTGATTGTCTCCCACAGGTCGACCCGCGTCCGTCGTCATTTTCTCATGCATTTTTGACATCAGCGTTCTCCATCTAAAAACAGATGAGTCAGGACGGCGCTCGCGAGTCGCGATCGTCCCTCGTGTTTATGGCGCAGCAAAAAACCTGCCACTGTTTTGGTTTAACCCAAGATCGGGGTAAGTCATGGAAGGTAGACAAAAACATCTATGCGGCTTGGAGCGCGATCGTTGGAGAAAGTGTCGTAATCTCGACGCGCGCTCGACAGGTGTCGAAGCTTTAAACACGCCGATTCATTCGCTCTTCGGTTACGACCCAGCAATCGTGCCAATGATTATTCCTGATCAAATGCCGCGCTTGTTGGCGCCCGCTGGGTTTATTTATTTACAACGTGGAAAGGCTGCTCTAGCGGAAGGTGGCCCGCCTTCTCTCGCAAGACTCTAAACATGCCGCGTGCGATCCTTGTGTAGCTGGCTGGCATGATCGTTGCTCTCTATTGTTCTCACGAAAAGGCGGAGAAACAAATGTACCGTGCAATATTAATCTGGACGGCTTCGTTTATCTTCAGCGGTCTGATCGCCGGCAAAACTTCTTTTGCCTCTGAAGTGAATTCCTCGGTGGGCACAGAAACGAGCATTTCGCCATCAAGCGAATCAGGGCAAGAACGTCGAGCGCTGCAGCAACTGGCGGTTACGCTTGCGGCAGGAGGTGAGACGTGGAGATCTTTTCATGATTTAAGACCTGACGATGAAGAAACCAAGCGCCCGCTCGATCCCACAATCCCGGACATGGATTGCAGCGTTGACGAAATCGCCGACTATGTCTCCTGCTATGGCTCGCCGATCGCGACTAAAGAGGAAGCCGAACGTCGCTTCACGGGACTCATCGACGAATTGCAAGCCGTCTTGCCATCGGAGCGTTGGCAAGGAGCGGAGACCGAGCCACGAACCGCTTCGATTCGCAGTTATACCTGCCGGGATCAAGACTCTGATGCCCAGATCGACATCGACATTGTTCCACAGTGGTCGCCAAACGAAGAGATTTCGCATGTCATTACAATTTTCGGATGGACCGCGATCGAACCACGGCTCTGAGCTCTCAAGATCGGCTTTCTGGATCCACTCACCTGATATTTCAGCGCAGTCACTCTGACTACACCTCTCCGCTCTTTAACATTATTTCCAAAACGATTGCCGCATCATTCCAATTCCTTGTATCAAAAAGTCATGACTCTCGTTCGGGCGGATGAGAAGTTTAAAATCGACAACGTCAATCTCGACAGCGCGCGGATTGAGATAAGTAAAACGTTTCACTGCTTCGCAGCCCGCGAGCGCAAGCGTTCATGACTCGCCGGTACTCGAGACGTTGGTAGTTACTATCTTGGCGTTTGTCTTAATCTCGACACGATTTCTCTCTAATAAAACTCGCAACTCTTCGAACACAGATTCGCAACTCGCTGAGTCTCAAGTCATTTTTGATTGCAACACGCTCTGGCACAGAGCTTGCCCTGAGCCTTGGTAGAGCAAACGAAAGGAAAGGAGGGTGACCATCATGAAAATCGCAACGTCATTTTTAACGGGCCTGCTTTTAATCGGCACGCTAGGAGCGAGCGGCACCGCGATGGCTGCGGACGGGATTATCTACAGGCAAGCGAATACTCCAGGCAGTTACTGTCACCTGAAGTTTCCTGCGATACGCGAAGAAACCTTAGCGGGAGATCATCCGGTTCTCACAGACCCAAGCGATGGCGACATCATCGACTTTTACGGACCGTGCGACGAAGATCCGCTTGGCAAGGATCAAGTCCACGAGCAGAAACTAGAAAGCCAGCATCGTTGGCAGCATGATTATGAAGACTGAGACTTGCTGGAGCGGTGAATGAGGAGGGAGCGTTCCCTCCTCGTCCCGAAGCAGTTGCAAAACCATGAACGAGGTTTAGCTCGAAACATCATTATTTGACTCCGTTCTCCGAATAAGAAAGACAAAGCCGTGTTAGACGACATTTCAACAAGCATTCTCGTAACTGTAGTGGATGACGATGAATCGGTCCGTGACGCCCTCAAGGGATTTATGAAATCCGTCGGCTTTGCCGCGGAGAGTTTTTCATCAGCCGAGGATTTCCTCGGTTCAGATATCCTCGATAAGACGAGTTGCTTGATCGTGGATGTTCATATGCCCGTCATGACCGGTTTAGAGCTTCAGTGCCGCTTGAGCAACAATCAATCTCGAATCCCGATGATCTTCATTACGGCGCGCGATGATCCTGCGGCGCGAGCTCAAGCGCTGAAGGCCGGAGCGGTAGACTTCCTGCGAAAACCGTTTGCCGGCGATTCCCTGTTAGACGCAATCCACGCGGCTCTCGGTAACAAGGGATAGCCGGCCCTTTATCCATCCTCCAATCGGTTCGCAAATCTGATTCGAACTCTCTCTTTCGAGCTCCATGGCGTAATCTAGACATCAGACGACATATCGACTCAGGTTTTGATCACGACTCAAAGACGATTCCGCTGCACCTCACGGCAAAGTGCCTTAACTCCGTTAGTTGCTCTCGTTCACGGTACGGTTCACGACGCTGGCACAGTCCTTGCCGTATTATACTGAGGAAGCGTGCTTACAAGCTGCTTCGGCTCGTTTTCATTGAAAGCGCACAACACAGTAGATGCAGGGCAAAGTTAACTCTGAGTTTTGCGCAGTCAAGAAGGAGGAATGAAATGAAGTGCCAACGATGTGGGAACGATAAAGAAGCCGAGTTTCGAGTTGTTTCCGATATTTTGGATATCAAGGTATGCGCGGATTGTGCCGGGGAAGCTCGCAGCCTGGGGATGTCAGTAGAGGTCGTAGAAATCGACAAAGCAAAAAACGAACGAGCCGTGAGCAATGCTGAGGCGCGCGGTTACCGGGTGGTAATGGTAAGCGATTACGCGCACTGATGGTCGCCAACGATGCGGCGGAACAGTTGATTCAACGGGTACAGCGGATAAAAAGTAGGAGAGCGTTATGGGCCGCGTTGCATCTGTCTTGGCAGTCTTGGTTTTAATGTCCAGTCTCATCACCGGGTGTGGTTGTCTCGCTGCCGACAGTTACGAAAAACCCGCGTGCCAAAAATACCACACGAATTGGGATCTGGATAGCATCTACTACGAGGAGTAGGGGCGGAAAGCACCGCTATTTGAATGGCACGACGGCACGAATCTGAATATCACGGGCGCGGTCGCGGAGCGCCAAAAGAAGGTTTGTTGTGGACTTACAATTGAAAAACAAGATTGCGCTGGTGACCGGTTCCACCGCCGGAATTGGTTTCGCCATTGGCTCAGGCTTGGCCGGCGAGGGTGCGACCGTCATTATCAACGGGCGAACGGAGCAACGTGTCGGCGAGGCCATCGCAAAAATTCATCAAAGACATCCGCAAGCCAACCTTGAAGCCTGCGCCGGCGATTTGAGCACAGCCGACATCGTGCAGCGGGTGGTCGGTCGCTTTGCCCACGTAGACATTTTAATCAACAACCTCGGGGTGTACGAGCCCAAGCCCTTCGAAGCCATCTCAGACCAGGAATGGCGTGAGATCATAGAAACGAATTTCATGAGCGGCGTGCGCTTGAGCCGCCATTATTTGCCGGAAATGAAGGTGATGAATTGGGGAAGGATCATTTTCATTTCGAGCGAATCGGCGATCAATATTCCGGTGGAAATGATCCACTATGGAGTGACGAAGACCATGCAGCTCGCCCTGGCGCGCGGCCTCGCCGAAACCACGGCAGGCACGGCGGTGACCGTGAACTCTGTCTTGGCGGGTCCAACGCGCTCTGACGGTGTAGAAAAATTCGTGGATCAAATCGCTCACTCCCAAGGCATTGAACGGTCGAGCGTCGAGAAAGAGTTCTTCGCAACCGTTCGCCCCAGCTCGTTGATCAAGCGCTTCGCCTCGATCGAAGAAGTGGCGTCACTGGTAATCTTCATGGCCAGTCCGCTTTCCTCCGCAACCAACGGAGCGGCGTTGCGTGTAGACGGCGGCGTTATCCGCTCGATCATTTGAAAAAAAACGACTTCGGATTCCCTCGCTGCCAGAACATCATATTGAATTACAGCTCATCGCGGCCGGTAAAGTCGTGTTGCTCGCTGCGCTGTTGGGTTCATTAGCCAATGACGCTCACAAGCAAATCGCGCGTTGACGGCAACCCGCCGCGGCGTCGTCATGCCGACACCCGTCATCCCATCGACTTTCAATCTGGTCTCCGAGCTTCTCTCTCCGGGCTTCTCTCGCCGGACACCCCGATTCACTTCGCGATCACAAGCCTCGGTATTTCCTGCGCATTGATTAGTGCCTGACCTTTCTAGCCTTCCGACCCACCGTCAACGGCGGATCACGACTCAAAGACGATTCCGCTGCATCTTGCGGCAAAGTGCCTTAACTCCGTTAGTTGCTCTCGTTCACAGTACGGTTCCCGACGCTGGCACAATCCTTGCCATATTACCTTGAGGAAGCATGCCTACAGGCTGCTTACTCTCGTGTTCTATGGAAAGCGCACAACACGCAGATCGATGCGGAGCAAAGTTACTTGAGTTTCGTGCAGTCAAGAAGGAGAAATGAAATGAAATGCGAACGATGTGAAAGTGACAAAGAAGCCGAGTTCCGAGTTATTTCCGATGTTTTGGATATCAAGGTATGCGCGGATTGTGCCGGGGAAGCTCGCCGACTGGGGACGTCACTAAAGGTCGTAGAAATCGACAAGGCAAAAAACGAACGAGCCGCGAGCAACGCTGAGGCGCGCGGTTACCGGGTGCTGGTAAGCGATTGCGCGCACTGACGGTCGCCAACGATGCGACGGAAATTGATTCAACGGCAAAACACCGACACGAAACATAGCGCGGTGTCGCCTGATTAGACCGGCGACGGCGCGGCGCGAGTTTTAAGCCGATCAATTTCCGTTTTGCAAAAGTTAGTGACACCGAGCTTGGCATTGGATTCTCAGCTCTTCTGTTGTCTTGTGCGGCGATACCTTATCGCGGAACGCTGAGCAAGATTACAGGTATGACGGATATAGGAGAGCATTATGGGCCGTATTGCATCTGTCTTGGCGGTGTTGGTTTTGATGTCCAGTCTCATCACCGGGTGTGGTTGTCTCGCTGCGGACAGTTACGAAAAACCCGCGTGCCAAAAATACCACACGAATTGGCCGTTGAATTACTACGACAACGACTAGGATCGGTAGAAACGCTTCAAATGAGCTCCAGTCTTTTCCGCTTCTAAAGACTACGAAGCCACTCAGCTGGGAGAGAGACAAAGAGGTCGCGTGGGACGAAGCGATGCAAGTCACTATGTCGACAGGTGCCGGTATACGGTCATCCGCCGAAGGAACAGTTGATTGTTGACTGAGGCGGCATGCGGCCACAGGCGAGTTTCTCACGATCGAAAACCAGCACCTATTTCGTAGGTCTCGGAAACTCTACGGTCACAAATATAGACATTTCCTGCAAATAGATTTTGTGCCGGAGTTTTTTTTTCTCTCCAACTCGCTTTCGACCACGCCATTTTCCGATGGCATGAATTTGGCAGGTTACTAAATCAGAACGTCCCGACGCGGTTGTGCCGCGAGTCTCGTTCGTCGCTGTTTTTCGAGGTGGAAGAAATGCTGTCTCAGATGATCGAACGACTAAAAAAACATTGGCGCCGCCGAATTTCGCTATCGACGGTTTTGGCAGGCGGCGCCCTATTGGGCGGCTGTGCGACTCTGTGATTTGGCCAAAACAAGCCACCGGTTATGGTCAGCGAAGTCGTCCGGATGAGTGAAGAGGGCTTACCTCCCGAGACCATCGTAAATAAAATGCGCGACTCCGAAACCGTTTACCGCCTCAGCGCGGCGCAGTTGGCGCAATTGCACGATCAAGGCGTCCAGGATCAGGTCATCAACTACATGCAAGAGACTTACCTCAACGCCGTGCGCCGGGAACAAGACCTGGCGAATTGGAGCACTCGGGAAATGTGGGGAGATCACTTTTGGTAAGCACAGGGCTTAGGAAACAGCCAGCGCGAAAGATCAATGAAAATCCGCTGGCGAGCAAGGAGTGTGGGTCATCATGTTGATCAAACGGTTTATGGTATCGGTTCTTTCGTGTGCGCTTCTATTCGTAACCAGCAATTGCGCGGGAGTGGCCAATCAAGAGGCCACGGCTGCTACGCCGTCTGCGGTTCAGCCGGCGCAAGTGACTGCAGAAAAGTTGCAGCAACTGGTAGCGCCCATCG
>VBKY01000650.1 GCA_005879255.1 Deltaproteobacteria bacterium
AGTTTGGCGCTCATGGTTGTCGGAGCATTTCTTCTGTTTGTCCAGGCTGGCGCAAAGACGCGAGTTGAAAAGGCCCGTTAATCGATATCAACCGGACGTTCAGAAACTATGACAGCCACAATCTCGCCGCATTTGTAACCAGGAGGATTTTTGCAGGGCATTATTACGCCGCTGACCTATCCGTATCAGGACGCCATTTTGCGCCGTACCGGAGCGGTTGACCTCGCTGAGGCAGAGGAGATCATCTTGCGCTCCGGTCAAAAGTTGCCGGCGAAGGAAAACTGACCTCAAAGCCACTATCGAACAACTCAGGCTTAGTATCCACGCTCCCAGTCTATGACATTCTCCAACGACAGGCCTTCCAGGTAACGAGCCAGGTTTTCACAGAATAACTTTATCCCACCGTGCTCGGAGACGTCGGTTAGCGCGGATACATGAGGCGTGATGACAACGCGGCCATCATCCCAGAGGCGCCAATCGGGCGGGCGCTCGAATTCCCCATCGTAAACGTCGAGCGCGACGCCGCGCAGCCGTCCTTCGGCCAAAGCCTGCAGCAGGGCTTCTTCGTCGATAATCTCACCGCGCGCAATGTTGACCAGAACCGTTCCTGGTTTCATCGCTGCAAAAGCCGCGCGGCCGATCAGATGGTTTGTCTCCTTCGTCCAGGGGCAACAAACGGCGACGAACTCGCTCTCGCGCAGCAGGTCATGCAAAAGATCCGAGGATTCGAGTCGCGCGAAGCCGGGGGGAAGCGCTGACCCCGAAGACACACGCCGGCGCGTGCCGATCACGCGCATTCCTGCCGCCGCGCAGAGTTTGGCTACCTCCTGACCTATACCGCCGGCGCCGACAACGCAGATCGTCTTATCCCGGACGATTACGGGATCGTAAATTTGATGATCGAAACGGCGGAGCTGTTTTTCTCGATAGCTCAAGTGAAGGCCACGAGCGAAGTGGAGAAAGCTCGCCAACACATACTCGGCCATGGGCCGCCTGTTCGTGAGCCCGCGCGAAGTGGTCACCAAAACATCTGAGCCCCAAAGATCGGTATCAAGAAAGTTGCTGGCTCCGGCGGGGAGCTCGTGCACCCATTTCAAGCGCGGCGCCCGCGCTCGTAGATTCTTTAGCGGTGGCCAGCCGGTGAGCACGATCTCCGCCGAGGCCAGAGCTTCGTTGCGCTCTTCGAGGCTGCTGGGGGGAGACTTCCTCGCCCCGAGATACCGGTCCACGGTCCAGTGCGGCCAGGTGGCGCGAAGCTCTACGTCAAACCATCCCCTGGTATCGATCACGTTGATCCGACCGTCGACATTCTGAATTCTCTGCATCACATCAGCGGAGACCGGCGGCATTACTAAAAGTTCGACACTTTCCATGATTCCCAGAGTACCCCATAACGACAGGTCTTTGTTAGAGTAAGAGGAGAAAAGCGGGTACGTGCCATCGGAACCAGTAGGTCGGCGCGGAGTTTATGCAGCCAGCTGGCTACTGAACAGTAATGATTAAAATTTGCCGCCATTGGTACAAATCGCAAGGACATAGTACTGATGTTGCGAAAGAATGATGGTGATGAAGCTGCGAGAAAATGAACGCCTCGAAGAATCTGACCACTGGATTCCGACGTTCGCGCGCAAGCAAATCGGCGACGACCTTCAAGCTGCCTCGAATAATTCCGTGGAATGGCCGCACTTAGCAGCGAACGGTCGTAAGGGTGGCGATTTTTAGAAGTCTGCTCTAGAATTCGCACGCTAATGAGTAAGCGTCTTTCAACGGCCGTCGTAGAGTTCCTCAGAGTTTGGGGTTTACTCACCCTGATCGTTATTGTCGGGTTCGTGGTTACCTACCAGTACGTGGGTGCTCCGCCGCCGAAGGTCATCCGAATTGCAACGGGAGCGAAGAACGGGGCTTACTATGCTTTCGCCCAACGGTATGCGCATTTGCTGGCGAACGATGGCATTGCCCTGGAGGTTGTTTCAACTGCAGGGTCCGTTGAGAATTTCGCCTTGCTAAAGAGCGGCGAAGTGTCATTAGCCCTGGTTCAGGGAGGCAGTGCGACGAATGACGATAAAGAGCATTTGCAATCGCTTGGAAGCCTGTTTCTCGAGCCGGTTTGGGTCTTTACTCGCAAACAGACGCCGATAAAACGATTTGTCGAATTGAAAGGAAAACGGGTGGCGGTCGGGGTTGCGGGGAGTGGCACTTATCTTCTGACAATGCAGTTGCTCTCGGCAGCCGGCATCACGGAATCCAATACGACATTAGTCCGCGG
>VBKY01000209.1 GCA_005879255.1 Deltaproteobacteria bacterium
ATAGGCTAGCATGGTGTGGTACCTCACAGGTTCGTTACATAATTCGATCGTCATTCCGGGCAAGCTGGCGATAGCTAGCGCGACCCGGAATCCAGAAATTTCAAAGACCTCTGGATACCGGCTTTCGCCGGTATGACACTGAACGAGGGGAGTGTAGGGAACTACTCTATGGTTATCGATTTACGGGATTTCCTGGAAAATCTTCAAGAACGACTGCCCTATGACTTTGTCCGTGTTGAGCGAACTGTATCACCTAAACAATTTGAAGTGACGGCTCTGCTTCAGCATCTCGAAAATCAAAAAAAATTCCCTGTCCTATTCTTCGAAAAGCCGCTCGATCTCAACGGCAAGCCATCCGCATTCCCGCTGCTGAGCAACGTCTTTGCAACCCGCCAGCGTTGTGCGCTCTCTCTCGGCATGAAACCCAATGAAGGTGACCTACCGCTTAGCCTGGAGTATGCGCGCCGTGAGGACCTGTTGCTCGCTCCGGTAACGATTCCGCGCAGCGAGGCGCCGGTTAAGCAGGTCATCAGGCGCGGTGACGAGGCAAACATTTACGATCTTCCCGTCGTCCGCCATCACGCCATGGATCCTGCGCCATACATCGACATGACCCCGGTGATGAAGGACCCCGATGAAGGCTTTTACAATATTGCATTCCAACGAAACATGGTGAAGGGACCGAGGCGACTCGGCCTGCACATGTCGCCGCGACACAATTGGCAAATCCATCGCAAGAACGAAGAGAAAAACCGGCCGACGCCTGTGGCAATCGTGATCAGCCATCATCCGGCATTTTATCTGGGCTCGCTGAACGTCTCGCCATTCGGTGTTGATGATTACGCCAAGGTTGGCGCGATTATGGGCGAGGCGCTTCGTCTTACGCCCTCGGAAACCCTCGGCGAAGATTTCATGGTGCCGGCCGACGCCGAGATGGTAATCGAAGGCCATGTGCTTCCCAATGTGAAAGAGGTCGAAGGACCCTTCGGCGAATTTACCGGTTACTACGGACCGCAGCGGTTGCGCAACGTCATCGAAGTGAGCGCCATCACGCACCGCAGCGACGCGATCTTTCAACATATCTTCACCGGTCACCGCGACACCTGGGTGCTCGGCGGCATTCCCAAAGAGGGAAGTCTTTTTAATTTAATCCGCGGCGTCGTGCCGACGGTTAAAGCCGTGCATTTCCCGATGTCGGGCAGCTGCCGCTTTAACTGCTACATCTCCATCGACAAAAAAGTTGACGGCGAGACTAAGCAGGCGGCCTTGGCCGCGCTCGGCGGATGCGACTTCGTCAAGCACGTTGTAGTCGTCGATGCCGATATCGACATCTACAACGAAGAGGAAGTCCTGTGGGCCGTGGCCACCCGCGTGCAAGCGGACCAGGACGTGGACGTCATCAAAAACGTCAAAGGAAACACTCTCGATCCTTCCCAAACAGATAACATTATGACCGCCAAGATGATCATCGACGCCACCAAGCCAGTGCAGCGTCCCTACGAAGCCCGCGTCGCGGTGCCGAAAACCGCAATGGAAAAAACCCGGCTCGAAGATTTCATTCCGCGCCCGGTGCTTGACCGAGTACCGAAGGTCTAGCCGCCAAATATAAATAAAGCTTCAAATCCGAAACTCGAAATCCGAAACTCGAAACAAATTCAAATGGCCGAAAAACACAAATTTCAAAACATACTTGATTCGGATTCGGCGTTTTTGATTTTCCGAGTTTGAGATTTATTTGACTTCGAGTCTGTTTCGGATTTCGTGCTTCGAATTTCGGATTTTAAGTTAGGTTTGCCTGCTAGTTTTTTCGGATTTCGATATTCGGATTTCGGATTTATTTCGCTGTATCGGAGGCGTCGTGACGAAAATTTTTTGGGTGACCTGTCCTCAGTGCAAAGGCGAATTCTACTGTCACTATCAGGAGCTCCGCCATAAGAAGATCAAGCTTCTGTGCCCTTATTGCAGCCACCAGTTCTTCGACGAGGAGAGTCCGAAGATCATCGAGTGAGGAGCAGAGTCATCAAAATGATTTTAGATTTTCGATTGCTGATGGTTCGATTTCACTCACGACAGGTTTTGGATTAGAGAAAAAACAAATGCACAAGAAATTTCGAATTCGGTTTGGTTTCTCTTGCTCCGACAATCGAAAATCCAAAACCTGTCCTGAGCTTTGCCGAAGGATCGAAAATCTAAAATGGGGTGGGATTTTCGCTATCGCTCTCACATTCGCCTTCGGTGGGGTTGCGGCTCACGCGCAGCAACGACCGAAAGTCGCGCGAATCGGCATCCTGCGGGTCGATGGAAGTACGAGCCCGGCTGCGATGGAAGCCATTAATGACTTGAAACGAGGATTGAGGAACTTGGGTTATGTGGAAGGCCAGAACATTAATTTCGAAATCCGGCTAGCCGAGAATAAACTCGAGCGCCTTCCGACACTTGCGGCGGAACTGGTCCAACTCAAACTAGACGCGATCGTCACCGGTGGCCCGCAGGCCACGAAGGCGACCAAAGAAGCAACGAACACGATTCCGATCGTCATGGGACGCATGGATGATGTCGTTGAACACGGACTGGTAACGAGCCTCGCCCGACCAGGGGGAAACGTTACGGGACTTTCCTTCCAGACTGGAGAACTCAGCGGCAAGTGGTTGGACCTGCTGAAAGAAGCTCTGCCTAAACTTACTCGCGTGGCTGCCTTATGGGATACGACCGGCACTGCGGGGCAATTGCGGACCGTAGAGGCGGCGGCCCGCTCAATGGGCTTGCACCTCGCGGTCTCGAAGGTAGCTGGTTTGAAGGACTTCGACTTTGTTTTTGACGGCATCAGAAAGGAACGCATGGAAGGTCTAATCATATTGGCATCTCCAGTCTTCACAGGCCAAAGAGAGCGACTTGCCGAATTGGCTGCTAAGCACAATTTGCCGGCGATCTATTACCACGAAGGGTTTGCGCAGGCAGGCGGACTGTTGGCATACGGGCCCAAGCAGTCGGAGTTTAGCTGGCATCGCGCTGCGATCTTCGTCGATAAAATCCTAAAAGGAGCTAAGCCCGCCGATTTGCCGGTTGAGCAACCAACCAAATTCGATTTCATTATCAATCTAAAAACAGCGAAGCAGATCGGAGTCACGATTCCGCCGAACGTGCTGGCGCGGGCGGATCGGGTCATAAGATGACATTTTAGATTTTCGATTGCGGAGAAAAACAAATGCGTGAGAGGATCTGGCTGCGATCTTCGAATTCTTATTCCCACAATCGGAAATCCAAAACCTGTCCTGAGCTGCGTCGAAGTATCCAAAATCTAAGATGGGGTAGGATTTTCGCTATCGTTCTCATATTCGCCTTCGGTGGAGCTGTGGCTCAGGCGCAACCGGCGAAGGTAATTCGGATCGGTTTCCTGGGTCCCACTTCCGCTGCCAGCAACGCAGGCCGGATGGAAGCGCTGCGGGCGGGCCTGCGTGACTTGGGTTATCTGGAGGGTAAGAATCTCGTCATCGAGTCTCGTTGGGCCGAGGGAAAGTTCGATCGCCTCCCCGAGTTGGCAGCCGAACTGGTTCGCCTCAACGTTGACGTCATCCTGACCACTGGGACACCGGGAATCCGTGCGGCCAAAAATGCCACCACGACGATTCCTATCGTCATGGTAACCAGCGGCGACCCTGTTGGCTTTGGTTTCGTCGCCAGCCTCGCGCGGCCGGGAGGGAATATCACCGGATCGAGCACGTTTGGCCCGGAACTCAGTGCGAAACGGCTCGAGCTGCTTAAGGAGACCTTGCCGCGCACACAGCGAGTCGCTGTCCTCTTCAATCCGGACAATTCCATAAACGACCGGAACCTTCCGGCAATGGAGCAGACAGCGAAATTGCTTAAGATAAGGCTTCAACGATTCGAAGTGCGCGGAGCCGAGGAGTTCAAAAATGCTTTTGCAGCGATGACCAAGCAACGCGTTGATGCCGTCGCACTCCCTGAGGATGATTTTCTTAACGCCAATCAAAACGAGGTTGCGGAGCTCGTAGCAAAACAGCGACTGCCCTCCATCGGACGCGCGGAGTTCGCGGAAGCCGGAGGCCTGATCGGTTATGCTGTGAACTTCTTCGATCTGTACCGCCGAGCGGCTATCTTTGTCGACAAGATCCTGAAAGGGGCAAAGCCTACCGACCTCCCCGTGCAGCAACCGACGAAGTTCGAGTTTGTGATCAATCTGAAAACCGCTAAGCAGATCGGCCTGACGATTCCGCCGAACGTGCTGGCAAGGGCGGATAAAGTGATCAGATGACAGCGGTCGGAGATCAGAGGTCAGAAATCACAGGGCAGAAATTAATCGCCGAGACGCGGAGTGCGCGGAGCTTTTTCTCTGTGCTCCCTGTGCCTCTATGGTGAAACCGATCTCCGATCTCCGCGTTCTGATCTCTGGTTTATGCGCTTTGCTCGTCCGCCGAGGCGCAGCGCCCAGCTCCAGGTGGCGGATCATAACTTGCGAATGTTCATAGGCTCCAATATTATGAACATCGAAGCATTCGTTGGGGGAGTCATGAAAACTTCATCGTTGCGCCATAAACATGTGCAATTGGATCAGCGCAAACTCAATCGCGCGTTACGTATACTAGGAGCTAAGACGGAAACGGAAGCACTGGATCGCGCGCTGAGTGTCGTAGTCAGCGAGGATAAAATCGACACCGCGCTTCGAAAAGCCCGTGGCAAAGGGCGCATTCGAAAAGTCTTCAGATAGAATGCAGCGGGTTGTCATCGATACCAACATTTACATCGATTGGCTTAACGAGGGCCGGTATGAAGACATCATTTTCCAGCGCGAGGCGGTCAAGCATCTTAGCTCGGTCGTGCTGATGGAGTTATTGGCGGGAGCGTTTTCTACAAAGGACCGCAAGCTCATTCGAGACATCACTCTCCCTTTCGCCAAAGCCAACCGAATTGTTACTCCTACCGTTTCGATCTATGAAGAGGCCGGCGATGTGTTAAGACGGCTTCAACGTCTGCACGGCTACTCCATGCCCAATGCCTATGGGCTCGTGAACGATGTACTGATTGCGTTATCGGCTTGCTCGATTGGCGCGAGCGTGATCACCCAAAACGAGCACGACTTTGCGGCGATTCGATCCGCGCGGCTATTTAAACTGGTGGTAAACCCCGTACCACGGACTTAGGTCCGTAGCTTTGGGGCACTGCCCTTTCCGGGATTTCAGCACGTTCATCCCTGCACTTACGTGCGGGGTGTGGTACGGGGTAAAGTCGTTGACGAGCGGGGAAAGTAAAAGACGCCCGAACCTCCCGGCGACAGAATCCATCGGCATCGTCGGTTGCGGCGCAAACTCATGAAGAAAATCGTCATTCACTTTGCTCTTTGCGCTATGCTCCTTGCGCTTTGCTTGTCCGCCGAGGCGCAACAGCCAGCGAAAATCCCACGGATAGGATACCTAGCTGGTGCCTTCCCTTCCTCTGTCCCGGCCCGCGTCGCGGCATTCCGGCAGGGGCTGCGCGAGCTCGGGTACGTGGAGGGGAAAAACATCGTCGTCGAGTATCGATACGCAGAGGGAAAAGCGGATCGCGAGCGTGAGCTTGCGGCGGAGTTAGCGCGTCTGAAGGTGGACGTCATCGTCACGGGCGGCCCGACATCAACTCGTGCCGCCAAGGAGGCAACTGTCACGATTCCTATTGTCTTTGCCCAGGATGTCGATCCTGTTGCCAGCGGGTTCGTCGCCAGCCTTGCGCGACCTGGCGGGAACATTACTGGGTTGTCAACCCTTGCCCCGGAGTTAAGCGGAAAACGACTGGAGCTTTTGAAGGAGATCGTTCCTAAGCTCTCCCGCGTGGCCGTCATCGCAATTTCGACCGAACCCGGCAACGCGCAATTGCTAAAAGAGATGGAGCTCGCCGCAGAGGGGTTGAAAGTGAAGCTTCAATACCTAGACGTACTAAGTTCCAAGGATATTGAGACCGCATTCCGAGCCGCAGCCAAGGGGCGCGCTGATGGAGTCGTTATGCTGGGGAGCGCCGTCTTCAATACTCATCGAATACAGATTGTAGAGCTTGCGGTAAAGAGCCGGCTTCCGGCGACATACACCAGGCCAGAATATGTGGAAGACGGCGGGCTCATGACCTACGGGCCGAATAATAACGATCTGTTCCGGCGCGCCGCCACTTACGTGGATAGGATCCTGAAAGGTGCCAAGCCCGCCGATCTTGCAGTGGAGCAGCCGAAGAAGTTCGAGTTCATCATCAATCTGAAAGCGGCCAAGCAGATCGGCCTGACGATTCCGCCGAATGTGCTGGTGCGGGCGGACAAGGTTATTAGGTAAGTTAAGAGTACGATATCGACACGCGGGTGTCATTGACACCATGGTGGCTGCATGCCATCGTCTCGCGAGGAGGTGGACCATTATGGCACGTCCAATGGAGTCTTCGCCCAAACGACCGCGGATCAGTGTTGACGTGTTACCAGAGGTGCGACGGCGCCTTCGCCTGGCAGCGGCAAAACGCGATGTTTCGGTACAGCAGTACGTGATCGAGGCGATTGAAGAACAGCTTAGGGAAGATCTCGGAGAGGAAGATGAAGGGGTAATGACCTTAACCGGGAAGGCTGATCCAGTGCTGGCTGAATTGTGGGACAATCCTAAGGATTCCGCCTATGACCGTTTATAATCGAGGCGATGTGGTGCTGGTTGGTTTCGTCTTCTCAGATGAATCAACAAAAAAACTCCGCCCCGCGGTCGTCATCAGTTCTGCGGCTTACAACCGCTCGCGGCAAGAAATCATTGTCGCCGCTATCACGAGCAACATCAGACGCCGCCTCTTCGGCGATCATCTGATAGCTGGGTGGAAGGGGGCTGGACTACTCTTTCCGTCTCTGGTGACAGGGATCTTCCGAACGATAAAGCAAACCATGATCGACCGGAAAGTAGGCACCATGTCGAAACCGGAAATGCAAGCCATCGACCTCAAATTACGCCAATCTCTTGGCCTGTGAATGTTGTCACAGGAGCGCATAAAATATCGAGGCATCAAACCCACCGATCTATCCATGGAGCAGCCGACGAAGTTCGAGTTCATCATCAATCTGAAGGCGGCCAAGCAGATCGGTCTGACGATTCCGCCGAATGTGCTGGTGCGGGCGAATAAGGTGATCAGATGACAGAGTTCAGCAAAGGGAGTGCGCTTAGCACTTTGCTCTTCGCGCTTGGCCTCTTTGGCGCTTTGCTATTTGCTCTTGGCTTGCC
This sequence comes from Deltaproteobacteria bacterium, assembly GCA_005879255.1. The sequence continues at coordinate 7,230 of VBKY01000209.1, forward strand.
CGCTCACGGGCAGCAACCGGTGAAAATCCCCAAATTAGGCTGTTACATGTTGGGGGCTGCCGGTCTTGGGACTCGCGAAGAGGCATTCCGTCAGGGTTTGCGCGATCTGGGGTATGTGGAGGGGCAAAACATTTTTATTGAGTGGAGATTTGCGGCAGGGGAAGCAGATCAGGCTAAAACGATCGTTGACGAATTGGTTCGCTTAAATGTGGACATCATTGTTACAGATGGGAACCGCTCAACCAGTGACGCAAAGAACGCGACCACGACGATTCCAATTGTCATGGCAGTTAGCGGCGATCCTCTAGGGGCGGGACTTGTCAAAACACTGGCGCGGCCGGGTGGAAACATCACCGGACTTACTCTCCTTTCGCCAGAGCTTAGCGGTAAGCGTCTAGAGCTCCTTAAAGAAACCATGCCCAAGATCTCACGCGTCGCCATCCTATTTAATCCTTCCAACCCAGCCGCAATTTTGTATTTGAACGAGGTAGAGGTTGCGGCGAAGTCGTTCGGTCTGCAGCTTCAGACCTTGAAAGCAAGTAGGCCCACTGACTTGGCAAGCGCTCTATCTGGAGCGGTCACAGGTCGCGCTCACGCTCTGATCACACTACCAGACGCAATGTTCTTCAGCTCGCGAGTGCAGGTGACGAACTTTGCAGCCCAGAATAGGGTACCAGCGATGTTTCCGGAGAGTGAGTTTGTGAACGACGGCGGGCTTATGTCCTATGGCCCAAATCTTCCCGACTTATTTCGACGCGCCGCTACTTATGTCGACAAGATCTTAAAAGGCGCAAAGGCCGCAGATCTTCCGGTCGAGCAGCCAACGAAGTTCGAGTTCGTGATCAATCTTAAGACCGCGAAGCAGATCGGCCTGACGATTCCGCCGAACGTGCTGGCGAGAGCGGATCGGGTGATCAAATAGCAGTGAGCAGCAAGCAGTAAGAAGTCAGCAGAAAAACACCGGAGAGAAACGCATGAACAGAAGCATCTTCGTGTTCATCTGCCTGCTGCCTACAGTCTTTCTGCCTGCTGTTTTAACGGAGGCGAAGCAACAGAGGAAAGTTCCGAGGATTGGTTTTCTCGTTCCTGACTCCCCGTCTGCCTCCTCAATCCGAACGGGAGCATTCCAGCAGGCGTTGCGCGAGCTGGGGTACGTGGAAGGTCAAAACATTGTCATCGAGTACCGATTTGCAGAGGGAAAGATAGATCGATTTCATGATCTCGCAGCCGAGTTGGCACATCTCAAAGTGGATATTATCGTCTGCGGGGGCGGAAATGGCGTAACGCGCGCCGCCCAGCAAGCGACCAACACAATCCCCATCGTCATGACCAACGTCCTTGATCCTGTTGGGAGTCGATTCATAGCAAGTTTGGCACGGCCAGGTGGAAATATTACAGGGCTCACCGCAATTTCTTCGGAGTTAGCTGGCAAGCGGCTCGAATTGATTAAGGAGACGTTTCCGAAGGCATTGCACATAGCAGTGCTTCTGGATCCGAGGGATGCCTCCAAGGTCGTTGAATTGAAAGAAGTCCAGGCAGCAGCAAATGTGTTAGGGATAAAACTGCACTCCATCGAAGTACGGAGCCCCACCGATTTCGAAAGCGCATTCAAAGCCGGGATGAGAGAGCACGCCGGGGCTCTCCTCGTACTTCAGAGCGCAGTCACTAATACGCACCGAAAACCGATCGCAGAGCTCGCGACAAAGAACCGATTGCCCACGATGTGGGGTGAGAGTGGACTCTTGGATACAGGTGGACTCATGTCCTATGGGCCGAACTACGCTGATCTGTTTCGGCGCGCGGCCACTTACGTCGACAAGATCTTGAAAGGCGCCAAGGCGGCTGACCTTCCCGTTGAGCAGCCGACGAAATTCGAGCTGGTAATCAACCTCAAGACAGCAAAGCAGATTGGCGCAACGATCCCGCAATGGGTGCTGGTGAAGGAAGATCGAGTCATTCGATAGGCGTGAGTCGTGAGGCGGAAGGCATGAGAGTCATACGATGACGAAAAAACTTTTCCGTTCTATTGCGAAACTCGCGGTAGAGAGCCAGCTCCCGGTGATATACGATAGGCGAGAATCTGTGGAAGCCGGCGGGCTTATGACCTACGGCGTGAACGTCAACGACTTGGACCGGCGCGCCGCTACGTATGTGGACAAAATTTTGAAAGGCGCCAAGCCCGCCGATCTTGCAGTGAAGCAGCCGAAGAAGTTCGAGTTCATCATCAATCTGAAAGCGGCCAAGCAGATCGGACTGACGATTCCGCCAAACGTGCTGGCAAGAGCGGATCGAGTAATCAAATGATTTTAGATTTGCGGTTTAGATTTTAGAATGAACTATCTCGCAGCAAGTTGACGGAGTAGCAAAAAACATGATGATATTTTGCCCCAAAGGCGTCACCCCCGAATGTTTTTATCGGGGGTCCAGTCAGAGTTTCGCCTGGATTCCCGCTAAAAGCATGCGGGAATGACAAACTTTTAGAGAAAACCGAATTGCTCGCAGCATGCTGCAGACAATTGACTTAACTAGATTAACCCAGTTCTCGACAAAAATTACGGAAGACGTATGTCTCAAGACCTTCGTAGCTATCTGGATCTGATCAAACAAAGTCGACCGGAAGACTTCCTAGTTGTCTCCCGCGAAGTCGACCCGGCTTTTGAAATTACCGCGATTACGGTGAAGCTCGAACAGGAAGCTAAATGCCGGCCGATTTTACTTTTCGAAAAAGTAAAAGGCACGAAGTTCCCGGTGCTAACCAACCTTCATGCCCGTCGCTCTCGATTGGCAGCGGCGATCAATGCCAAGCCCGAGGAGATGCAACGAGTCTATCTGCGCGCGATGGAAAAACCGGTTGCACCAAAGCTCGTTTCCAAAGCGCCGGTGAAAGAGGTGATTCTCACCGGTGACAAGATTGATCTTCATAAACTGCCGCAAATTCTCCATCACCAAGAAGAC
>VBKY01000651.1 GCA_005879255.1 Deltaproteobacteria bacterium
AGGCTCCGCACGAACGGTCAATGAAAGTTAGTTCCGATACTCAACCGGTCGCCCTGAGCGCTGTCGAAGGTTATCGGTTACTTCACACAGTCTGGCAAAAGAAGAGGCATAAGGTGTTGCAATGATGAGAGAGAGCAGATGGTTATTTTTGCTCCTTTTCTTTTTTCTAATCCATTCTGTCGATGCTTGGTCCCAAGAGCACGGTAGTGATCTTGTCCAGCGAGGTCAGTATATCTTTTCGTTGGCTGGTGGGTGCGCCTGTCACACCGTGCCGAAGGGAACCTTCAATGCCGGGGCTCGCGCTTTTCCGATTCCGCTCGGAAAAGTTTACAGCACGAATATTACCCAAGACAAAGAAACGGGGCTCGGCAGTTGGACGGACCAACAGATCCGCGACGCCCTCGTTAAGGGAATTCGACGCGACGGTAGCAACATTATCCCCGTGATGCCGTATCAGGCCTACTCGGGCATGGCGGAAGAAGATCTGAAAGCGCTCATTGCCTATCTGAAAACGCTCAAACCCGTTAAGAAGGCAACGCCGGAACTGGAAAGCCGGGCACCCCTCACCCGCAGTTTAGGAATACCCACTTATCTAAAAATCTTTGGCCGTTTTTCGAACTCGCCCGCTCAAGCTCCCAAGAGCGGTATCGAGCGCGGGCAATATCTAGTGGGGCATGTTTCTCTCTGTGGCGATTGTCATACGCCGAGAAATTTTATCGGTGTGCCAAATCGGTCGCTTTACCTCGCTGGCGGGGGAGCCAAAACTAGTCCGCTCGGCGAAGACATTCCGAATATTACGCCTGACAAAGAGACAGGTATCGGCGACTGGAAACGGGAAGATATCGCTGAGCTTTTGCTAACGGGGACTAAGCCTGACTTAGATAATGTCCAAGGCCTAATGGCCGAAGTCATCCAAGGAGCGCCGCATGGCTTCAAAGACATGAGACGCGAAGATGCTCTCGCCATCGCAGATTATTTGAAATCGATCCCGGCGATTAAGAATAAGATTAAATGATTGAGTTCGTGTTTGAGACATGGTTGGGACGCGGGGCCACAGGGAATCCGCGAGTGGTAGACGTACTGGTTCGATCCCTCCGTTTCGCGACACAACTCTAGTAAGTAAGCAACGGTTTCCTCCAAAACCGCTAACATGAGCCTTCTCTCAGGCCCTAACGAAGTTTTCTCGGGAATGCTCTCAAACTCCTGCGTTGGAAGAAGAGTATACGGCGAAAAATAGAGAAGGCATCCTTTCTCTTTCGCTGACGCCGCCTTCACACAATTCATACATGGTTTTCTTCCGAAACGATTCCGCGGCGCCGAGTTTTTAGAGAATATTTTCTCGCGGGAATATTTTCCGGGGCGCTCTTGTCAAACAGAGCAGAGGCCGTGATTTGGCCGGAAACGCGGTGAAGAGAATCAAGATCGCAACATCGTTTTTGGCTGCCCTGCTTCTCGTTGGTAGTCTAATAACGAGGTGTGGCTGTCTAGCTGATCAGAGTTACGATCGAAGTGAGTGCAAAAAATACCACACTAACTGGGTTGCGTCGAGCTACTCCAACGACTAGGCAGCGAATGAGGATTTTCCGTGAAAAGAAGACGAGGGGAAAAAACGCATTTCTGAGAGGAGGCCTGCTGTGCTGTTCGTGAATCCGACATGGTTTTTACCAGCGGTAGTGCCGGTGGAGATGCCGATCGGGCTCAACCACTTGGACTCGGATTTCTGTTGGTGTGATCCGATAATTCAGGTCGATGAGAACGGGCAGGAGCTCGTGCTTCATAGGCAAGTCACGTGGAACTGAAATGTAATCGAGTGAAGGAAACAGGTCATGACATTAAAAAACAAAATATATTTTATCATCTTCATGATCTTAAAGTTTATCGGTTGTTATTCTTTTTTGGATTCATAGCAACTAGGTCTTTAGAAGCCGCCGACAATGCCGCGGGGCCGGAGGTTTTTCTTTCTGCTACCGGGCTGGAACAGCGTTCTCTGACTCTCGTCTCGTCTTCTCCATTGGTTATTGAAGGCCAGACGCTGGCCGTGGTTCTTGTATACGATGACCTATCCACCAAAAGACCGGCGGATTACTTTGAACTGCACGATAACCCGGGGGACCTTATAGCAGTCGGTGGTTTGATCGATTCGGCATCGAAAGGATGGCCGTGGATCGTGGGATACTGGATTGGCGAAGCGAGCTAGAAGGAGTCTTTGTATCTCTTTTAGAGGGAGACGCCATATGAGATTGGCTTCGGGTCTATGTTGAAAATCACGACTCAAATCGGCGCGACGGGAACAATTTTCGAACTCGAGGCGAAACTTGCGGGACTGTGGGTTCAAGGATTGGAAGGCTGCTGGCAGCGAATAGTCATCCGGGATCGGCCGATAAAGGTCGTGTTAAAGGCAGTGACCTTCATCGATAGCGAGGGAAGAAAACTTTTGGCAGAGATGCATCGGCAAGGAGTCGAGCTTGCGGCCGAGGAATTCATGATGAAAGCCATCATAGAAGAGATCATACGAGGAGAAGATTGATGACTGAATTTATTGAGGAAGTGAACGACGGCAATTTCGAGCAGGTTGTGTTGCAGTCTAAGCGGCCAGTGGATTCTGGGCCTAGCGGTGCGGACCGTGCCGCACGCTCGCGGCAACAGTTGAATCTGTGGCCAAGCAGTATGCGGGGCCGCCAGGTCGTGAGAGTGAACGTCGCTGATAGTCGTTCCGTCGCGCAGTGTTATCGCATTCAA
>VBKY01000652.1 GCA_005879255.1 Deltaproteobacteria bacterium
CCGAGGACCTTCGGCACCTCGCGGATGTCCTGGGCCTTGGACGATTTCATGTGGTGGCGTCGGCGGCCGGCGGCAGCATCGCGTCGGACTTCGCGTTCTCTTACCAGGACCGGCTCCTGAGCCTGACCATTTCCAGCAATTCCTTCGGAGTGCGCGACGGCGAGATCGCCAAGGCGGCGGCCTTCATTCGCCCCAAGGGCTGGGAGCAGATGCCGGCCGAATTTCGCGAGATCGGTCCGTCATACCGAGCGGTGAATCCCGAAGGTGTGAAGGCGTGGATCGAGCTCGAGCACAAGGCGCTGATCGGGCGTGAATTTCGCCAAACGCTCAAGAATGAGATCACGCAGGCGAGGCTCAAGGAGCTCAAGCTGCCGACGCTGCTGATTGCCGGCACTGCGGACATGTCGACGCCGCCGTCGATCTCGCGGATGATCGCGGCCGAGATTCCGAACAGCCGGCTGGCGCTGATGCCCGAGGCCGGGCACTCGACCTACTGGGAGCAGCCGGAGATCTTCAATCGCGCCGTGCTCGACTTCATCGGCGGCCAGTCGAAATAGCGCGAAGGCTTCACAACCTTGGTGTGGGAGAAGGTGCAGTAAGCGAGGGGCGTCAAAAAGGGGACAAGCTCGGAGAAGCTACTTTTCTTTTTGGTCCGCGGCCGGCCGCGCGGACGTAATGTGCTACCCAGTCCCGAATTTATTTGCCGTCTCCGCTTGCCATTCCGATTGACCGAATGGCCGCTGCCGATTCAGGCACTCACGTATAGTCGCCACCTGCACTTCATCCAGCCGACTTTCCAACTGCTCTTGCGATCCATTCTCTTCATCCACGGGTGAGCGATCGACAAGCTGACTTCTTCGCGTACTCGACCACGGCCATTCGTGCATCGCGATAACGACGCACGCACGCGGCTCGTCAATAACCACTGCATGAATTGACTCAATACGGCTTGATCAACGGGCTTAAGCAAGGAGGCTCACTAGTATTCCTTTCCACGTTTCGAGAATTCCGAAACGTCGCGGTTCCCCAGGTCTTAATCCTGCGAACGACTGGAACGTAGCGAAGCGGTGAAACGAAAGTAGCCTGTCCCTGTTTCTCCCCTCCAGTTAGTCAACAACGTCCCTTTTACAGCGCGATCGTTTCAATCCGCTGGATTTCTTCGGTGGAGAGTGCGAACTGTTCGGCTTGTAGGTCCTCTTTCATATGTTGTTGGCTCGTGGTTCCGGTCAACGGCAGCATCCCGATTTGCATGGCAAACCGAAAGATGATCTGTGCGGAACTAGCACCTAACCGTTGGGCGATGGCGTGAATTTTCGGATTAGCAAGGACTGCTCTATTAGCGGTTAACAGCGAAAAGCCTTGATAGATGATGCCATGGGCTTGGCAAATCTCCCTAACCTCTTTGTCCCATCCGAGCGCTGCAAAACAGCGGTTTTGTACCACCATGGGTTTATGATTCGCCTGTTCACAGAGCTGTGTAAGTTGACCGGCCGTGACATTGCTGATGCCAATCATTTTGGTTTTCCCTGATTGATAGAGTCCTTCTATGGCCGCCCACACCTCCCAATCCGCTTCCCCCAAACCCCGCCTCTGATGAGGTCCGTGTAAGACATAGGAGTCGACATACTCGGTGCAGAGGTGGGTCAACGAGCTGTCGAAGGACTGTCTTACCTGGGTCGTTAGATCGGCCGAGGCATCGTAGGGGGTTCGATGGTCTTGGCCATCGACCGAAGTAAACTTGGTTTGGAGAAACAGGGTGTTTCGCTTGATCCCTTTCTTCTCGAGCGCCTGCAAGGCTTCACCCACCAGAGCTTCCTGGTAATGGATCAGTTGATTGGCCGTGTCAATGGCCGTGAAGCCTGACGCCACGGCTAATTGCACCAGTTCCTTAGTGGCCTCTTTTTTCCACGCCGTGCCATACATAAAAGTAGGAATAGGAACCTGGTTATAGGCTGTCAAGGTCATAATGTTTCCTTCAAGTCTAATGCTGCCATGCTACGCGGCTCCTGGCTCTCACCACCACGGGACTTCCTCATTTCTGTGAGTCCTCGTCAGGAAAGACGGGCTGGGTCAAGCTAAAAGGATTGTCTTGAATAAAAAGCGTGGCCGCCTCACGTCTGACTTTACATTTCACGTTTCGAGAATTCCCGAAACCTGGAAGCTCCCCATTTATCTGTCCTTGAACTCTTGAACATTGAACTTTGAACCGCCGCCAGGCACTGAACGATTTGAACTTCTTGAACGGTTCGCTTCTGCCTTGTCCGTTTCCACGGTTAATAACGTGATAAGCGTATCCAGCCTATTGTCCTCTGGGAATTCTCGGCACGAAGCGCTTCTAACATATGCGCAGACACACCTCTGCCCTTCCCTATAAAACATTTTCCGATTAACATGAGGTGACGATGCCGGGATTCATCATCAACCGCCGCTCTCGAGTTCGACTGCTCACTTTGCTTTTAGGCATTCTTCTGATTGCCGGCCCTGCTTTCGCGCAACAGAAACCCAAGCTGCGCCAGCTCAGGATCGCATTGCCGAGTCACTCGGTGAGCTCCACGGCGATTTATGTCGCGCGGAGTCTGGGCATCTTCGAGAGTTACGGCTTCGATCCGCAAATCCTGGTTCTTGAGCCCCGCGCTGCTCTCGCGGCTCTGTTGACCGGCGATTTGGATTTCTATACGGCCGCTGGCACCGTCGGCAGAGCCGCTCTGCGCGGTGTACCGGTGCGCGTGGTCATGATTTCATTTAACCGGTCGGATCTGGTGCTCCTGGCGTCAAAGGAGATTACCAAAATCGAGCAGCTCCGCGGCAAAGCTCTGGGCGGTTACACCGCGCAAGCATCGGTCAATGTGATTCTCGAGGAATTGTTGCGGATCAAGGGACTGCGACCGGAGGACTACAGTATTCTCAATGTTGGCACGGCGCGGGCCGCGTCGCTGATCAGCGGCAACGTTCCCGCCGCGGTCGTCACCGGCACAGAGGCGGCCCGTCTGGTGAAGCTCGGCTTTCACGTCCTGGCACGGGCATCCGAGTTCGACCTTCCATCAGGCGGACTTGGCACGGCCATCGCCGGACTGCAGAACAAGCGCGACGTCCTGCGCGCGGCGGTCCACGCTTGCCTTGACGGCTTGCGCATCGCAGCTGCGCAAAAGGAAAAGGTGCTGCCAATCTACATGAAGCAATTCGCGCTCAGTCAGGATGAGGCAAACTTCGTCTACGACAATGTCCGGGGATCATGGGCGCTCGACGGGAGACCGACAGCCAACGCGCAAAAACTGGACGCTGAACTGACACAGCGCAACATGGGATTGAAGGAACCGGCAAAGCCCGAGCAGATCTATGATTTCTCGCTGCTCGAGGAGTTGGCGAAGAAGTAGTTTCTTTGTCCCAGAGCGAGCCTACGGTGGCAGTTCATTCAAGGTCGACTGGACCGTCTGTTTTCGGAATCACGAGTCACTACCACGAATCACGTCCACGCGCCTTTTCCCCTCGAGGATACGACTTTAACGTTGCACGATTTCGGCACGAAGCGCTTCTAATATACGCGCAGACACACGTTCAACGGAAAGGTAACCTGTCCAGCCTGTCCCCTTTTCTCCACCCAGGTTTCCTCCTACAGTACGTGCGAACTGTCGAGCGCCTTTCTAATAACCTCGGCTACTGGTGACTGCAGAGATCGCGCCAGGATTAGGAGATTGTGAGCCTGATGTTTTTCACAGAGTATCGCGATCCGCTGTCGCTCCGCACCTTCGATCTGCCGGCGGATAACCAGCCATTTTTCAGAGTGGCGTATTCGGCCCAGGTGTCGATGCACTTGTTCAATAGACCATCGTAATGCTCGGGAGACATATCGATCAGTATCTTCATTTACCCACGCGATGCTGATTGTTCGCTGTGCACAAGAGGTCAAATGTTATGGGGTGATTCTCTCCGATGGAGCAAACAGTGGGCCAACTGCAGGCCCCCGAAAGGAGCACGAATGCTCGGCTCGAAGCGGCATGGTCTTGCCTGTTCGGCTCGCCCGGCACTAAGTTGCCGCGTACTCAAATGGCGGAAGTGCCTTGAGCGCTACCTCGGTTGCGCCAGGCAAAACGAAATGGTCCTGGTCCACCTCTAAGTGGTTCATAGGAGTCGCGACGTCGTGCTTGCCAATACCGAGAAATCCACCAACCCCGATGATCGCAAACGATACTGTATGGTCTGGTGATATAATAATGTCGTCAATGGTGCCTATCTTCTCATTGTTGTCGTACTCCGCCATGAGCGCGTCATTCTCGCTGGAAAATTGGCCCCCATGAGGTTCACTCTATTCCCACAGCATACGTTCCGCCCGCCTGATCGACTTCGCGATCCATCGCCTCAATACCAAGCCCGCTTCTATCTTCCAATCCCTTCGCTTCCCTTCGCAACCTCTCGTTTACCTCCGCCGCTCCGCGAAACCAGAAATCAAAGAACTCACCGTCGCCATGTCTCGACCAAAGATGAATGTGATTGGGCATCAGGCGGTAGGCGTAGACGATCACTCCCAAGCACTTTCGATATCGTCCGAACCTTTCTAAATAGGCTTGGTAATCGCTGTCGTTCAAAAACGTCTTCCGTCTATGGTTCCCGCGCACGATCGCGTGATACAGAACTCCAGGAGCCAACAGTCTTGGCCGCCTCGCTATGCATTTCCCTCTAACAGGAGTGATAAGAAATTCTCAAGATTGGCTAGAATAGAAGGCGTGGCCCCAACCTGTTCTGACCTTTGTCGCGTTCTGCCTACGGCGATGTGTGATTGCAAGACCTGGCCGGCTACGACTAAACTAAATAAAATTGACGCGTGAGCCAGAGACGCGACAAGGTGGGCACTCGGAGGAATGCATGAGAACCGTAACTTTTCTGAAGTCGCTATCGCGAATTGCGGCGATTTTTCTAATCGTAGGAAGCGTCGTGCACGCCGCCGCTCCGAGCTCCGGCAGCACTCCGACGGGCAAAGCCACGTTTGCCGGCGGCTGTTTTTGGTGTATGG
>VBKY01000653.1 GCA_005879255.1 Deltaproteobacteria bacterium
TATCAACGGCATGATCATGAGCTCCAAGGCTCTGCTCGACAAGAACCCCAAGCCCACCGACAGCCAGATCAAAGAAGCCCTGGCCGGCAATCTATGCCGCTGCGGCACGCATATCCGAATTCTCCGCGCGGTCAAGCGGGCCGCGGGACAGCTGGTGTAGGGAAGGAGGTATGCAATGAAAACACTATCCCTTTCACGCAGACAGTTTCTCAAAGGCAGCGGCGCGCTGATCGTCAGCTTTAATCTGTTTCCTCCGGCATCGAACCTGTTCGCGCAGTCGTCGCCCGCCTCGAGTGGAGAACCCGAGCCGACGCAACTCGATTCCTGGATTGCCATCGGTCAGGACGGCCGCGTTACGATTTTTACCAGCAAAGTCGAGCTCGGCACCGGTATTGAGACCGCGCTGGCGCAGATCGCCGCGGAAGAATTGGATGTTTCTTGGAAAAAAATCAAAGTCGACATGGGAGATACCTCGAAGACCATCGACCAAGCGACGACGTCCGGCAGTCGAACGATCGAGCGTGCCGGCCCTCAGGTACGCCAAGCGGCCGCTGCGGCCCGTAAAGAACTCTTGCGCCTGGCGGCGGAAAAACTCAGCGCGCCCGCCGAGAAGCTCACGGTTCGAGACGGAGTGGTCAGCGTCGTTGGAAATCCGTCCAAACGAGTGTCCTACGCGCAACTGATCGGCGGCAAGCGGTTTAACGTAAAAATCCAAGCCGAAGGAAGAGGCAACGAGCTCAAATTAGCGCAGGACGTTAAAGCGAAAGACCCGAAGGAATACACGACCGTCGGCAAAACTGTGCCGCGCTTCGATCTGCCGCCAAAAGTCACTGGCGAGGCGGTCTACATTCACGACATGCGCATCCCCGGCATGCTGCATGGCCGGATCATTCGGCCGCCTACGATCAGTACCGCCCCTCTGAATATTGATGAAGACTCGGTGAAAAATATTCCCGGTTTTGTCAAGGTCGTTCAACAAGGAAGCTTCGTCGGCGTGGTCGCAAAAACTGAATGGGCCGCGATCAAGGCAGCCGAGGCGCTCAAAGTCACCTGGGCAAAGCCGACGACCAAACTCCCCGCCAACGCCGAAGAGCTGTATGCCTACTTGAAAAACACCAAGAGCTTCACGACCCTCAAGGGCACCGAAAAAGGCGATCCCACCGCTACTTTCGATAAAGCAAAAAAACAGTATGAAGCAACCTATCGCTGGCCGTTTCAATTGCACGGCATGATCGGACCCTCGTGCGCCATTGCCGATGTTCGTGGCGACCAGGCCACAGTTTGGTCCGGATGCCAAGGTCCGTTTCGGATTCGCGCTTCGGTGGCGGCCTTACTGAAACTTCCGGAAAAAAGTGTCCGTATCATTTATCGCGACGGTTCCGGTTCCTACGGCCGTCTGAGCAGTGATGATAGCTCGGAGGATGCCGCGCTGCTTTCCCGCTTGGTAGGCGCGCCCGTCCGCGTTCAATGGTCGCGCCGGGACGAGCATGCTTGGGAACCGAAAGGACCGGCCCAGCTGCAGACGTTGCGGGCCGGCGTCGACGACGCAGGAAAAATCATCGCGTGGGAGTTCACCGATTATAGTCTTCCCTGGACCGTCTCTTCGACCACCACGCTTCTGGCATCGGAACAGATCGGCATAAAATCAAAGACGCCAGGGTCAGGAAATGGCAATCAAGGCGGCGGCGAGATCTATGCCTTCGAAAATTCGAAAGTGTCTGCCGAACAGATTCCATGGCTTCAGCCCGAGCCGTTTCCGCTCAGGACCAGCAACTTGCGCGCGCCCGGACAGTTGTCGCGCTGCTTCGCCAGCGAAACTCTTTTGAATGAGATCGCGGCGGATCTCGGCGCAGACCCGGTTGAGTTTCGCCTGCGTTACTTGACAGCGGATCAACGAGCTACGGACGTCTTAAAAGCCGTAGCTAACAAAACGCAATGGCAAAAACGTTCTTCCCCCTCTGCGAGCTCCAGCGGAACTACGGCAACCGGCAGAGGCATTGCTCTGACGCGCCGCTCCGGCGGTTACGCTGCCGCGGTTGCGGACGTTGAAGTCAACAAGTCCACGGGCAAAGTCACGGTTCAACGAATCACTCTCGCTCACGATTGCGGGTTGATCGTCAATCCTGATGGCGTCAAAAACCAGGTGGAGGGCAATATCATCCAAGGCGTCAGCCGCGCGTTACTCGAAGAAGTAAGTTTCGATGCATCTGGCGTTACCAGTCTAGACTGGTCGAGTTATCCCATCCTGAAGTTTCCTGAGGTGCCGAATCTCGACATCGTGCTCATCAATCGCCAAGAAGTGGCTCCGCTCGGCGCCGGCGAGTTGGCGACAGTACCGGTGCCGGCGGCTATTGCCAATGCCATCTTCGATGCGACCGGTGTGCGCCAGCGTGAAGTGCCTTTCACGCCGAAAAGGATGTTGGCGGGATTGCAAAAAACAAATTAAGCGATCTGCCTTCATTGATTCTTAAGAGAGGCGTAATTTAGATTTCTCAAAATCAAATGACTCGGTCTGGTTGGCTAATCTAATAGGGAGGCAACGATGGCGCGAATTCCACTCAAGGTGAATGGCAAGAGTCAGGTCGTCGATGCGGATCCGGAAACCCCGCTGCT
>VBKY01000210.1 GCA_005879255.1 Deltaproteobacteria bacterium
TGAACCGAGTATACGCGGTCGCCTACCCAGTTGGCCGAGTGCGCTCGCGCTTCGATTCGGACATCAATGTGGATTACGACTTTAAGAAGAACGTTCGGCTCGAATGATCCCCATGGTGGTCCCGTTAAGTCACCTTGAGGTACTTCGCAGTAACCTGCTGAAGAGGGAGCACCTCGCCGCGGAGCACGTTTCTAATGATTCTCAAGGCGCATTCCTGTGCCCCCGGCGGTTCCTTCTCTCTGTGGACCATCGTGCAGTCTTCCACGATGACAACCCTGTAGCGGTATTGATGAGCGTCGCCAGCAGTCCAGAGCACCGTGTTGTCCGTGGATGCGCCGGCAATGAGAACCATATCGCAGCCCATAGTCCGCAACGTGTAATCGAGATCGTTGTGGGAGAAACCGCTCAAGAAACGCCTGTAAATAAGGATATCCTTGTTAATGGGCTGGAGCTCCGGAATGACATTCAAATTGTCTGAGCCTACCATCATAGACGGTTGTCCGGGTAGGTTATCAGTGGGTCGGCGCATACTATTGACGTGAATCACCTGGACCTTGGCTGCGTAGGCAGCATCTTTGAGCTGTCTCACCCTGGCCACCATGTCGTAGCCAAAGCTTCCCGGCTTCCAGCCATAGCCATTCGCCATGTCGAGAATTATCACTACTGGCTTCTTAGGCGTCTGATCTGCCATCTTGCCTTCCTCCGTAATTGTTCCTGATTTTTGCTCAGCGCCTTGGGCCTTTTCCCCAGAGGGAGTTAGAAACTGAATGAGGGGAAGCGCAAGGCCGGCGAGTGAAATCCCTTGCAATACCGCGCGCCGTGACACGGTCTCTCCTCTGAGAGCGGGCTCCTTCCTTTTTTTTGCCATACGAATAATATGAATTCCCTCTCGAGAGGCAGCCGGAGCGAACTCAAATTCATTGCCCGTTTCTCCGCGCAAGCGCCCTCGAGGGCTGACAGCGCACACCCGACGCGGCTTCCGGTATGCTATATTTGCCTTCCGAATGAAGTCAAGAAAAAACAGTCGCCAACTTCGATAAAAATGACAGGAGAGTTCCGATGAGGAGATCGAAACAGCGCGCATTGTTCTGCTTGTTGACGGTTGTCCTCTTGTTGAAACCAATGCAACTGTGGTCCCAAAGCGGTGCCGATGCAAAGCTTGTCGAGGCGGCGAAAAAGGAGCGAGAAGTTGTTTGGTATACGACCACGAACCTGGAGACCAGCAGAGTTCTCGCCGACGTGTTTCAGAAAAAATACCCTTACATCAATCTGGTCTTTTATCGCGCCACGGTCGGACCGCTAATCAACCGCGTGCTGCTCGAGGCGCGCTCGGGAAAATATGACTGGGACGTTCTATCCGGCGGCGGAGAGATGTTTACTCCGATCGCCGAAAAAGGATTGTTCGCGCAATACCGCTCACCTGAAACACGGATGATTGATGAGGATTTGGTGGACAAGCAAAGCTACTGGACAGCCTATACGGTCGGGACGTTCGTTCTAGGTTTCAATAAGAGGTTGGTTCGACAACAGGACGTGCCGAAAACCTACGAGGGGCTCCTCGAGCCTAAATGGAAAGGACAAAAGATTGCCATCGACACGTCCGCGGGAATCCTCCATGCGCTCATGCCCGCATGGGGAAGAGAGAAGGCGCTCTCTTATTTTCGCCAACTCGCCGCGCAAAATCCGGTTGTCAAAGAAAGCACATCGATCATCGCTCAGCTGCTGATCGCCGGCGAAATGCCGCTTGCCATTAGCTTGGCGCACCTCTACGAGCTCAACATCAGGAAAGGCGCGCCGATCGATTGGCTCGCGCTTGAACCCGCAGTCGTTCGGGTGATTCCAATGATGTTGGGGGCGAAGTCTCGTCACCCCAACGGAGCCAAGCTGTTCTATGACTTTCTCGTCGGCAAGGAGGGACAAGAAATCGTACGGTCATTCAATCGGCCCACGGTACGCCGCGACGTTCTCCCCGATCCTCCCCGACTTATCCAGGGATACAAGCGAGTGACAATGTATCCCGAGCTCTATAAGAACCTCGACGAAACCCAGAAGATTTACAATGAGATTTTCGGTTTGCGGTAAAAGCGCTGGCTGTCTCGAATCATCAAATTCACAAACTTACTGAAACAACTTGCGAAAGGTTTCGTTGACTTCGGCTTCCTTTTGTCCCAGGTCGATGTCGGTCATGAGTAGTTTGTGCTGCTTGAGTATTTTGCCGTACTTTGAATCGACATCGTCGCGAATCGGCACGCGGCCATATTGGTTGATGACTTCCTGGCCTTCCTTCGACAGCAGCCATTCGATAAACAGCTTGGCGGAGTTGGGATTGTTCGGCCGCGAGGGGAGCGAAGCGGCGACGGTGTAAGTGATTACCGGCTCCAAGCCGATCCAATCGACCGGCGCGCCTTTGGTTTTCAAGTCTTCGATGGAATATTCATAGACGCCGGCGGCGACCGGAAACTCTCCCGCCGCCAGTAGTTGCAAAACCAGCGTATTGCCATCTCGCACCGAGGGATTTAGCGCCGCGAGCTTTTCCATGAAGGACCGGCCTTTGAGCTTGAGCAACATGGCAAACCATTCGATCTTATTGGAATCGATCGCGATGGCATTTTTCCATCGCGGGTTCAAAAGCTCATCGTAATTCTTGGGAACGTCGGCCCTTTTGACTTGGCGGCTGTTGTAACCCAAGAGCGTTCCGCTGGCATACACCGATGTCCAGAAACCTTCGGGATCCTTATATTGAGCCGGCAACGAAGCGGCTTCAAGAGGGACATGCTTGCTCAGCGCGCCGCGCTTCTTGAGGATGTTCGTTTCAATCACGCTGGTGTGAATGATATCCGCGATATGTTGTTTAGCCTGTTCTTCGAACAATATTTTACTGACGAGCTTCTGCTTTCCTGTGCGAAAAAATTCCGTTTTGATAAACGGGTACCTTTTGTTGAAAGTGGCAAAATACATTTGCAGCTGCGGCGCGGTGGCGGAAGCGTAGACAACCAGCTTGCCTTCTTTCTTGGCGCCGGCGATGAGCTGTTCCTGCGTCTGCGCCGCTGAAGTAGTCACTAAGGCGAGCACAAAAAGAAAGGTGATGATCGCTGATTTCATGACGTCTCCATTTTTTCGCACGTTATTGGAGTCAACGCCATTCTGTCAACGTCGCGCGGCGGGCGCAAAAGATTTCTCACGGAGTTTACCCTAAGCCTCGCCGAGGGGTTCGAAATGACAGAGAAACGTGCTCGCGACCGGCTGCGTGGGGATTCCGCGTGTCGACAAAATGGAAAAATTCCTTTAGGATTATTTCGAGTGAGGTAAGAGATATGGCAACTCCTGAATTCGTTTATCAAGATCCGCTCCCGCTCGAGAAGGATACGACCAAGTATCGGCTGTTGACGAAAGATTACGTGTCGGTGACGAAGTTCGACGGCAAAGAGATCTTGAAGATCGAACCGGAGGCATTGACCTTGCTGGCGAGTGTGGCGATTCGCGATGTTTCGTTCCTCTTGCGCACCGCGCATCTGGAAAAAGTCGCGGCTATTCTCAAGGACCCGCAGGCTTCCGATAACGACCGGTATGTAGCGCTCGCGATGCTGCGGAATGCGGATACGTCGTCGAAAGGCATCCTGCCGTTTTGCCAAGACACGGGCACAGCGACTATTTTTGCCAAGAAAGGCCAGCAGGTTTGGACCGGCGTGAAAGACGAGGAATATCTCGCCAAAGGAGCTTACAAAACCTACACGGAAGAAAACCTGCGCTATTCGCAGACGGCGCCGCTCAACATGTACGAAGAAGTCGATACGGGAACCAACTTGCCCGCGCAGATCGACATCATGGCGACGGAAGGCCTGGATTATCAATTTCTCTTCGTCACCAAGGGAGGAGGTTCGGCCAATAAGAGCACGCTCTACCAGGAAACCAAGGCGCTGCTCAATCCGACGAGTCTGGAAAAATTTCTCACTGAGAAAATGAACACTCTCGGAACGGCTGGCTGTCCGCCTTATCATCTTGTCTTCGTCGTCGGCGGGACTTCAGCCGAAGCATGCATGAAGACAGTGAAGCTCGCGACGACGGGCTACCTGGATCATCTGCCGACGACCGGTAACGTGCGTGGGCGCGCCTTCCGCGACGTTGCGTTGGAAAATAGGATGCTGGAGCAGGCCTACAAGTCCGGTTACGGCGCGCAATTCGGCGGCAAGTATTTCGCTTTGGACGTTCGCATCATTCGGCTGCCGCGTCACGGCGCTTCTTGCCCGGTGGGCATGGGCGTTTCTTGCTCGGCGGATCGCAATGCCAAAGCAAAGATCAACAAAGACGGCGTCTGGCTCGAAGAGCTGGAGCGCGAGCCGGGACGGCTCATTCCAGAAGAGTATCGCGGCAAGGTCGTGAGCAACGTAGTCAAAGTCGATCTCAATCGGCCGATGAACGAGATTCTCGCCCAGCTGACGAAATATCCGGTGACGACGCAACTGTCGCTCACCGGCACGATGGTCGTGGCGCGCGATATTGCCCACGCAAAGCTCAAAGAGAGAGTCGATCGCGGCGAAGGCTTGCCGCAGTATTTAAAAGATCATCCGGTTTATTATGCGGGTCCCGCCAAGACACCGGAAGGCATGCCCTCCGGCTCGTTCGGGCCGACGACGGCGGGACGGATGGATTCCTACGTGGATCTCTTTCAGTCGCTCGGCGGATCGATGATCACGCTCGCCAAAGGCAATCGCAGCCAGCAGGTCACCGACGCGTGCAAAAAATACGGCGGCTTTTATCTCGGCTCTATCGGCGGGCCGGCGGCGATACTGGCGAAAGAAAACATCAAGAAAGTCGACGTGCTCGAATATCCCGAATTAGGCATGGAAGCGATCTGGAAAATCGAGGTGGAAGATTTTCCGGCGTTTATACTCGTCGACGATAAAGGCAACGACTTTTTCAAGCAGATTCTGCACTAGAGCAGTCTGCTGAAAAAGACTCATAGGCTTCGTTCCGCTCGATCGATTCATCGGGACTGGAGTAATGGAATGATGGAGTGGTGGAGTGATGGGTTCGAGACCCAATACTCCAATATTCCATTACTCCAACACTCCATTTTGTGCTGGCGCCTTGCCTCTGAAGACTTTTTGAGCAGCCTGCTATCCGAGTTTTTCAGAGCGGGGACGAATGCTCCGCCCAGTCCTTACAGAAAGTTTTCCAATTCGAAACGATCTGCGTTCACCGAACGACCTTCGATGCGCACGTAATCGCCGTTGCGCAGACGATTGAACTGGTCGCTAACTGCGCGCGGGGCGTTGAACGCGACAGAGACCACGATCAATCGATTGCGCTGGTCGCGAATTTCAAATGTTCCACGACGCGAATCGACGTATTCAACTCGTCCTTCGGCGCGGTCCAACCGCCCGCGGCCGCCGCCGCTGTAGCCGCGATCCTGGACGCTTTCTCTGACTGTAATTGAATCGGTGAAATCACGGCCATCGCGGTCCCGTTGCACCCGCGCCGCGACGTAGTCGCCACGCTCCAGATTGTCGACCGAATAATTGCGTTGCTGATAGACGACTTGGGTATTATTGTCGTAACGAATGATTGATGTACGGCCAGAATCTGTGCGTATCTCTATCTCCCGCGCTCGCGTATCGACGTCCTGAACCTCACCGACAATGTCGTTGGAGCTGCCGTAGTCTCCTAGCCCATCCACGTGGCCTAATTCATGGCAGCCAGTTAAAGCCAAACTGGCTAGGAATAAAAAACCGAATAGCCGTGATGCTAGGTACATCTCAAGCCTCCTTTTGCATCTCCGTCCATAGGCTAACGAAGGGAATTCAAGGGATTTGGCACAGCGTCACAAAGTCGTTATATTCTCACTATCTTTCGTCCAATTGTCGAGGACTGCTTTAAGCCTAGCGACACTTTTTCTAATTGTCTGCTTTATTTGACGGTTGACCTCGAACAGAGTTACGTTGTGAGGGAAAGCGGTCTATGACAGTGGCAGATAAGGAGGATGAAACATGCCGACCATCGACGCCGACGCCCACGTAATCGAGAGCGAGCGAACATGGGATTACGTTGAAAATCCCAAATACAAACCGCAACTGACCATGCCCAATGGCGGCGGTCCGCAGCACTGGATAATCGACGGCAGGGCATTTCGGCGCGGGGTCAATGTCGACCCAACGCTGTCAGAGGCGGATCGTGAGATGCGCGATATCGGCGCCCGCTTGAGGCACATGGACGAGCTCGAGATCGATATTCAGGTTCTCTATCCGTCGCTTTTTCTTAGGCCCCTGACCTCGAAACCCGAAGTCGAGAAGGCGATCTGCCGGAGCTACAATCGGTGGCTGATCGATATTTGCAACCAATCGCACGGGCGGCTCCGCTGGATCGCGACGGTGCCAATGCTCGATATGCCCGATGCCGTGGATGAAATCCGGTTTGCCAAAGCCAACGGCGCTTGCGGCATCTTCAGCCGCGGCCTGATCGCCGACAAGCGGCTCAGCCATCCGTTTTTTCATCCGCTCTATGCCGAGGCTGAGGAGGCCAATCTGCCGTTCTGCGTGCACGCTTCGACGGGTAATTTCGATTGGGTCGATCTTTTCGACGGGGAAAGCGGTTTCAGCCGGTTCAAGATGCCGGTGCTTTCCGCTTTTCATTCCATCGTCCACGACGCCATCCCGCAAAAATTTCCCGCACTGCGCTTCGGCTTCATCGAAGTTCGCGCACAATGGGTTCCTTATCTATGCGTCGAGATCGCCCGGCGCTTCGAGCGCGGCGAAGAGCAACGCGAGAAAAACATTATTCGCGATAATCATGTCTACGTGGCCTGCCAGACCGACGACGACCTGCCGTACATTCTTAAATATTCCGGCGAAGACAATATCGTAATCGGTTCCGACTACGGGCATAAGGACACGTCGGCGGAGATCGAGGCTTTGCGCACCTTGAAACGTAAGGGCGACGTCGATCCTAAGGTGATCGATAAAATTCTCTACGACAATGCCAAGGCGTTGTATGGGTTATAGAGGTGTCAGGTTTCGGGTTTCGCGTTTCGAGTCAGCCTCGAACCAGAGACAGAAGACGGACGACCGTACCGCTTCCAAGCTCATTCGCCGATTAATCGTTTCATTCTTTCTCATTCAACTCATTCTACAGGTTCATTTGGTCCGCGCCCAGGAGAGGATCCGCATCGCACCGTCGTCGCCGGGCCTGGCGGCGTGGCCGGTGCACCTTGCCGCCAAAGAAGGTTTCTTGGCGCGCGAGGGCTTGAGCCCGGAGATCATCGTCATGCGCACCAACACCGGCATCGCCGCGCTCGTAACCGGCAGCGTCGATTTCACCACCGCGGGCGGTTCGGCGATGCGCGCAGCAGTCAATGGCGCGCCGCTCAAGATGATATTGAACGTCAATAAGAAGGCGGACCTCTGGATTCTTGTGCAAAAATCGATTCAGCGCGTCGAAGATTTGCGTGGCAAGATGATCGGCGTCGGCGGCAACTGGGGCACGCAATTTTATCAGGTTCTTGAAGCGCTCAAGCCGTCCGGCGTCGATAAAGACGTTCAACTCGTTTCCACGGGCGACGTCGCCAACGGTTATCTCTCCTTGCAGCAGGGCAGTATGCCCGCCGTTGCTCTCACGCCGCCCTACAGCATACTCGCAAAGCGGCAGGGCTATCGTGACTTGATCCACACGGGCGATGTGATCGGCGTTTCACCCACGACTGGGCTCGTCACAACTAAAGAGAAGTTGGAGCGCGAGCCGCAGATGGTTCGCCGCACGATTCGTGCCGTGATGAAAGCCGTCGACTATGCCAAGACCCACAAGCCAGAGCTGGTCCAATTTATTTCGCGACAGTACAACATGGAACGCGAGGTAGCGGACGCGGTTTACGAAGCGCTTATGGACACGCTCAATCCGACGCTCTGGCTCACGGACCAAGAAGTACAGGTCGAGCTCAACCGCATCGGCGAGCAGAGCAAAGCAAAAATCACCGCCCGCCCATCCGATGTGGCGGATTTTACGCTAACGAAGTTAGGCACGCAGGAAATGGGACGGTAAGATGCCAAGTGAGGAGTTTCGCTGCCACCTATCCTCGAGGGGGAGGAAGTTGCATTAAGAGTTCAGCAGTCATAAGTCACCGCGCTTCTTCAATTTGTCTTGCGATCCTATCCGTGTTTACAAGCTGTAAAGCCTTGCCGCGTTTTCACCCATGATTTTCGCCTTTAGGCCGTCGGAGAGATCCTTGCGCTCCATGACTTCCTCCACGGTGTGGGGGAACTTCGAATCACTGTGATTGTAGTCAGTAGCAAAGACTAATCGCTCGTCACCGACGAATTCCGCGACGTACGGCAACATCTTTTCGTCCATCTCGAAGGCGTAAAACATTTGCCCGCTTTTCATATATTCGCTCGGCGGTTTCTTCAGCCACGGCACCGTCGGCTGGAGAAATTCAAAGTGCTCGTCGAGCCGTTCCATCCAGTACGGTACCCAGCCGCAGCCGGCTTCCATGAAAGCGAATTTCAGGCGCGGAAATCTTTCCAATAACCCGCCGGCGACAACGCAGAGCGAAGCGATCATCTGCTCGAACGGGTGCGCCATGGCGTGCGTAAAGAAAGGGTGATCAAAGCGTTCGGTTGCCGCGGGAACGCCATCGCCGGCGCCGACATGAATGCACACCGGCACGTTAAGCCGCTCGGCTTCAGCCAAGAACGGAAACAGATCAGGATCGTCGAGGTTCTTTTTCGACGCCGATATCGGCGGGGCGGCGACCGCGACAAATTTGAGATCCTGAACGGCGCGCCGAAGCTCTTTCGTCGCTTCCGGCGGATCTTGGATGGCGACCGCTGCGACGCCTTTGAGCCGGCGTGGATCGGCTTTGCAATAATCCGCCAGCCAGTTGTTATAGACGCGCGCAATGGCGCAAGCCAAATCCTTATCTTCGACGAAAGGCAGGCTTAAGAACGGTGATGTACCGAAAAGCACAGCCGCATCGATGCCCTCGAGATCCATGTCTTTTAGTCGCTGCACCGGATCGATCATGCCTGTGGTTGGCTGTGGTTGACGGCTACGAGGCGCGCCTACGAAGCTGCAGCCCTTGCCCACAGGCTTTGGTGTTAACTTTCCGTCGATCATCATAAAACTATATCCGCGGTTATCCGTGACGGGCCTTGGTGCGCGCGCGCGGTAAGGTTCTTCAAGCAAATCCGCCCACGGGATATTTTTCTCTAAAACATGTCCATCGGCATCGATAATCCGCATGGTGCTTCTCCTCAACAATCATGAATTTAGTTTATCAGTATCAGAAACCGACGTTGAGGCTCAACAGCAGAACGATGGGTATCGCTTCGCTCCACCCATCCTACAAGAAGATTCTCTTGCCTGAAGTGTAGGGTGGGTGGAGGCGCTTTGCGCCGATACCCACCGCTTTGACTCTCACCATTTCACCTGGCCGGGAAAAAGCTTCGAAGCATAGTCACGATTGACCTCGCGAATGAGCGTGTTGTCGTAGAAACGCTTCGGATCGAGCTCGGCGGCTTTCGGCACTGTCAATTGCTCGAGGACGATTCTGATCGCTTCCGGGTCAACGGTCATGTCTTTGTTCCAGACTTTGACCCCTTCCTGATAACTCTCTTCCAAAAGTTTAGTGTCGGTTATTTTGCTGCTCTGGGCGAGTATCTTATGAGCATAGGGCGGATCGTCGAGGCAGCGCTTTACGCCGTCGAGATAGCCCATCAGGAATATCTTGAGGGTGTTGGGATTCTTCTGCACGAAAGAGCGCGCCACCCCGGTGCCCGGTCCGATGATCTTGAGTCCCTTTTCGTAGTAATCGATGATCACCGCAAATCCTTTGCTGCGCGCCATTTCGCTCTGGGGCGGCGTGACAATCAAACCATCGGCATTGCCCACGAGGAAAGTAGACAGCGCGTCAGCCGGACCTTTATGGTAAAGGAGCTTGACATCCTTGCCGATTTCCATGCCGCGCTCTTTGGCGCTTATGCGCATGGCGATTTCACCGAAGGCCCCGACAGAAGTGGTCGCCACCGACTTGCCGCGCAAGGCGTCGAACGT
>VBKY01000656.1 GCA_005879255.1 Deltaproteobacteria bacterium
TCGGCATCGACGCGGTCGATGTCCAACGCCTTCAGCCGCTCCTTCGGATCGTACGCCATCCGCGGCACTTCCTCCCAGAGCGTCGGCCATGTAGGAAAGGGGTCGCCCATTACCGCCGGGCAGTTGCACACGCTGCCGCGAGGCGGCCGGCCATAAATGCTCCAACCATCGCTTGGGTTTCCGTTGCCTTGTGTCGCAGCCACATGCGGAATGCGGTCGCCCCATTTGCTTATCGACATCCGGGCGGTGAAGGTGTCTCGGTCGAATGCCGCGTGGGAGTCCGCGCTGATCAGTCCGTATTTAATTTCCATGTGGCCTACCCTATCCAGGACTCGAAGATCTGGCAAGTGCGTTGAAACAATACCGCGGAACACTCTACATTGACGCGGCCTTGCATGATTTGATAGTCATCGGTGCCGCAGCGGATGTCGAAAAATTCGTGTTGTGCTAGCCACAGATCTCTAGCGATGATAAACCCAAGAAACGAGAAGTAACCCCGAAGAGGAGATTCCATGACTAAAAACGCCAGGTTGCTCAAGCTATCGATGGTTTTGACGAACGTCCTAGTTGGCATCTTGATTTTCTCCGGGCGGGCCGGTTCTCAGTCGGTCAATATGGGCAAAACCTTCGACGAAGTCGTGAAATTGGCCGCTAAAGAGGGCAAGGTGCGCGTCGGCAGCGGGTTGACAGTGGAGGAAGCCCCTTTGGTTCTCAAGGGTTTCAATCAGAAGTACCCGATGATCAAAGTCGATCTCACTCCGGTGAGCGGCGTCGCCCGAGCGGAAAAACTTTTCAATGAAGTGTTGGCGGGCGTGGTGGAATATGACCTCTATGACGTCCCGGCCGCGATGCAGAATAGGTTTGTCAAAGCAGGAGTGCTGACGGGTCCAATCGAGTGGCGCAAGCTATTCCCCAACGTACCCGAGATCCACATCAGTCCTGATGGATATTTCAATGCGTCGGGCTTTAACTTGCGTATTATCGGTTATAATCCTTCCTTGGTTCCAGCTAACCGGATCCCCAAAGATTGGTCGGATTGTCTCGATCCCTATTGGAAGGGAAAGATTGCCGTGGATACGCACCCGCGATTTTTGAGCGGGCTTTACAAGTCTTGGGGAGAAGCAAAAATTCTCGAATATGCGGCCCAGTTTAAAAACAACCAACCGATCTGGAAGAACGGCCAAACAGAGGCTGTCGCACAAGTCGCCGTAGGCGAATATCCGATTATGTGCGGCGCTCATTACGCGACGATCTTCTCGCTGTTGAGAAGCGATCCCAAAGCGAAATTGGCGATGGCGTTGCCGAAGGAAGTGCCTGTCAGCCTGGGAGAAATAATGGCGATCACTAAAGGCTCGCCGAATCCGAATGCGGCTCTGCTCCTGGCCGGCTGGCTGGCTTCTCCTGACGGACAAAAAGCCTACGACCGAGTCGGCAGGGGCTCGCCCTACATCAAAGAGAGCGATAAGTGGAGGCTAATTCAGAAATGGGGGTCCAAGACTATCTTCGAGGGATGGGATCGCCCCGAATACGAGCCCGGCATAATAAAAAAAATCGCCGCCACCTGGGGCTTTCCCGGCGGTAAGTAAGAACAACTTTGGAGGAGAACTATGTTAGACGGAAAACTGCGCATCGCTCCGACATGTTATCATGTGCTTCATCTCCTGCCGGTGATGTCGGCCCATGAGATGAACTTTTTTTACGACGAGGGTCTCAAAACCGGCGATGGATCCCTCGCCTATCAGGTCCTGCGCGATCCGATGGTTCCATTCGGTCTGGAAAAGCTGGGAATCTCCCAGGCGATGAAGGAGAAGTCAGTTGATATCGCTCTCGATGTTCAGTCCCGGACGATTTTTTTTCAACGCTCGCGGGGCGCGGACGTATACATCATCGCGGGATGGAGAAACCAGCACACCGCTGCCTGGGTCGGGCCGCCGCACATCAAGTCCCTGCAGGATCTCAAGGGAAAGCGCGTCGGCATCAGTGACTTCAACAGCATTCGTCACTGGGGCATACAGATCCAGTTGCGCAAGGCGGGGTTGGATATCGAACGAGACGTGGAATGGGTGAGATGCGGCGTCTCCACTCATCTGCTCGTCGAGGCTCTGAGGAGCGGTAAAGTAGAGTGCGCTCCGGTGTCAGGCTGGATGGCGGAAACGCTCAAGAAAGAGGGCTGCAACGTTCTCGTGGTGCCAAAAGACCAGTATCCCAATGGACG
>VBKY01000657.1 GCA_005879255.1 Deltaproteobacteria bacterium
TTGCGCAGGCCAATTGGCAGGCCGAATGGGACAAAACCCTGCGCGCAGCGGAGAGCGAGGGGCAATTGACGCTCTACGGTTGCTGCTATGAATACGATCGCGTGATCGAGGGATTTAAAAAGAAATACCCCAAGATAAAAGTTGCCACGTTTGTTGGGTCTGGCAATCAGCTTTCGGCAAGGATTCTGGCGGAGCGGCGTGGTGAAAAGTACCTTCCCGACATCGTTGGCTCGGGCGCTAACACCCTTCATGACGCGCTCTACAAGGCGAACGCTCTGGATCCAATCAAACCCGCGCTCATTCTCCCCGAAGTTTTGGATCTGTCGAAATGGTATCAAGGCGAGCACCGCTACATCGATCCGGAGAAGCGTTACATATTCGCTTTCGTCGCCAATTCTCAATCCGGGCAAATTGTCTACAACGTTAAGCAGGTGAACCCCGCCGAGTTCAAATCCTACTGGGATCTCCTGAATCCGAAGTGGAAGGGTAAAATGGTGTCGCTCGACCCTACCAGTTTCGGCATGGGCGCGGCGCTGCAGTTCTTATATTTTCACCCTGAGTTGGGTCCGGCGTTTCTCAAGAAACTCTATGGCGAGATGCAAGTCACGGTGAGCCGCGACCCGCGCCAAATGACCGACTGGCTCGCCACGGGAAAGTTTTCTCTCTGCATCCGTTGCAACGCAGGCAGCGAAGTGGGCAAGGCTGTGCAACAGAAGCTGCCCATCGGGTATCTCGATACGGAGGAATGGAAGGAGGGTGGCAGCTCCAGCGCCGCCGGTGGCACGGTCGGCATTCTCAACCGCGCGCCTCATCCCAATGCCGCGAAGCTATTCGTTAACTGGTTTCTCTCACGCGAAGGGCAGATGGCACTGCAAAAGTACGGCCGGCCCGACGCGCACAACTCCCGCCGCATCGATATTCCGAAAGACGACGTCGACTTCTATAACCGTTTGGACGAAGGAAAAAAATACTTTGATCTGGCGAAGCCCGAGTACCAGGACGTGGCACCCATCTTCAAGTTTGTCAAAGACGCGCTGCCGCAGAAATGAAGATCATTGGTTCCAGTAGTTCCAAAAGTTCCAACGGTTCCAAACGTGTCGAACGTCTTGAACCAAATTCATCGTTTTTCCTCTGATCATCAATAATCTGGGTTAGCGTCCTTTTCCGGCGAGCGCGTCTTCGACAATTTTCATCGCGGGCTTCACGTCCATGAATTCCGGAGTCTCGACAAAAAAGTATTTTCTGCCGGCCACCCGCCGCTGCGCGGCCGGGACCTTTTCCTTGGGTATGTCGATTCGGAGCGAATCACGGTCGCCGTGACTCTCTTGATAGACGATTTGGCCGCGACGCGACAGAAACCAATTTATGAATACTTTGGCGGCATTGGGATGCGGCGCTTTGTTGACCAAGGTGATCGCGCTAGCGCTTCCCCTTAGGCGCGGCATCTCTTTCAAGTCATTATGGTTGATGTAATCGACGGGAAGCCCCTGTGCCTTGGCGTCGGATGCGAAACCGTCCCGGCAAAACACGCAGAGAGACAGTTTGCCGGCGCCCACCCAGTCGATGGCTTGCTTGTGCTCTCGGCTGAGCACGATGTCCATTTCGCCGAAGAGCCGCCGGATAAACTGCGGACCCAACTCTGGATGATAATAGACATAACGCAGTTCGCTTGCGCCAAAACCCGGATCGCGCGCATCTAGGCTGACAATTTTCCCTTTCCATTTTGGCTGAAAGAGATCCCAAAGGGACTTGAACTCACTGGCCTTGGCCAGCTGCGTATTGTAAGTGATGGTGAACCCTGAGACGCTTCCTTCGTTGATAAAAATGTATTTGCGCTCGGGGTCGATATAGAGATGTTTTCCTTCCCACCACAGCGAAGTATTTACCACTTCCGGTAGGACCAAAACCGGACCGAGGGGATCAAAGAGATCATTCTTATAAAAGCTGTATAACGAAGTGGGTCCTCCCAAATAGACGTCGGCGAGATATTTACCCGCGCGCCGCTCGGCAAAAAGTCGAGGTGAGATCCGATTGCTGCTACCG
>VBKY01000658.1 GCA_005879255.1 Deltaproteobacteria bacterium
CGGCGGTCCCTCCGCCGTGATGCCGGAGTGTTCCCCGATGCGCCAGGAGTCCGCGGCATAGCCGTACCCCGCGTAGATCAGCCCCATGATTCCCGGGAGGAAAAACAAGAAATAGAGCGCCAGATCGAGCGCCGCCTGGCCGCGCGGTTTCAAGTAGATGTAGACGAAGTCGGCGCGCACGTGCGCGGCCAAAGCGAGCGTGTAGGCACCGCACATCATGAAGAGCGTGCCGTAGAGCATGTTGTTGAAGTCGAAGATCCAGGCCGTCGGCGCGTTCAGGATGTAGCGCTTGAAGACCTCGATGCAGACCACGAACGTCAGCCCCACGATCAGCCAGGCGAAGGCTTTGCCCGACCAGTAGCTGACTTCGTCGATCGTTTGGTACAGGCGCCGCATGCTCGTCACTGTGGAGAAAATGCCAGCCATCCGCCCGTTGGCGGATGGCTGACGAAATTGCTGGAGATCGTCATGAACCTAGTTTTTCTTGGCGGCTGGGGCTTCAGGTTTCACAGCTTCGGCTGCGGGCTTGGCGGTCGGTTTCTTGGCGAAGTAATGGTTATAGGCCATGCGGCGGGGGACGACGGTGTCGAGGTCCCACTTCACCGCCCGCTCGGCGAACTTGCGCTGCGATTCGGAGATTTCTTTGAAGAGCGGGTTCTGCGCAGAATACTTCGCCTCAACCTGGTCGAAGACCTCGAGTTGTTTCTGCAGCACCGAATCCGGCGTCTTGTAGAACCTTACTTTCTCTTTAGTCTGCAGCTCGATGTAATCCTTCGAGTAGCGGTCGATCGCTTTCCAAGACATGTCCTGGGAAGCAGCCTCGACCGAATACGCGATGATCGCCTTGACCTTATCCGGCAGCGCGTCGTACTTGGTCTTATTGAACATGATCTCGAACTGCTCGGCGTTCTGGTGGTAGCTCTGCAGCATGCAGATCTTGGAAACGTCCTGGAAGCCGAGGGCGCGATCGGAGGAGGCGTTGTTGAACTCGGCGGCATCGATGAGCCCGCGGTCCAACGCCGGCACGATCTCCGCTCCGGGCAGCGCGTTCACCGCCGCGCCCATTCCAGTGAAGAGGTCAATCGAGATGCCGACGGTGCGGAATTTCATGCCCTTGAAATCGTCCGGCTTGGCGACCACCTTCTTGTACCAGCCGAGCGGTTGGGTCGGCATCGGACCGTAGGGGAACGAGACAACGTTGGCGCCAACCGCCTTGTAGAGCTTGTCGAGCAGCTCCTTGCCGCCGCCGTACTTGTGCCACGAGAGCAGCATGTTGGCGTCCATGCCATAGGCGGGGCTCGAACCCCAGAGCGCAAGCGCATTGTTCTTGCCGTAGTGGTAAACGAGCACGCCGTGGCCGCCGTCGAGCGTGCCCTTCGACACGGCATCGAGCAGGCCGAAGGCCGGCACCACCGCGCCCGCGGGCAGCACCTCGATCTTCAAGTCGCCGCCGGTCATGTCGTTGACCTTCTTGGCGTAGTCCAGCGCGTACTCGTGAAAGATGTCCTTGGACGGCCAGGTGCTCTGCCAGCGCATCGAGGTCACTCCTTGCGCTTTGACAATATTGGGAAAGCCGAGCACTGCCGCGCCGCCGGCGGCAACCGCCGCTTTGAGGACATTACGGCGCGATACCTTCTTGCTAACGTGCTCCTCGGTTTGCTTTTGGTCAGTCATAGTCCGCCTCCTAATTAAGGTTACTGCCGCCGAATAATGACATTTCCCGCTTATATACAGTTCGAGAATTTCCGTCAATGTCAAATTCCGCGTGGAAAATTTTCGAGAAGAGATCCCAGACTTCAAACTTCCTAGCGTGGTTGACACTTCATTCTCGTCTCGGATAGGCTCCTCAAGAACGTCACAGCGCGAGAAGAGTTGATCAACCCGCTCCGGACTACCGCCGGCGATCGCTATGTTCTTTTCTAGAAAGAAGACGTCATCGTCTACAAACAAGACGGCTCGATTTTTCATGTCATGCCGGAGATCGTTGTCTTGCCTGCCAACGTCGAAGAAGCGATCGCCGTGATCAAAGTCGCCAAGCGAGTCGATGTGCCGATCGTGCCACGCGGCTCAGGAACCGCGCTAGCGAAGAAAGATCGCTTAGGATTGATCAGAGTAACTGGCTCATCCATGTCACCACTAGAGAATATGGTGAAGATTGTTCTTCGGCTGCGGTGGAGCACGAATAATATGTTCCTCTTGACCGGCGTTTCATTCGCGCTGTAGCATCGGCTTTGCTTCAAACGCCAGGAGATCCGGCATAGTAGCCGACCGGCGCGGACGCTCCGGGTCCGTGAACCAGGCGGTGTTGAAAGTAGAGCAGCACGATTGGAGAAGTAAAAGTTGGCTGACAAGACTCCCCACGCTCAGCGGCGCCTCGCAGCGATCACGTTCTGCGACATGGTGGGCTACAGCTACCTCATGGAGGAGAGCGAAACCCAAGCTCTCGAGCTCCTCGAGGAATTCCGGCAGATCGCTAGTAAAACCATCCAAGAGCACTCTGGAGGAATCATCAAGACCATGGGAGACGGTCTATTCGTAGCCTTCGGCAGTGCTGTGGACGCCGTTCGCGCCGCGGTCAGTATCCAGAAAGAGCTCGCTGCCCGAAATCGGCGCAAGGGAGGCCACCAGCCGCTCCTGGTTCGGATCGGCATCCACCTTGGAGACCTGTTGCAAGAAGGCGAGGACCTCTTCGGGAGCGGGGTCAATGTCGCGAGCCGCATCCAGCTCCTGGCTTCGCCGGGAGGTATTT
>VBKY01000211.1:0-7538 GCA_005879255.1 Deltaproteobacteria bacterium
CACGCCTTGAAACAATCGAAACGCGATGAGTTGCGTCACGTTCTGCGAAATTCCGCACAGCAAAGCGCCGATGGAGGAAACTACGAGACCCAAGCCGAAGAGTGTATGGCGGCCGTAAATGTCGCCGATACGACCGAAAATCAACGACAAGCTAATCTGGGAGATTTGATAGGCGATCACCGCCCATGAGATGCCCACGATGGTCGTTTCCAAGCTGGCCGCCACCGTCGGCAGCGACACGGAAAAAATCCGGCTGGCCGTGCCGGCCAAAAAATTGCCCAGCGCCGCATTGATCAGCAGCAGCCAGTTGATGCGGGAATCCATGCGTTGTCGGTATGGAATCGCGGAAAGAATGAATCAGCGAAGCGGCGGCAGGCCTCCAACCTTTATGTCGCTTACCAATGTTTCTCTATCAGCTCGATGCAAAACTCAAGGGCGCTTTCGACTTCCACATTGGAAATCTGCGCTTCATCGTCCGACCGAGCTCGACCATTTCTCACCTTCTCCAGCCGCACCGCTTCCATGCGGGTGATGAGATTTTTGTTGATCGCATCGACCATCAGCGCCGGCAACGGCTGGGCCGACCAAGGCGAACGCTGCAAACGGGCTTTGAGCCAATCTTCCACGGCCTGATCGCAGAGCACAATGACATCGCGAGGCGAAAGGTCGGCACTCGACCAACCGCTGACCGCCCGGCTCAGCACTCGGATCGCTCTGCCTTCCGGCGAATGGTGGCCTTTGATTTTTTCCTTCTCGGCCAGATTGGCAAATATCTCTTGAGCATCGAAAGGCATAACGACTCCGTCTCAAATAATTTACCACGAAGTGCCTAACGCGGCGAAGCCGCAACCAAATGAGCTTGTCTCCCGCAAAAGCTTGTCTTGAGTAAAGTCGAAGGGTCCGAAGCTCGAAACAATATCAAATGACAAAAAATCCCAATGTTCCAAACAACCTCGATTGGGACTTGAGTTTCGGGGTTTTAATATTTCGAATTTCGAAATTGTTTCGCCTTTCGATATTCGAATTTCGAATTTAGGAGACAAGCTTGGCGGGAGTAAATCCCCACGTCCCGGCGATCCGGGCTGTCTGAAAATTTCAAGCCGCGAAACCTCTCCAGTATAGTAGTACGGAGCGCACCAAGGTTAGCAGGCGAGATCTTTATTCACCGTGTAGGGGCGACCGGCCGGTCGCCTGATTCTCCTCCGCGTCCTGAGCGTGCGCCTCAGCCCATAAGGCTGATCCGTCCTTCGGCGGATCCGCGGTGCATCATGGCGTCCGTCGTGGTAATTGAAAACAAGCCAATA
The DNA here is from genome assembly GCA_005879255.1 of Deltaproteobacteria bacterium. Next base: position 1,305 of record VBKY01000211.1, read on the forward strand.
TCCGCGAGGAGGAAGATCCGTTGACACGAAAGTAGCAACTTCGCTAATCTTCTCGTATAAGGACCACAAAGGAGCAATCGATGAAAGCCATCCGTATTCACAATTTCGGTCCGACGGAGGACGTACTCCAGTACGAGGATATTCCAGTGCCTGAACCTAAGGCCGGCGAGGTCTTGATCAAAGTCGAAGCGGCGGCGCTGAATCGAGCCGATCTCGGCCTGCGCAAAGGAACTTACCGGATTTCTGCCGATGCGCTGCCAATCATTCCCGGTCGTGAATTCGCCGGCACGGTTGAAAAGCTTGGAGGCGACGTTGGCGAATACCGAGTAGGCCAGCGTGTTGTCGCGTATCCGAGTCTCGGCGGATACGCGGAATACGCCGTCGCAAAAACCCCTGAAGTTCGACCTGTCCCCGATGGCGTCACGGCTGCTCAAGCCGCTGCCCTTCCCACGGTATTTCTCACGGCGTGGTTCGGGTTATTGACCGATGGAAATCTCAAAGCCGGCGAATGGTTCCTCGTTCATGGCGGCAGCAGCGGTGTGGGCATCGCAGCGATCCAAATAGCCAAACATCTGGGTGCCAAAGTGATTACCACAACGGGGACCGAGGAAAAAGCTCGGCGACTGCGTAAACTCGGCGCCGATGTGACCATCGACGTTTCTGAAAATGACTTTCTGACGGAAGTAATGCGCGTGACCAATAACCGCGGGGTCGATGTCGTGTTGGAAATGATCGGTGGCGAGGTCTATCAAAAGAGTTTGCAAGCTCTCGCGCCCGATGGCCGTCTGTTCTCCATCGGTGGCGCCTTCGGGGCGATTCCAGATTCTCCGCCGGTATTGACCGCGGGTCGCAAGGCGACGCGCTTCTCGATCACGAACTATTTGAAGGCCAAACCGGAAGATTTCAAGCAACTGGATGAAATTCTCAAACTCGTGGCGGAGAAGAAGTTTCAAGTCGTGATCGGCAAAAGTTTTCCGTTGGCCGAAACTCGCGCCGCCCAGCGCTATCTCGAGGGTCGCGAGCATTTCGGCAAAGTCATACTAACGATGTAAGACGACAGAGTAGTCGCGGTATTAATCATCATGCCTCTAACTCGCAAGATTTCTCGGTCGCTTCGCTTCCTCGAAATGACACGTGAACTGGATTGCTGGATGTCATTTCGACCAAAGGGAGACATTCTTTAATAATGAAATGGCCCACATGCGGGAACAAATTTAATTCCGCGACAGAGCAATAACGAGAAACCGAATGGTGTAAAAACAGCCCTACGCAGCACAATCACGGAAAGGAGTCTCATACGATGTCATTCAAAATCAAACGAGTCGGCCATCTGGTTCTCAAAGTGAAAGATCTCGAACGCTCGCGAAAATTCTTCACCGAGATATTAGGCTTCCCGCAAGTCGGCAAAAACGATCGCGGCATGCTGTTCTTCAGCACCGACGTTAACGACAACCATCACATGCTCGCATTGAGGGAAGGCAAGCCGGGCGCGCCCATGCCTAATCCCGAGCAGATCGGCATGGAGCACGTTTCTTTCGAGGTCGCCACTTTTGCTGAGTTGCAGGAAGTCTATCGAAAGTTCAAAGAACACAACGTGAGGTTTCACCAGACAATCTTTCACGGCGTGGCGAAGAGCATCTATTTCTACGATCCCGATGGCAATGTGCTCGAGGTCTATTGCAATGTACCGCCGGAAGAGTATCGCAAAACGGTGTCGAACCCCTATTACAATTACGGCAGCATCGAAGACGAGCTCGAAGGTAAAGTCCCGCAGCGACCGGGCACCGTCGCGCCATAACCGAGCAATCAGAATCCGACAGGATTGGGCCTCTCGTCTCCTGAGAGTCCCAGTATTCCATCACTCCATTACTCCAACCCTCCGCGTCCAAGGCCAGTGGCCGCTCAGCCAAGCCTCTGTTAAAATACCCTCCATGGAAGCGGCTGAACCCAGAGAAAAGCCGGCACCGCCGAAACAGGCGGAATCCCAAGGGCCCGAACTTTCCGGCCTAAGCGATGAAGAGCTGTTGGCGATGCGTATTTGCGACTTAAAGCTCAAAATCCCCGGGACCGAGCTCGAGTCTCGCATTGAAAAATTTCATGCTGAGCTCGGGGAAAAAAACATTTTGTTGAAACCCATCTGTTATCTCGGCGACGAATGGTTCTGCCCCGAGGGCTCAACCACAATTGCCATCCCCTTCTATCTCGCTCATCCGCGCCTCAAGAAACTTGAAGAGAAAATGATGATGGAAGTCGAAGGCGGCACGGAAGATTGGTGCATGCGGCTATTGCGCCACGAGATGGGTCATGTGCTCAATCACGCGTACCTGCTCGAAAAAGACAAGCCCTGGCAAAAACTTTTTGGCCCCACTTCGCTGGAATATTCCGAGAGCTTTCGCGCGCGACCCTACAGTCGTCGCTTTGTCCGTCATTTGGAAGGCTACTACGCCCAGAGCCATCCGGAAGAGGACTTCGCCGAGACCGTCGCGATCTGGCTCACGCCTAATCTCGATTGGCGACAACAGTACAAAGATTGGAAAGCACTGGAGAAACTCGAGTTCGTCGATCAGCTCATGGGCAAGCTTGCCGGCAAACCACCCACCGTGCACTCGAAGGCCCGAATGAGCGAAGCCTCGCGATTGCGTTCCCGCTTGGCGCTTTATTACAAACGGCGGCGTAAACTTTACGCCCAAGACTTTCCCGAATTTTTCGACGCGGATCTGCACAAATTGTTCGTCGATGCGGCAACTGCGCCGGAGAATGAACGCGCCGCCGCCTTCTTGCGCCGGTCGAGGAAAATGATTTTGCATGCAGTCTCCACTTGGACCGGCGAGCCGAAGTACACGCTCAGCGAGCTGCTGCGGGCGTTGACCGACCGCTGCGCGGAATTGGATTTACGTTTGCGGGCTCAATCAGCCGGAGTCGAAGTCACCGCCTTCCTGGCAACGCTGGCATCTCACTACCGGCTAACCGGGAAGTTCAAACAATCCTAATCTATGGTTCAGGTACGAAAACGTTACAAAGTTCTGGTTCTGTTCGATACCGCGGGCACGCCGCCGGCGGATCAAGATTTTACGAAGGAACTGAAAACCGACGATTGGGCCGCCGAAGCTCATGTCATCGGCGCGCTCAAGAAACTCGGACACGAAGTCCGTACGATCGGCGTTTGGGACGAGCCCGGCATGATCATCGATGAGATCAAAGCGAATCCACCCGATGTCGTCTTTAACCTGACTGAACATTTTAACGAGGTTTCTGCCTACGACCGCAACGTCGCCGGCTTATTGGAAATGATGGGCGTGCCCTATACCGGTTCGAGTCCCACTGGCCTCACGCTGTGCAAGAACAAAGGCATGGCGAAGGAACTGCTGGCGTACCACAGGATTCGGGTGCCAAACTTCGCGATCTTCTCGCCGGGTGCGACGATCAAGCGACCGAGCCGACTCAAATTCCCGCTCTTTATTAAACCGGCGGAAGAAGAAGCTTCCTACGGCATCTCACTGGACTCCTTTGTGGAAAACGACGAGGCCTTCGAAGAGCGAGTTCGCTTTATTCACGAACGAATGAACCAAGCAGCGTTAGCGGAAGAGTACATTGACGGAAGGGAAATTTATGTGAGCCTTCTCGGTAACGATCGCCTTCGCGTCTTTCCTTTCCGTGAAGTCATCTTCACCGAGGTTCCCGACGGCCAACCGAGGTTCTCAACATTCAAAGCCAAATGGGACGACGCGTACCGCAAGCGCTGGGGCATCCAAAACGTGTTTGCCGAGCCGTTTGCCAACGGCGCGGATCATCGCATCGTCAAGTTCTGCAAGTCCGTGTATCGCGCCTTGCGCATTCGAGGCTACGGCCGCATCGATCTCCGCGTCACGCCGGAAGGCGAGATTGTCATCTTGGAAGCCAACCCCAATCCAAACCTCGACCGCGACGACGAGTTCGCCCAATCCGCGATGAAGGCCGGCCTCACCTATCCCAGACTCGTGCAACGAATCCTTAAGCTCGCGCTCACGGCCGCCCACTGAAGCCGGACCGAAATACAAGCGAATGACACCGCGACCGCTCGCTGTATTCTGTTTCTCCCTGGTCTTTGCGGCGAATCCCGAAATTTATGCGCCAGTCTCTACGGCGGCAGACGATTTTAGGCCACGCGTATTCATATTGCATCCCGACGAACTGCTGCGAGCCACGGAGCGAATCCACGGCGACGACCCTGCTTTGCTTTCCGCATTCAGTCGTCTCAAGGGCGACACGGACCGCGTCCTTGGCGGCGCCACCTATTCCGTCGTGAATAAAAAGCTCGCTCCGCCCACGAGCGATAAGCACGACTACATGAGCATAGCGCCATACTGGTGGCCCAATCCGAACACTCCGAATCGCCTTCCCTACGTGCGTCGCGACGGTGAAGTCAATCCCGAGCGCGACGCAACATCGGATCGAAAGCGTCTCGACGGTTTGGTCCAGAGCGTTAAGACTCTCGGGCTCGGCTATTTTTTCACCAGAAGAGAAGAGTACGCTGCGCACGCGGCGAAATTGCTGCGCGTCTGGTTCCTGGACGATGAAACGAAAATGAATCCGCATCTCAGATATGCCCAGGCCGTGCCCGGGCGCAATGTAAGTCGTGGCGCAGGCATCATCGAGACGCACAACTTGCCGGAGCTCATCGACGCGGTTGGGTTATTGAACGGTTCCAAGTCGTGGACCCCAATCGATCACAAGCGGTTGCAGGATTGGTTCGAAGCGTACCTCATCTGGCTCATCGATAGCGCCGAAGGAAAAGCGGAGTCCAAGGCCCAGAACAACCACGGCAGCTGGTACGACGTCCAAGTGGCTTCCTATGCTCTCTTCGTTGGACGTGACGAGCTCGCGAAAAAGGTCCTGGGCGAATTCCCATCCAGGCGCATCGCCAAGCAGATCGCAGCGGACGGCCGCCAGCCGCACGAGCTGGCACGCACGCAGGCGTGGCACTATTCAATTTTCAATCTGGAAGCGCTGTTCAACGCCGCATCTATCGCAGACAAACTCGGAATCGATCTGTGGAGACAGGAGACGGCGGACAGACGTAACATCCGCAAAGCGTTGGATTGGCTGTTACCCTTTGCGACCGGCGAGAAAAAGTGGACCGACAAACAGATCTCACATTTTCAGCGGGAAATACTCGCGCCGCTGCTGCGCCGCGCGGCAATCCACTATCGGGAGCCTGCGTACGAAACGGCCATGAGTAAAATTTCCGGCATATCAACGAATCAGCGCTGGCAATTGCTCTACCCAAAGACATCCGCCGCAAAGTAGGGGCATGGCATGCCGTGCCCCTACACTACATCATCAGAACCGATCTTTGCGCTCTATTTGTTCTTTGTGGTTGGATGAATTTACTTCCTGCCGATCTTAGCGAACTCCTCGAGGAACGTTCCCGCTTTATAGTTCGGATTGATCTTCGGTTGATCGCCCTTGTAGATGATGTTTAGCTCGCCCATGTATTCTTGAATCGGCAGCGGCTTGATGGCGAACACCATTGCAGGCTCGTCACTGGTGATGTGGTGCTGGTGCCAGACGCCTTGGCCGATGTAAAGTGTATCGCCCGGTTTCCAGTCGATGCGCTCTTCGTCCAAGATACTATACCCCTGGCCCCGCAAGACGATGATGATCGCTTCGTTGTGCTTATGCGTCACCGAATGTGAATGCGGCGGATAGATGTGGCAGTCGACTTCGATGATGCGGTTTTGAAAGCCGAACTCCTGAGACACCAGCGGTCCCATCCACACGCCATTCTGCGCTTCCCATTCCACCTTGACATCCTCTCCCTTGATCGCCTTGCGGCCCGCCTTGCGCCTGGCGATGTCCGCTTTGACACGCTCAGCTCTTGATTTGAATAACGAGCTCTTCCCTTCGAACCATTTTTCGTTGTTCTCATGATCCGCCATATCTAAAATCCTTTCTCGGCAAAATTAATTCCAAATTCTTGTTATATGCGGCGCTATCGCTTGTCAAGAAAACCAAGTCACAAAGCGCGAGCAACGAGCCTCCTCGGAAAAAAGCTCCCAGATGAGATCGGCATCTGTTAAAATGCAGCCCAACGGTAAGATCAATCTATCGCGGTGGAAGGGAGTGTTCAGCAAAATGGAAGTAGTGGTCATGTATTTGATCATGGGTGCCTTAGCGATATACACGCTGTACTTGACTTTTCGCGGGCGGAACGCTGGTTCGGTTGACCCCACCCTCGGCTTCTTGAACGTCGGG
>VBKY01000211.1:7546-19126 GCA_005879255.1 Deltaproteobacteria bacterium
TAGAGCAGGATCGTACTGCCCTGAGCCCGTTTTTCTCGAAGATTGAAATGGCGGCGGGTTACCAAATACCCAAATGCAGCGTACTGTTCATCTACGCTGACGTCGCGCCGGACGGTTCGTTAGGGCTTGGCGGCAACGTCACGATAAGGCATTTAGCCGAAAAAGCGGGTGCTTTCATTGCCGTGCTCGCTTCGAACAATATTTCGGCGCATGCGCTCGCTGCGGCGAAGTTGCCCGGGCCAAAACGAGCCAATCTCGTGTGGACGCTTGATCGCAAAGGTGAAGCGTTCTGCCGATTCTTTAGAGAACTTTTCACTCGGATGAACGCCGGTAAATCAATGCCGAGGGCATGGAACGCGATCGCTCCTCAATACCGACACAAGGCCCACCACGATCTTCCTGTGACGATCTGTCAGATGGAAGCAGGGCAAGTGCGGTTCCGATGATTCTAACGGCAGAGGTCGACGAAAGCGGATTATCATCACTGAGAACGAGGCACACGTCATGTCATCGAAAACCATATCGTTGACGTTTCGGACAAAAGCAGCTTTGTCCAATCTCTCAGAGGGGAAATAGCCTTTTATGCATCGAAGCTACAGGGATTTAAATCATGGAGGTTTTCGGACCAACGGTTGGGCTGCGCGTGGCGAACCGTATCGATTTGCTTATTCCGTCTTCCGAAGCTCGCTCGCGATGCGCTGGACTTCGTCCATGACGCGCAGCAGATTACCGCCCCAAAGCTTGCCGATTTGCTCTTCCGTGTAACCGCGACGAACAAGCTCCAGCGTCACATTGAATGTTTCGCTCGCGTCGTTCCAACCCGTTATACCGCCACCGCCGTCGAAATCCGACGTTATGCCAACGTGATCGAGTCCGATCAACTTCACCGCGTAGTCGATGTGATCGATCAAGTCCTTCACCGACGCCGGTGGGTCACCCGGATATTCCTTGTCAATGACGGCCAGCTTGTTTTCGAATTCTTCCCGACGTTCGGCGGTGAGCTGCGCCAAGGCCAAGCGCATGTTACCGCGTTGTCCGCGTGGCGGCGGCTCGGGCAAATTGAACTCCCTTCTGAGCGTGGCGAGGGCCGCCATTCTTTCCGATGAGTCCGGCTTCGGCATCTTGATAAATCCGCTATAAGCGACCACTTGCATGACCCCGCCGCTTTTTTTCAGCGCTAGGAGTTGCTCGTCGTCCATGTTCCGGCTCACATCGCACAGCGCGCGCACGGCGGAATGCGAAGCGATAATCGGCGCCTTCGACAGCTCCAGCGTCTGCATCATGGACGCTTTCGACGGATGGGAAACGTCGATCATCAGTCCCACCTTATTCATCTCGGCGATGACCTGCTTGCCGAGTGGCGACAGGCCGTTCCACTTCCAGCCGTCCCGCTCGCCGGTGTTGGAATCGGAGAGCTGGCTGTGGCCGTTATGCGAAAGCGACAGGTAGCGCCCTCCGCGATCGAAGAATTCCTTCACCCGACCGATCTCCTCGCCGATCGGATGATCCGCCGGACGTCATCGGAAGTGAGTGCTAATTCGATTTTGTCCGGTGCAAGCTCTTTCGTGAGTCGATGAATCGCTTCGAATTTTTCGATCGCTGCGCCATAAGCACGCTCGTAACCTGAGCGCTTAAAGGCGTCGGGGTCGCGCGCCTCGGTTGTCTGGCCGACATAAACGACGAGAAATACCGCGCTGACACCGCCGTCGAACATCTTCGGTAAATTGAACTGGTTATCCAGCCGCTCTGTGTAGTTCCGCTCGCCGGTAAAATTGGCAACGGCGATATCGACATGCGAGTCGAGAATGATCACGCGCTCGTGAATGGCCTGAGCCTTCTTGATAAGTTCCGCGTCGATCGGCGGATCCTGCGCCAAAACAAAAGAGAATGGTCCAGCGAGAGTCATGACAGCGCAACAGACAAGCGGGATGAGTTGGAAAAGTTCTAACGTATCAAAATTTGCGCGTAGCGGTGTGGTGCGGTGCACCCCCCTCAACTTTCTCTACTGATCCAAACACATCGCGCCGAATTTCAGAATCATACCAGCTGGGTTCAATGAGATACAGTAGCATAGACCAAAACGATTTTTCCGGACGCCTAGCTTGATCACTTACCGGCGTACATCGCTTTGACGACGTCTGGTCACTTTATCCCGCAAAATCGGGCTCTCCCTCACGCAGAGTGATCGTCATCCTGACACAGAGCAACTCGATTCCGGACATTAGGCGGTGCGTCGTGCCCTGTTGCCGTTGACATCGCATAGCCAGGTAGAACGGCACGGCAGTGAGCGACGCATCGAGCCACAGAGCGTCCAAGCCCTCGGCGCGAGCTTCATCACACGCGTATCTAAACAGATCCTTGCCGATGCCCCGTCGACCATAGTCAGGGTTCACGTAAACTGCTTTGAGTTCTCTCGTTTTGTTGTCGTATTCCGAAAAGCCCACCACTTTGCTGTCAAATTCTGCTACGAAAAGACGACCCCGGGAAATGGGCTTCAAATAATCCGTTGCCCTACGTGGACCGGCCCATGCCTCGATCTGAATTTGATCATAATCCACCGAACAAAGCTCTCTTATGGCCCGAGTATGAGCTTGGTAGATCGATGGACAATCAGCTGGCACTGCTTGGCGGATCATGATCATCTTCAAGGTTCAGTTGCTGTTGTCTGCTGCCTATTTATTGTTATGCGGCGCGATCGAAAAACTATCTGTCAGAACGCGCAATCTAGACGGATCATGTAGCGTCGCTTTGTTCTGGACTCGGCCGGATAGTGCTCCGCATATGGATAGTCGTCAGGCATTGTCACGGTTTCCACGTATTCAGCCCCGGCCAGCTCTATCGATCGACGTGACGCGTAATTGTCAACATCACAGGTCAGCCAAATCGGATTGAGTTCGTGGTGCGCAGCAATCGGCAAGAGCAGCCTGCAACTTCTCGAAGCATACTGGTGGCTGCGAAACTTCTCATGAACATTAAACCCGATATTCCCGCGAAAGTAACGTTCATGATGAGTGACACCAATTCGAAAGTTGATGCCACCCATGACCTCAGTCGAAGATACGTTAACCATTTCGAAGCTGTAACATGGTGAGAAACCTTTGCGGTGATCTGCGGGTATCTTTTTACGGAGTTTGAGCCTCAACTCACCATCGACAAGAGCAGGTAAAGTCTCTAAAAATTCAATATCGAAGACCTTTTCTCGTCCCATGATCGATCGACGTGTTATCGATATAGCAGCACAGACTCGCGCTCTTCAGACCACGAATCTTCATCCGGAATTGCCAGTGCATCTAGATCGGCGGGCTTGGCACCAGGATCGTCAACCCATTGGCGCAGAAGGTCGCTGCCATTGATCAAATCGATGGCGAGCCGATCACGTTCGTATTCATAGGTGAAGTTGCGCCAGAGATCGTAGCCCGGGCGCAAGGCCCGCAAGGACTTCAGCACGAGCGCGACCAATCGCCAGGGTCGAAAATTTTCGTGATCGTAACTCGCATCCTCGACGTGAATCTGAATTCCGGCGCAAAGCTTCCCAGCATGCTTGTGAAACGTCGGCTCGAACCAGCACTCGCGCAGTCGACAGCCGCGCAGCCACTCTGGCGCGAAGGATTCCATCTTATTCAAGAGAGAGCGCGGCTCGATGTCCGGCGCCCCGAAAAGCTCCAGCGGTCTCGTCGTACCGCGCCCTTCGGAAAGCGTCGTGCCTTCCAGCATGACGGTTCCGGCATAGGAACGCGCCATCCAAAGATTTGCAGCGTTGGGACTCGGGTTGATCCATGCGCGTTCGCCGATCGGCCAGCCGTAACCCGGTGCCGCTGTGGGATTCCAACCTTCCATCGTGATCACTTCGCAATCGACGTTGAGACGAAACGTGCGCACAAACCACTTCGCCAGCTCACCCAACGTCAAACCATGACGCATCGGCAACTGCCCTGCGCCGACGAAACTCTGCCAGCCCGGCCGCAGTTTCAGCCCTTCCACTGGACGCCCAACTGGATTGGGACGGTCAAGCACGCAAACTGATTTTTTATATTGCGCCGCCGCTTCGAGAACGTAACGCAGCGTCGTAATGAACGTGTATATACGGCAACCGACGTCCTGCAGATCGACGAGGAGAACATCGAAGTTATCCATCATCGCCGCCGTCGGCCGGCGCACTTCGCCGTACAGGCTAAAGACCGGAATCCCGTGCACGGAATCGTGGAAATCTCGCGACTCGATCATATTGTCTTGTTTGTCGCCGCGCAGCCCATGCTGGGGGCCAAAGGCCGCGGTGAGCCTGATATCCTTCAATGCTACCAGTGTATCGAGCGAGTGCGTCAAGTCACGCGTGACCGAGGCTGGATGGGCAAGCAATGCGACACGCTTTCCCGCCAATGGCTTTCGTAGCTTTGAGTCTTCGAGGAATCGGTCAATTCCAAACTTCATCGCTTGCTATCTTAAACCCTTTCACAGATTCTAACTAGGCAAAGTAATAGCCAGAGCAAAAGAATTGAGATGATGGAAGTCGGGCTTGCCCGCCGGATGATTTAGTGCCCAATACGAAAGCCGGCCATCACTTTCTTCGATCACAGCGCACAGCCCGAGACGCAAAGTCGCTCCTGGTTGCATCGCCGGCAGTCGATTCAAGCGAATGACCGCGCTCAGCTCCAACATTTCGGATTCCTTTCGCACAACGATCTTCGGGTCGAGCTTATCGTCGTCAACCGTCCCGCCATCGCGATAGTCTCGAAAAGCATAAGCCCCCCATTCACCGGACGGCGAAAAATTAAATTCAAAATATGCCGGGCTGTCTTTGAAGCCAATGAATGCTTCAAAGCATGTGTGCTGCCACAGACCATCTATTCGACACGGCTGTCGAGGCGGCGGAATTAGAAGACGAGCCATATCGCCTCGGATGACATAACCGAGAGTAACTTCTGCAACCCGCTTCCATGCCGCATCTACCTCGATGCCGTTGACCGCCTGGCTGGCAGTTTCAGGGTGTTGCCTAAGCGCACCGGAAAAATCAGTGGCTGAACTCATAACCGTGCGTCCTTGTGGCATTAAGTTAGATAGATCCGGATCAAGAAAACCGGCGGCACTCGATCGGCTCATCGAACACCGATTCTGATCAAATCGTATGGATGTCTTGCGCGGTGATCAAGACATCCACCTGCTGGAGAAGCCGCTTCGGATTTCCCTTGAATTACATTAAGAACCTTTGAGTCTTCCGATCGGCGCCGGCAATGATTTCAATCTTGATGATGTCCTCGGTGAAATCCACGGCGCCGTATTCCCAAGCCCCTTGGTACGAAGCGGATTGAGAACAGACGGTCCGCGCTCCGAAGACGGCGACTACCTCTTTACGAATTTGTTTGATTTTCTCAGCTTCGATTTTCCGGCCATCGTTCTACTGCAACGGCATGTAAATCTCATACTTTTTCATGCTGCGAAGGGAGATTAGTGCGTTTACAAGAAAGTGTAACCGTCCGTGATTAGCTCTTCCCACCCATCCTCTTAAAAAACCCTTCTTTCTCCAGCTCATCCATCAAGCGCTCGTCGACGTACTTCGCGACGTTGGTATCGAACTTAGTCGCCGGTGAACGTTGCTGGAGCATGTCGATGGCGGCCTGCATGCCTTCGTGCGACATGCGCGGCGGCGAAGAGAACGTCGTTGCAAAATATTGATACGTCTCCTCTACGACCGCCGGGTTTTTTTGCTTCATCCGCCGCGTGAGCAACGCCACTCCTTTATCCTTGTTCGTCATGAACTGATGAATTCCCTCGGCGTACGCGTGCAAGAATCGCTTCATCGTATCCCGGTTCTCGTCGAGAAAGGAGCGGCGCGTGGCGATGGCGTTCATCGGAAAGTAAGCGGCTTTGAGCTCGGTCATGTGCGCGAGCGTCGGCAAGCCCATGCGCGCGGCTTCGCCGGTTTCCGGCGGCGCCAGTAGGGTCGCATCGAGCGCGCCGCTCGACAAAGCAAGCAGACGATTGGCGGCAGGTCCGCTGGCGAGCAGCGTGACGGACTGGCGCGGAATATTCCATTCCTTGAGTGCCAGGATGAGAGAAACTTCGTGGGCGCCACCGAAGGCCACAATTCCGACTTTTTTGCCGACGAGATCTTTCGGTTGGCGGACATTTTTCTGTGCCACGAGACTAAACGGAAATTTGTTCAATGATGAAGCGACGAATACCAGATCCGCGCCTTGGTTGATTGCCGAGATCAACGCGGTGCCGTCGATCTGGCCAAAGTGGATGCTGCCGCCGAGCATTGCCTGCGCGCCCCGCGCCGATCCGGGGATCATGACAAGATCGACGTTCACGCCGTGTTTTGTCAAGAAACCCAAGTCTTTGGCGGCCCACAGCGGCGCTTGAAATCCAGCAAAGCCGGCGTAGCTGGCGATGTACTTTTCTTGCGCGGTAACTCGTATTGGTAGAATTACCAACGCCAGCAGGAGCGCCGTATTCACGGATCTGATCATGGATTACTTACCTCCCATTCGAATGGGATTAACCTCCGCGCCGCGCGGGTTGTCAAGCGGATCGCAGCCTTGACACCCCGGTGACCGGCCAATAAAACCGATTGGACAAAAGTTTTTGTCGCAAAGGAGTCGCCATGGCTGCGTCTGAATCGAGCACACCTGCTTTTGATTCGATCGAGCTCCAAGAGCTTAAACAGAAACTGATCGACGGCTGTCACATTCTCGACCGCGAGGGTATCACTGACGGTTTTGGGCATGTGAGCGTCCGAGTACCTGGAACGGAAGCCTTTCTGACCATCGCGAACGTCAGTCCCGGTTGCGCCACGTTGGAACGACTCGTCATGCTCGATCTCAACGGCAAATGTCTCGGTGGCATTAACGTTCCCCCCTACGAGTGGCCGATTCACGCGTGTATTCTCAAAGCGCGACCCGAAGTGATGAGCGTGTGCCACACGCACTCGAAGTGGAGCTCGCTTTTCAGTGTTTTAAAAGGCGGTCTTCGTCCACTGCACGTGTACGCGCGGTTTCTTCCCATCGCAGGTCCGCCCGTTTACCCGGCAGCGGGACTCATCGGCACCATCGAGCGCGGCATGGCACTCGCGGCCTCGCTGAAAGACAGTGCCGCGGTCTTGATGCGCGCGCACGGCGACGCAGTGGTCGGCACCAGTCTCGAGGAAGCGATCCTGCGCACCATCCGACTTGCCTTCGTCAGCGAGCTTGCACATATGGCGGTAGCCCATGGCGAGCCGCTTTACATGAGCGAAGAGGAATTAGCGACTTTCTCCGCCGATCAGGCGTTTCCGGCGCGACCATGGGAATATTATCTAAGCCGCGTGCAAGAGCGCCACTCTCCTTGACAGCCCGATAGCTGACTAATAGATTCGCGAAGATAGCAACCTATTCGCCTATCCCGACTACTAAGGAGTGTTCATGGCTGCCGATCGCAAGGACGTGCCCAAAATTGACTCAGCAGAACTGAAAGAGCTGACGGAAAAGCTGATGACGGCCTGCCACATTCTCGATCACGAAGGCGTGACCGACGGCTACGGTCACATAAGCGTGCGCGTACCCGGCGCCGACGCTTTTGTAACAATCGCCAATGTCAGCCCGGGGTGCGTCACGCGTGATCGGCTGATCATGCAGGACCTCGACGGCAATTACCTCGACGGCGCCAAGACGCCGCCGAACGAATGGCCGATTCATTCGTGTATTCTGAAAGCGCGTCCGGAAATCGTCAGCGTCGCGCATACGCATTCTAAATGGAGCACAATTTTCAGCGTGCTGCCGATCAAGCTCAAGCCCATGCACCACTACGGCAAGTTTCTTTCCGCCGATGGCCCACCCCTGTACGAAGGAATTGGCCTGGTACGTACGGTGGAGCGCGGCAATGAGCTCGCCGCCGCGCTGGGCAACGGTCCGGTGGTCCTATTGCGCGCTCATGGCGATGCCGTTGTCGGCGAAAGCGTCGAGCAGGTCATCGAGCGAACGACACGGCTGGCCATGCTCGGCGAATGGAATCATCTGGCGCTGCTTCACGGCGAACCAAGATATTTGACCGCGGAGGAGCTGGAAGTCTACAACGCCGATCAGCGCTTCCCCATGCGCGGCTGGGAGTATTACGTCAGCCGGCTAGAAGGGAAAAGATAGAATTGGAGTGATGGAGTTTTGGAGTACTGGAGTATTGGGGTTCCCAACGCTCCATCACTCCAACCACCCGATACACTTAGTGGAGGAGGAAACTAACATGACAAGCCAAGAATTCGTTAGCCAGCTCAAGAAGGACATTCAGGCGTTTCCGAAGATTCGCATCAAGCATCCGTTCTTGAAGGCGGTGTGCAACGGCACCGCCACGATGGATCAGATCCGCGCCTGGGCGATTCAGGACTACCAATTTCGCGCCGCCGTGCCGCGGATCGCGATGATGCGCTATCTTGCCTGCACTGATCCGGAGATCGCTCAGAAACTTTGGGGCGTTGTCGAGGAAGAAACTCGCGGCATGGACACCGGCAGCGCCGGCCATAACGAGCTCGCGATCCGGTTTGCCGAGTCCATCGGTCTCTCGAAAAAACAACTGGAAAACGCTGAGCTGCGGCCGTCCACTGCGGCTCACCTTTATTACGTCGAGCTTATCATTCATACGTTGCCATGGTTCGTCGTCATGTCGATTCAGATCGGCGCTGAGGGAACCTTCGGCCCGGCCGCAGCAGCGCTCGGCAATGGGTTGATGCAAAACTATAAGATGAAGCCTGAGGACGTTCGTTTTTTCACCGTCCATACGGAAGCGGATGAGGAACACAGCAGCCTGGCGGAAGAAATCGCCGTGCGCTATCTCCACTCACCGCATTTGCAAGAGCAGACCCGCAAGCACACGTTCCGTCGCATGGAGTTGCTCTACGATATCTGGTCGATTGATGGGTTCTAGTGTGAGGGCTTTGAAATCCAGCGAAAGAACTAGACGTTTTCCGGACCAGGAATGACTGGAGTGGATAGATTTCTCGGTCACTTAGCTCCCTCGAAATGACACGGGAGGCCGCGAATGTCATTTCGACCGGAGGGAGAAATCTTTCTTTATCCGCGCCCGACATTAGGAAACGAAAACGATTGGACAGCTGTCTTAGGATACGTAACCATTCGCGTGTGAGCGATGCCGAAACTGACTTTAGGATTCATCTCCGCGTTCAATGAGCGCGTCGAACCGCTGATGAACGGCACGGTACAGGTGGAAGGGATCGAGCTTATTCCGACCTACTCCCATCCGGCTGAAACATTCTGGCGTCAGCTCAAGTTCGGCGAGTTCGAAGTCGCCGAAATGTCCATGTCATCCTTTCTTATCGCAAAATCCCAGGGAGCCGACATGATCGCGCTGCCGGTTCTTCCCAGCCGCCGACTTTTTCAGACCGAGCTTTCTTACCACATCGACTCGGGGATCACGAAACCGGAAGACCTGGCCGGCAAGCGGCTGGGCGTGGCGGAGTATCAACAAACGGCGGCGCTGTGGATACGCGGCATTCTCGAGCATGACTTCGGCGTGTCGCAGTACAAGATCCACTGGTATATGGAGCGAAGCGAGGAGATGAGTCATGGCAGTACCACCGGTTTCAAGCCACCGCCGGGAATTTCATTTAACCGCATCACGCAGAACAAAAGTTTGGCTTCGACACTACTAGAAAATGAATTGGACGCCGCGCACATCGCGAGCCCGTGGGTGCTTCAGGCCAATGCGCTGGATCGCTCAAGCCGGATCGGCGGCAAGGGAGATTGGAGCAATATCAAGCCGCTGTTTCCCGACCGCATGGCTGAAGGCGCGCGCTTTTATAAAAAATGGGGGTTTTTACCGGTCAATCACACCTATACGATTCGCGGCGACATCTATAAAAAATATCCCTGGGTAGCGTTCAATCTCTACACCGGCTTCGTACAAGCCAAGGAGCATTTTAATTCAAAGTTGACCGACAGCATTCCGAGTGCGCTCTTTTTCGGGAAAGAATATCTGACCAGGACCCAGGAGATGTTCGGCAATGACCCCTATACTTACGGCGTGAAAGGGAACCGAAAGATGATCGAGACACTGATCGACTTCTCCCATGAGCAGGGGCTGATCACGAAGAAACCAAAAATCGAAGAACTGTTCGCTCAGAGCACGTTGGAGTTGTGAGGGAAGGAGTATTGGAGTCATGGAGTATTGGTTAAGAGCATTTTCTCCGCATTCTTCCGCCGTCCGCTACCGTACTCATCCTCCCTCTCGAGAGACTGTGTCGCAATTCATCGAGGGCAACAAAATAGCACAAAGAAGAAAAATAATCTGCCAAGCGATGGGATCGATATGATAAATTGCACTTCAAGGAAAGGGGAGCGCATGGCGTATCGATACGGCAATCGCGATCAGTTGGGGCTCTTACCGTCAAGCATCGAGGAGTATGTAGGGGAAGACGATGCGGTGAGGGCTTATGATGCGTTTGTGGAGAGTGTAGATTTTTTGGAGTTGGGGATCGAGATCGATGAGCATCAAGTGGGCAACTCGGAATACGATCCTAAAGCGATGTTGAAGCTGTTGGTTTACGGGTATTGCTACGGGATCAAGGAGTCGAGGAAGCTTGAGCGTGCGACGCATCACAATCTGTCGTTTATGTGGTTGATGGGAGGGTTAAAGCCGGACCACAAGACGATCGCGGAGTTTCGGCGTCAGCATAAAGGAGCGCTAACGAAAGTGCTCAAGCAGTGTGTGCGGATGTGTATCAAATTGGATTTGATCGCCGGTAATATTTTGTTTGTCGACGGCACGAAGATTCGGGCCAATGCGGCACGGGGTCAGAGCCATGATCAGGCCTATTATGAAAAGCACCTGGTAGAACTGAACCGCCGGGTGGAAAAGCTTATGGAGGAAGCCGAACGGATAGACGAGCAGCAGGAGGGGCAGGGATCGAGTGTGGCGATGGACAAGGAGTTGGCACAAGCGGAGGGGTTAAAGCAAAAGATCCAAGAGGCCTTAAAAGCTTTCGCCCAGAGCGATCGGGAACTGATCAACCGGACCGATCCCGATTGTGCATTGATGCACAGTGTGCAAGGGAGCCATGCGAGCTATAACGTGCAGAGTGTAGTGGATGAGAAGCACGGGTTAATCGTGCACGCGGAGGCGGTGAGCGAAAGCAGTGACATCAATCAGTTTGCGGTGCAGATCGACAAGGCCAACGAGACCCTAAGCAAGCCCTGTGAGGTCGCGGTAGCGGATGCGGGGTATGCGGACACCGAAGAGCTAAAGAAGATTGATGATCAGCAAATCAAAGTCGTGGTGCCCTCACAGCGCCAGGCGTTACATGAGGAGGAGGGGCCGTATAGCAAGAGCCACTTTCGCTACGATCAACAAAAGGATTGCTACTATTGTCCGGAGGGCAAGCAGTTGAGCTACGTGGGGACCGACAAGAGCAGTGGGAAGCGGCATTATCTGATAACGAGTCCCAAGCTTTGTCAGGGGTGTCTTCACTATGGGCAGTGCACCTCGGCCAAGCACGGTCGAAAGATCATTCGTCTGGCACTGGAAGAGCTCAAAGAGAAACTGGAAGTCCAGTATGAGGCGTCAAAAGAAATCTATGGCCGAAGAAAGGAGCGAGCGGAG
>VBKY01000212.1 GCA_005879255.1 Deltaproteobacteria bacterium
CTATCCGCGTCGATGCAAAACGATTTCAGCGGAGCGAAGTGTTAAACGGCTGGAACGATTGGAAAGGAGCGTAGCGATGGAACGTTTGGAACGGGCAACCGCTCTTATGTGAGCGCAGCGGTTAAAACCTTCGACATACTCAGGGCAGGCTAATTGAACGATTTAAACGAGTCCCAAGTTACCTGGGCTACCGAGGTCACTCTTGGCGGGTTAGACGAACTCAAGTACAAGCCTGCGCCGAGTCTTGGATGTGTGATTGCAAGGCCTGGCCCTACCATGTACGGTGCGCGTGACGATCACGCACACGGCCCGTAGAAATGCGGAAAGCGAGTTAGTCATTACTCAGGTCAATCTGACCCTTTTTTCAACCTTCTCTCGCACGATTAGATCGTCTCGCTGGTGTTACCTATTTTAACCAACGAATCCTTGTCAAAAGCTTTTTCTGCCTTTGTAACAATTCATCGAAGTACGGCAATCCAATCGAATGGCCGATAAGCCAGCCCAGGACATGTTCACTCATAAGGATCTCTTTTTTCCGTAATTGCCTAAGAATTAATCCGATGATTGCCCTCTGATCTTTTTGGCGTCCCTTTGTAATCGCAACGAACCCTTCACTTGCAATTCTTTTCACAGCCAATTCGTCCGGGTATTCATCCCAAAGGGCGTCGATAAAGGCACTCAAAACGCGGGTGTTCGAAGGAATATCTGCCATCGGACCACCAACAGGGCTGAGAAGCCGTGACAATTCATTGGTTAGTGCGAAATTGGCCTTCCGTGCTTGGTGCACTAAACAACTGTGATCAAGAGACATAAAAGTGTGGCCGCTCAAGGCGAGCATGTTTACTGCCTCGCAATAATCATTTTGATTGATGCGTTCTTTGGCCCTTGCGACCATCAATACGGGCTGTAACCACGTGGTTAAAATTTGAAATGTCGCCGCCGACCACATTCGAAAACCCATGTCTTCTGATAGAAAGAGAAGTCCATTGCCGCTTGCAGCAATGGCCGGATCGAATACCGCTTGCCCAACTTGGTTAATGAGCGTCTGAATCTCTTGCGAGAAGTCCTTCTGAGGCATTGCGGGCACAATGCCGACTGTGCTTCTCGCCCAAGAAAGCTCTCTTGCACGCTCCTCGGCGACGTTCTTCAGGACTTCCTCAGAAAATTCCTCCACAATTAGCTGATTATTACGCCAACCGATGTATCCTTGCTTTTTTCCGACGCTTCGCTGTGCTTCAAAAGCACGGAAAGCAAGAAGATCGATGACCGATTGCGTTGTGTAAAGTGGTCCGCATACCGCAATGACTGTCTTTTCTAGGCCTAAGCGACGAATTATCGATAGTGTAATCGCATCCAACGCGCATCCTTTTCCGCCGTGCTGGTCGATAATTCGAACTGCCTCCTGGCGCTCCGGGAAAGTGCCGCGGCATACTTGAAATTTTATACCAACCGACGCTAAGCCACTCCAAGCATCCAAAGGATCTTTGCCAACAAGTGCAGCCGCAAACACAAGCGGAATGCCTTTTGAGCGATACTCGTCCAAAATTCGTTGATCGGCTTCAGCCCGAGCTTTTGTAACCGCTCGGATGTCCTCTAACGGGTCTGCGGCCTCGACGTCGAATGTAAATTTCATTAACCCATCGGCGCGAGGAAACCGTTTATTGAATTGCGCCAATGAACAGTGGAACGCATCTATATAAGTCGGTTTGATCCAGCCGATCTTGACTGGCTTTGAGCCTATGCGGTCTTGAGGGTTGAACGTCTCACCCGGCTTCTTTCCGATAAGCAGCAATGCAAGGTCGCTTTCCGGGTCCAATCGTTCGTTTCCGAAGGAGTCGTAATGCTCTTTTTCAATCCGGTAGCGTTGTTCACCGCCTTCAGTTTCCAGACCAACCACCGTGTTCTCGGCCACAACGGCTCCAGAAGGCATCACTTCCCCAATGTTTTCATTGAGGAAAATGAGGCCTTGGTAGCTGAGATGTGCTTCTGGAACGGTCCAATTATCCATCAGTACCTTGTACCCGTATTGCAGACCCCTCGCAGGTTCTCCGTAGTGGACAATCCATGCAGCGATTCGAATGCGCGATTCGGGCCTACCTTCTAAGTTCGCCAGGTCTATCCACCGTAACAGGCTACGAATTTCACCATCTCGTCCGGACCTCTGCCAGATTCCGATGCGCGCCAAAAGCATTTCAACGTCATTCGGACATTGCTTGAGATAGCCAGCAAGCTTTTCATCGGCGTTAATGGCTCCTGTATTTATCGCAAGAATCGCCTCCGTTTTCTTGAACCAATCCCGGTCTTGAACCCCTTGTGAAATAGAAGCCAATATTTCGCGAGCTGTGACCCAGCGACGTGAATTGATTGCAGCTCCAATTAGGGTGTGGAGCGCTTCACTTTCCCGATCTATTGCTACGCGGTCTTTCAGCAGTTCTACAATTGTGTCGTCCCGACCCAATCTCCTGGCTTCGAAACTCAACTCCAAGCGCGACCGCAGACTGGTTTGATCAGTCACTATCGCCAAAGCACCTTCAAAAGCTTTGCTCGCACCAGTCTCATCTCCCACCATTCGATACGTTTGCATCTGGAAGCATCTAAGGCTTAGGTTTTGTGGTTCTGCGACAACTTTTTGGGCGATGGTGTCAATGGCGAGTTGTTTTTCTCCGCGCTTCAGATAGGCCCGGAGGCGAGCAGATAAAAGGGCCATTTTTGCGTGACGTGGAAAACTGCTTTGATCGGTTTCATCAATGAGTGATAGTGCCTCGTCTGACTTCCCCGTTGCGACCAGCGCGTTCGCGCGCACGCTTACCGCCTCTGGGTTTGACGGGTTCGTCGATAGTATCCTCAGCGCTCCGGCGGGATCACTTTCGGCATACGCAATAATTGCACGTTGGAGGCGAAGGCTATCGTCGTCTGGCCATTGGAAGAGAGCTACATCAAGAATTTCCTTTGCTTTTTCGATTTCATCGGATAGTCGAAGCGCCAGTGCGGCATTTTGAGCCATGGACGGCAGCAGGGCGTAGCCTTTATCGATAGCATCGCGTGCTTGTGAGTAGAGTTCCGCAACAGCACTATTGAATTCTGCGGAACTAATCTTCTGCAGGATGCCGCCCGCGATCGCATCGCGATTGGTGCGGATAACGTCATCGAGAATGGCCTCGGCTGAGAACAACTTCAATAATCGACTTTCTGGGAATTTCTGCACGGCGGTTTTTGCTAGCGTTGTCCAACTAGGATCGTTTCTGGACCTTAAAAAACAGATGCGCGCAATTAAAACCTCTTCCGTTTCATGAAGTGCCACCGGAATGTGGCTCAGGGGATCATCGCAAGTCGAATCCGCTATTAAGGCTTGGACAAGGGTTCCCGCGGCATCTTTCTCGACTTCATTATTCGCCAGCATCGCGCGTACGAGTTTCGCTGCTTCTTTATGGTCGTTCTTAATTAAATACCCTTTTGCCCGATTTATTTGTGCGGTCTTATGCTCAGGGCACTCGGCGTAGGCGTCGAGAAGGAGAGTTCCTGCTTCATCATACTTTCCGAGTTTTAACTTGGCGGAAGCGATACTCACTAGAATCCTGTAGCGTTCGGATCGGGTCGCGTTGACCCACTCATCATCTCGAAGCTTAAGGAGTTGTGTCAGTGCTGTTTGAGCATGGCCGTCATCGATCAACCTCTGAAATGCGGTTATCTGGCCATGCCGCGGGGTGTCCTTATCATTTCGATCCAACCTGACATCTGTTTGGGTCGATGAATGCGGACGAGTTTCGTTCGGGAGTCGATGGACGGCCTCCGCCACCTTATCGAGTTTTAATTCTAGGTTTTCGAAGCCCCGTCTTGCGTATGGATTGAAAGTGGGATCGAAGGCGTTCCATGCCTTCTCATACTGTGAAGCATATTCCTCGATATCCTCCCAGCCGCACACGGAGACACGAATAGGACGATCGGTTGCCGCCAACTCTGCGGTTATAACTCTGGCAGCTTCTTGGATTTTTTGATCGCGTGGGCCGGTCGTGATCAAAATGAATTCAGAAAGGGGGGGCTTGAAGTGTTTCGCTTTTCCTAGTTCACTCCGAAGCTCTTTCTCAGTTACCGCGGCCTTAAATTTATTTTTGCATTGGATTCCTACGAGACAATTAACGTTCCCTTCCCGGTAACCATAAACGTCAACGCCGTGCTGTTTTTGGCCCGATCGGCCGTTCTGTTGTGTGTTTGGATCATTAAGCAAACACGCAAAGAGCACTCGCGTCTGATTCTGAAAATCTTCCCAGTTTTTGGGCTTAGGAAGTGAAATGCTTGAAAGCGCCATCAATTAGTCTGCAGAAATCAATGATCACGATCATATCGGGTTTTGCGCTGAAATTCTCCCTTGCCTTCTTGCCGACAACGTTGGAGGGACTTGGCGGAGCAGCATTGGGCCAAAGAGTGAGATGCAGAGGTCAGGCAGAGGGTCAGGCTTTCGTATTGAGTTATTGCTAATGTGTACGACCTACCGTAGCCGCTTGATCACCTGAAGAAGGCCCAAGCAGTAAAATCTTTTCTTAACAGTTGATGTTCGTAGTGGTGCTAACCGTTCTCATTGGGCTGCCTCTTCGTATCGAGAAACGAAGCCCGTTCCAGACGCTCCAAAGGTTCCAGTGGTTCGTGCGCAGGTCTCGGTCCAGAGCTGGAGGGACGATCAGAAGCAATTGGCAGAACCGTTGTTGGTTTGTAGAACCGAAGATTGTAGCGAGTGTTATATCTGACCGTTGAGGCGACGCCTGTCTGACCCTTCTGGTGACCCCTCGCCAAGCGTTTGCGCCTTGCGGGATGGTCGTTAGGATATCGCGTTGGGGTTGTACGCCACTAAACGCCTTAAGGTTTGCCAGCGATCCAACGGCCCCCGGTGATCGCCAGCTGGCGCTTTGGGCAGACCTTACGGCGACTCTTTCGACAGCAGCGCCCGGACTTTCGACAAAAGCCGCGACATCTCCACCGGCTTCGTGTCGAAATCGTCGCATCCCGCCGCGAGAGCTTTTTCCCGGTCGCCCGTCATCGCGTGCGCGGAGAGCGCGATGACCGGAATGTGCCGGGTCTCAGGCTGCGACTTGATTCGTTTCGTCGCCTCCCAGCCGTCCAGCCCTGGCAGTCCCAAGTCCATCAGGATCAGGTCCGGTCGCTCGGTCGCGGCCATCGCCACTCCCTGCTCGCCGTCGGTCGCAACCAGAACAGTGAAGCCGACGCGCGCGAACCGGTTCTTGATGACGTATACGTTGTCGTCGTTGTCCTCGACGTAGAGAATCCTCACGATGCCCCTCCGACGTCGGCGCACTGGCAACAGCCGACAGGAGTCGATAGCGAATGGTCGACCGGCGAACCCGTCACGGCTTCTCGGCCGCTCCTACGAGCGACCGGATTTTCTCGACCAGCATTCCGAAATCAATGGGCTTCAGTAAAAAATCGTCGCAGCCCGCGGCGATCACATCGTCGCGGCTTTTCCTCGACGTTTCGACGGTAAGCACGATGATCGGGATGTGCTTCGTTTCCGCCTGACCCTTCAGACGGCGCGTCGCTTCCCAGCCGTTGAGCCCCGGAAGATTCAGATCCATCACGATCAGGTCGGGCTGCGATCTCTTTGCCCATTCGACCCCCTCGCCCCCGGTCCTGGCGACCTGGACGTCGAATCCGGCGCGGCTCAATCGGCGGTGCAGCATGTACAGGTTGTCGTCGCTGTCCTCGACACAGAGAATTTTGGTCATGTCGGCTCCTCCTTTCTTCCTCATTGCCCCCGCGTGATCAGGGATGTTGAAACCACCCAAAACGTTGCTCAGCTGCGCGCTCCCGCCGCCTGTGGAGTCTGTGGGCTCCGGGCGAGCGGGACGAGTTGAGCGGCCAGGACTTCGACGGGAAGGCGGATCGTGAACGTCGATCCCTGGCCGACCTCGCTCTCGACGGTGATATCCCCTCCCATCATCTGGGATAAGCGGCGACTGATGACGAGCCCGAGCCCAGTACCGCCGTACTTGATGTGGGTGGTGGCGTCAGCCTGCACGAACTCCTGGAATAGCCGGCCCATCAGTTCGGGTGTCATGCCGATCCCGGTGTCCGTTACCACCAGCGTGATCCATGCGCCGCCGTCCTCAGCCGCGCGCCGCGCGCTGATCGTGATCTTGCCGCGCTCGGTGAACTTGTTGGCGTTGCTTACGAGGTTGAGCAAGGCCTGCTGAACCCGCGTCTGGTCGGAGTACATCGTGCCGATGTCGGCGGAACAATTGACGACCAGCTGGTTGCCGTTCTTCTGCGCCAGGGGTTGGATCGTCTTGACGACGTCCTCAACCAACGGCGCGATGGGGAAGGAATCGAAATACAGCTCCATCTTGCCCGCCTCGATCTTGGAGAGGTCGAGAATGTCGTTGATCAGGGCGAGAAGGTGACGGCCCGCACGCAGCACGCGCTCCAGCGGCTCGATCTCTTCTTCCCCCCGTTTAAGGTCGCGAGCATCCTCGATCAGCATCTCGGTAATCCCGATGATGGCGTTCAACGGCGTGCGCAGCTCGTGGCTGACGGCCGCGATGAAGCTATTCTTGAGACGCTCGATCTCCTTGCGCTCGGTGATGTCCACGTTGGTTCCCGCGACGCGCGTCGCGCGCCCGACCGCGTCGCGTTCGACCACCTTGGCCCGGCTGGCGACCCAGAGCCAGTCGCCGGTCTCGCTGCGCACGCGGTGTTCGACGTAATAAAAGGAGCGCTGGCCGCGGACCAGGTCGGCGCCCTGCTGGCGCGCTTGCGGCAGATCGTCGGGGTGTATCAGCGCCTGGAAATCATTGATGGTCGTGATGAGGTTGCCGTGGCCGCCGCCGACGATGCGCGACCATTGCTCGCCTAGGACCACCTTGCCGGTGACGACGTCCCAGTCGAACAGGGCCTGGTTCGAGCCTTCGATCGCGAGCGCCAGGCGCTCGCGGCTGTCGCGCAGCTCCCGGGTACGCTCCTCAACCAACCGCGCCACGTGTGCGGCGCGGCCGGTGACGAACAGCAGGAATGCCTCGAGCAGTGCGCAGAATACAAGACTCGCGGCCAGCACTGACCACGCTACCAACGCCGGGTGCGCCGCAAGATAGGCCGGCGTGGGCAGCGCCACGATGCGATAGCTTCTCCCGGCAGCTTCGAAAACGTCATCGAACCGAAGCGCCTCGGCCGCGGGTGTGACAATATTGGCATTGATCTGGTAGAGCGTGCGCTCGGATTGCGGCGCCGATTCGTCCAGAAACCGCAGCGACATGTCGTGGCGATCGGCGACCGGCATTGCGGCCTGCACGATGGACGACATTCGCAGCACGCCGGCCGCGAACCCCTGAAGCGCGCGCCGGCGCGATTCGGCATCGTTGAGCGCCTCGCCGTCCCGGTATACTGGCTGGAGCAGAAGTATTCCCCATTGTTCTCCGGGTTCCTGTAGGAGTCGAATACGTCCGGTAGCTACCGTTGCGCCGCTATCGTGCGACCGCTCGATCGCCGCCCGGCGCCTGGCATCCGAGTCGATGTCATATCCCAAGGCGGCCTCGTTACCGGCATAAGGCTCGATATACGTCACAACGATGTACTCATCCCGGCGCGTGGCCGGTCGCAACTGGCCCTGCGCATCGCGCTCCAGTATCCGAAAACCCGCATAACCTTCGCGCCGAACCGCCGCCTCAAACGACGCACGTTCAGCATCGCGCACGCGCGGGTTCCAGCTGAGTGCCGCAAGCCCGGGAAAATCCCGCAACGCGGTCTGCACGAACTGGTGAAACTTGTGCCGCTCGACCGTGCCGGAAGTCACGAAGAAACGCTCGATGGCGTGCAGAAATTGCAGGTAGCCGCCGACACCGGTTTGCAGGTTAGTCGCCACGGTGTCGGCGCGCTGGTGAAACGCGACGCGCAGGCGGTCCTGCTCCCAACGGCTCGCCAGCAGGAACAACACAACGCTGGCGGCGAGCAATGCGATGGGCGGCAAGACAAGCGCCGTGCGCCTTGGCCGCCAGGCCGGGCGCGGCTTGCCAAGAATCGCGAACAGCAGCGGCGTGGTGACGACCACGCCGATCGCATCCCCCACCCACCAAACCACCCAGTTTTGAAGGTACTGATCGGACGCGATCACACCATAGAGGTGAAGGCTCGTCACGCCCGTCGTTGCGCTGACCAGACAGCTCAACGGCCCACCCAGCAGCAGGAACAATCCAATGTCTTTCTCGCGATCCAGCGCATTGGGGAAGCCGATTGCGCGCCTTATCAGCCAGACTCCCGCCAAGGCTTGGGCCGTGGACCCGATGGCTATGGTCGCGGCCACCGATGCGTTGGTGGCCGTGACGTGCCCGCTTCCCTGATAGCCGATGGCGAGATTCATTATGAACGAGCCGAGCCATACCCCCGGAGCCAATGGCGCGCCATACAGCAACAAGGCCGCGAGCGCGACACCAGCCGCGGGAAAAACGGCGGTGGCATAACCTGGGGGAACAGCCAGCAGGGACCCAAGCCAGCCGAAAAACACATAGGCGGCCGCGAGGAACAGCACTTGGAGGACGCGGCGTCCGGTTTGACCGGAACCTCCGTCGGTCAGCCTGAACGGTCGGGTAATTTCCTTGGCCAATACCCGCAGTTTACGCATGATGTTCTCGTTCATCAGGAATGCTATGGACCCCGGTGCGAGTTCGCCGTGCGTGCCATTTCACCTCGTTGGCACTTGGCGCCCGTGAGCCAGCGTAGCAAGTCCCGCAGGCGCGATACCGAATTCAACTGTCGGTGCCTGACCTCGGCGCTCCCAGTACGCCTCGGGAAACGCCACCAGCACGAACACGCACCTCAGCTCGACCAGCGTGCCGTCCCAGTGAGCCGTCGTTGATTACGATCACTTCGTACTCGGGGTAGTTCAGTTGCAGCATCGATTACACGGTGGTCGCGATAGTGGTCTCCTCATTGTGGGCTGGCACCAGCAGGGAAACTGGCTGCTGGAACAGGAGTGATAGGACTGAAAGGAATTACTTTTCATGCGCCGGTACAAAAAAGCATGACAATTGCCGCGCGACCAGGGGCTAACCGATCTTTGGGAAACCCAAGCAGCCACTGGAAAGAGCGGGCGATCCCTCCGATGATCGATTTGGGGGGAGAATATCGAATAAACGTGGTCTTATGTCAACCTTTATCGGCGTGAGTGGGCAGGGATCGACATTAGCTCCGGGGGTTTACCATCGGCCTGGCGGGGTCACAGCCTGGATCAGGTCTTTAACGCCGATCTGGGGCCAGGTCTTGCAATCACACATTATCGTAACGCAAGACACGACCCTGATCCGCGACGTAAAGCCTGAGACCCTTTCGCCCTTTCAAATTTGAACCCATCAAATTTTCGAACATGGTTCAGCTCAAATATTTTGGCGATAACCGTGATTTCTTCAAATACGACTTGATCACAGTCGTTCTAGAACACACCTCGCTGTCGCATTACGTGTTCATTCCGATGCTCACCGCACATAGGGTGCGGGAAGACCGGGGTCGGGCCTGAGTCTGGATTCTACGGCCTGCTCATTCTTGCAGGTCGCATATATGATTTCCGGAACAAATGGATCAGTTCGGGTTCGAGTCCTTGGAGTTCTTCGGCCGCGTGTGAATGGCGTCGAAAATACATTTTTATCTTTATTGACAGTTTCTATTCAACGGCGATAAAAACCGTTGGTTATGAAAGACGCGGTTCGACGGCTGAACGCCGAGTATGGATTGAATCTCACTGAAGAAGAGATCGAGGCAATCACTCAACAAGCCGAGGCCAGTCAACGACTCTTCCGAAAGCTCTTCGAAGTAGATGTCGAGGGAGTCGTGCCTGCGCTAACAATCGATCCGGCGGAAAAGAAATGAACGCCCAAGACGTTGAAAACCTCACCATCGCCGGCCTCGCTCCGGAAATTAAGGATCGCAAAGTTTCTCCCGTAGAAGTGACGCGTCTTTTCCTGGAGCGCATCGAGCGCATCAACCCGATTCTCAATGCCTACGTGACGATCACGGCGGATAATGCTCTCGCGGAAGCCAAAAGAGCGGAGGATGAGATCGCGCAGGGCCGTTATCGCGGCCCGCTACACGGCATTCCCTTTTCCATTAAAG
>VBKY01000044.1 GCA_005879255.1 Deltaproteobacteria bacterium
ATGCGCGGCTGGATACACATCATTGCAAGCTTTTTCGTTTTGTCGCTGGTGAGCAGCAACGCATTTGCTGCCGCGCGGCTCGAACCGCTCACCGTTGGCTATTCCAACTTCACCGGCACCTACGCGCCGCTTTGGATCGCGGTCGAGGAACATATCGGGGCAAAGTACGGATTAGATCTAAAAGCGATCTATGCGGGCCGTATCCGACCGCAGCAGCTACTTGCCACCGGTGAGGTGCCCGTCGTTCTTGCCACGGCGACCGGCGCGATCACCTCACACATTCTCGGCGTCAAAGACCAGGTGCTGGTGGCGACGATCACTAACAAGGTGGGCACGTCGCTCTTTGCCAAGAACGAGATCAGAACCGTCGAAGATCTGAAGGGCAAAATCGTGGCGACGGGTCGGCCGGGAGCATTCTTGGACGCAATGGTGAGATATGTGCTCCGCAGCAAATTCGGACTTGTTCCCGATCGCGATGTGAAGCTATTACCATCCGGTGAGCCTTCGCTCAGTTTACAGGCGTTGGAAAGGGGCGTCGTCGATGCCGCGGCCATGTCGTCACCCTACATGTTCATTGCGCGCAAAGCGGGATTAAGGGAATTGACCAATTTCGACAAGCTCGGTATCGAATATCCATATACGAGCGTGACGGTTCTGCGGCAAACTGTCGCTAAGAATCCGGACCTGGTGGAAAGATTCTTGAAGTGTGTCGTCGAAGGGATCTATATATTTAAGACGAACAAAACCAAGACCGTGGCGGTTTTCAAACGATACATGAAAGGCGCCGATGACGATATCCTCGAAGAGACGTATCAAAGCACTCGAGGCACCTTGGAAGATGCGCCTCACCCGTCCGTGCAGGTCGTGAAGGGAGCCCTCGACATGCTGTCGTTGCAGTACCCGCAGGCAAAGCAAACCGACGCGAGCTTGATCGTCGAGCCGTCGTTAATGAAAAAGATCGATGACAGCGGATTTGTCCGGGCGCTGTATAAAAAGTGACGCAAGACAGACGGTGGGCGATTCGTTCAAATGAGTATAGGAATTACTTTGGCAAATAGCTATGTAACTGTGTAATGGCTAACGCAACTGAAAAATCAAAGATAGGACACGTCACGATCGCCACCGTGCGTAGCCGCGAAGCTGCGCGGCGGATAACCGCCAAGCTCGAATCTGCTGGAATCGAATGTTCCCTCATTGACGAAAGGGGCTCAACGGTTGGCGGGCTGGGTAGACTGCGCTTGGGCGGCATCAAAGTACAAGTAGAGCGATCGGATGTGACGCGCGCCGTGCAATTGTTGAGAGAAAAGGCAGACGACGATAGTTCCGGATTGCATGAGGGCGGTTCCGTGCAGCTGGCATTTCGTATTCGACTTGGTATCGAAGGTTGGAAACGGAACGCCA
Organism: Deltaproteobacteria bacterium; assembly: GCA_005879255.1. The sequence goes on from VBKY01000044.1 coordinate 1,402, forward strand.
TCGAGATTATTGTCATAGTAGTTTTAGCCGCCATCTTGGCTGCGTGGTTGTTTTGAAAAGGTGTTTTTCAAGATTGGGCCGAATTAAGTTTAATCAAAGATTTTCATTGAAGGGAGAGTTTGCATGCTCGACGGTAAACTGAGAATTGCGCCGACTTGTTATCACATGCTGCATCAAGTGCCGGTGAGGGCCGCGCATGAGATGAATTTCTTCTACGATGAGGGACTCAAGACCGCGGACGGGAGCCTCGCCTACGAGCTGCTGACCGACTCCATGGTGCCGTTTGGTCTTGAAAAACTTGGCATCTCGCAAGCGATGAAAGAAAAGTCAGTGGATATCGCGCTCGACGTGCAGTCGCGGACGATTTTCTACCAGCGCGCCCGCGGCGCCGATCTTTACATCATCGCCGGCTGGCGCAACCAGCACACCAACGTGTGGGTCGGCCCGCCGCATATCAAGTCGTTGCAGGATCTCAAGGGCAAGCGCGTCGGCATCAGCGACTTCAACAGCATTCGCCATTGGGCGATCCAGATCCAACTGGTCAAAGCCGGGTTGAATCTGGAGATGGACGTCGAATGGGTGCGCCTCGGTGTGAATTCTCAGCTGCACAAAGATGCGATCCGCGCCGGGCGCGTCGAATGCGCGCCGGTGCCGCCATGGTATGCAGAGGATTTGATCGCCGAAGGCTGCAATGTGTTAGTGTCGCCGGCCGATCAATATCCCGATGGCCGGCCAGAGAGAGTCATCGTCTCCACGGGACGCATCCTCGAAGAGCGGCCGGACATGGTCAAAGCATTCCTCAGAGGGTTAGTTCGCTCGTACTGGTTCGTGCGCGATATGCCGAAGAACTATGAGTACATCACCAATCTCGAAAAACGCATCCGCTTGACCAGTCCGGACCCGGAGGAGCGCAAGGTGCAAGCGCCGCGCTCGCTGCGCGATCTGGAAGCGATGCCGTTTCCTCTCGACGGTCGAGCGAGCGGTTTCGAAGATATGCTCAAAGAAGAAGAGAAGCTCGGCGAGCTTAACTACGACGTCCCGCCAATCAAGGACGTGGTCGCGCAGGATTTGGTCGACGAGGCGTTTAAAGAATTGCGCTCGCGCAAAGAGCTCGACGAAGAATTTCAGCGCTTGAAGAAAGCCGAGGCGCGTTGGGGATATTAGTCGGCGCTGATGCGCGGGTTTGACAGAGGGAGAGACGATGAAGAAAATCGCCTTTGCACAATTCTTCTTCCTAGTATTTCTCGGCGGGCTCATAGCAACTTCGTCGCTATACGCTCAGGCAGGGAAGAGTTTTTTCGACGGTAAGACGATGTCCTACCTCGTCGGTTCTACGGCCGGTGGCGGCAGCGACATAATCGCGCGCTTGGTAGCACGCCATTTTGAAAGACATATCCCTGGAAAACCGCGCATCGACATCATCAACAAACCGGGGGCCGGCGGGCTGATCGCCGTCAATGAACTTTATAATTTGCGCAAGCCCGACGGCCTGAGTTTCGCTGCGATCAACCCCAGCGCGCTGTTCGCCATGTCGGCGGGCAATGACGCGATCAAGTTTGAATTGCAAAAATTCATTTGGATTGGACAAGCTTTCGACGACGCCCAGACGCTTTACGTGCGCTCGAACACGCCGTACTTGAGCTTCGATGCGATCCGCAAAGCCAACAAAGAAGGCAAGCTGCCAAAAATGGGCGCGCAGTCGCTCGACCATACCAGCAATGTCGTGGTCAAGATCGTCGGCCATATACTCGGCTTGGAGTTCCACGTGATCCCTGGTTATCCGGGAACGCCTCAGATCTTGCTCGACATCGAGCGCGGCGCCCTTGATGGCCGGGCACAGAGCACCGGTTCGTTATTCGCGACCAAGCGGGAATGGTTGAAGAGCGGCTATATTAAACCACTTGTGACCTCGCGAAAGTCACGCGACGCGCGTTTGCCTGATCTCCCAAGCATCGAAGAGCTCGCGCCCGCAGGGACGAAAAGCTTGCTCGCCGCGCTGCATGCGGCGCAGAATATCTCGCGCTCAATCGCCTTAGGTCCCGGCGTGCCGGCCGATCGAGTGAAAGTATTGCGCGATGCCTACGCGGCGATGGCCAAGGACGAACTGTTTATCAAGGAAGCAGAAAAGATGGGTGCGGAAACGACCCTGATTCGTGGTGAAGACATGAACCCCGACATCGAGGCAACGGTGCGCGACAAACGGCTTATGGATATGTATAAGACGATTACCGAGGTCAAGTAGAGCGAGAACAGAAGTCGGAAATCGCCTGTCAGTGATCAGAAGTCGGAAGTCCGTGTCGTGCAGGGATTTTTGTTGAATGTGGTGGGAAGGGAATGAATTTTGATGAGAGGTAGTTTTTTGCCAAAGAGTTCTAATAAATGGGTGCTTGCGTTCTTTAGTGTTTTGCTCGCCGCTGCGCCGGTGCACGCCCAGGCAACGAAAAATTTCTACGAGGGCAAAATCATTTCTTACTACGTCGGGTCAACCGCCGGTGGCGGAAACGATATTACGTCCCGGCACATTGCTCGCCATTTCGAAAGGTATATTCCGCGTAAACCGCGTATCGATATCGTCAATAAACCAGGGGCCGGCGGTTTGATCGCGATGAACGAACTCTACAACTTACGCAAGCCTGACGGCCTAAGCATGGTCTCGGTCAATCCCAGCAGCCTGTTTGCGTCCGCCGGAGGGGATGAAGCGATCAGGTTTCAACTGCAGAAATTCATCTGGGTCGGGCAAGCTTTTGACGATGCCCAAACGCTTTTTGTCCGCTCGGCGACGCCCTACACCAGTTTCGATGCGATCAGAAAGGCCAACAAAGAAGGCAAGCTGCCGAAAATGGGTGCGCAGTCTCTCGACCATCCGAGCAGCGTCGTGGTCAGGATTGTCGGCTATATTCTCGGCCTGGACTTTCACGTGATTCCAGGTTATCCGGGCACGCCACAAATATTGCTCGACATCGAGCGCGGCGCCCTGGACGGCCGGGCATTCAGCACCGGGTCGCTATTCGCAACCAAGCGGGAGTGGATTAAGACCGGCTACGTAAAAACGCTTGTCACGTCGAAACAAATCCGCGATTCGCGCTTGCCCGCGGTCCCGAGCATCGATGAGCTTGCGCCGGCGGGAAGCAAGGGATTGCTCGCCGCGCTTTACGCGTCGCAGAACCTTTCGCGCTCGGTCGCGTTGAATCCGGGCGTGCCAGCCGAACGGGTGAAAATATTGCGCGACGCCTTCGCGGCAATGACCAAGGACGAGCAATTTATCAAGGAGTCTGAGAAAATGGGATTGGAAATCGGCTTGATTCGCGGCGAAGAGATGAACCGGGATATCGAGACAACTATGGCCGATAAGCGACTCATGGAGATGTACAAAACGATCACGACGGTGAAATAAGAATGGAGCGGATACTGAACTATCAGCTCTCGCCGAATAGCAAGCGCGGAAAGTAGCAATAGCCACCGGATGACACCTAGAGGGGAAACTTTCAGTTCCCTTGTTTATTGATCAGCGGACATCGACACTAACGATTGAACACCACGTTGAACTCCCTCGCCATCCTCATAGATTTCGGCAGCACATTTACTAAGGTCACTGCGGTCGATCTGGACACGGCCCGATTGGTTGGCCGAAGCCAAGCGCCGTCGACGGTGCTCACCGACGTGCGCGAAGGGCTCTTGCAAGCGCTAAACGAGCTGCACGAGCGTTACGCGCTGTTAGATCGTCTTCCAAAAGACTTATCCATTCTCGGCGATAAAGTTGTGCTCGCATCCAGCAGTGCAGCGGGCGGTTTGCGGATCGCGGTCGTCGGCAATGTTCCGGGCTTGACCGTCGAAGCAGCGAACCAGGCAGCGCTCGGCGCGGGGGCAAAGGTTGTCGGATCGACGGCATTCAAATTGAGCGACGACAAGATCAAGGAGATCGAAGCCCTTCGGCCTGACATGATTCTTCTCACCGGCGGCGTCGACGGCGGCGACTCTGAAACGATTCTTCACAATGCACGGATGCTGGCGCGGTCCGCCGTCTCCGTGCCCATCGTCGTTGGCGGCAACCGTGCGGCCGTCCGGGAAGTAACCGACCTCTTGCAACAGAAAGGCAAAGAAGTTCGAGTCGTCGATAACGTCATGCCGACAGCCGGCAAGCTTGCGGTGGAATCGGCGCGCGAGGAGATCCGCAAACTTTTCATGGAGCGCATCACTCACGCCAAGGGGCTCGACCAAGTCAAAGAATTTGTCTCCGTGGTTTTGCCGACGCCGATGGCCGTGCTTGAAGGCGTTCGACTCGGAGCTGATGGCACCGGTGTTGAAAAGGGATGGGGCGATATGCTCGTCGTCGACGTCGGCGGCGCGACGACTGATGTTCATTCGATCGGTTACGGCCACCCAGCCGGAGAGAACGTGATCGCTCAAAGCTTACCCGAGTCTTACGCCAAGCGGACCGTCGAGGGCGATCTGGGAATTCGTTTCAATGCGGCGACTATTCTCAATCGCTTCGGCTTGGACAAACTCGCGGGAGACTTGCATCGCGATTACCGGGAAGTCTCCGTGCCTCGCGAGTCGCTGCAGGACTATATCGATGAGATCAGCCAGGATACCGGCCTCGTGCCGCGCGAAAAATGGCACCTAGCGGCCGATGCCGTTCTGGCGCGGGCGGCTGTCGATCTGGCCATCGCCCGACATGTCGGACGGCGCGAGAGAGTTGTCGCAAGAGAAGGCGAGACCTGGATTCATTACGGCAAGGATATGCGAGATACCCACACGCTGATCGGCACCGGCGGGGTGTTTGTTCATAACCCGTTTGCTTCGTATATTCTCTCGCAGGGCGCGGTGAGCGATGACCGTGTTCAAGCGTTGCGACCGAGAAGCCCGAAATTATTCTTGGATTCTTCCTATCTGCTTTACGCAGTAGGACTGCTCTCGAAAGATTATCCCGATGTCGGACTGAAGTTATTCAACAATCAGTTATCGCCCGTTGCACCACCACAAGGCGATCGCTGAGTAGGGAACTGGTTAGAGCATCTCGTTGGGTCTCTGCGAATCACGCTTTGTCTGAAGTACCGAGGGTCTTAGCCAAGCCTCGAAGCGCGGGAATAACTCGATCGGTTTCGTCGAGAGGGCGTCGCGTGACGGTGGGAACGATGGCGCCGTATGCTGCCGTCACTCCGGCCGGGAGAGGGCCGACGACGCGCGCCAACTCGCTAAAACGAATTCCCTGGCGAACGAGAAATGCGATGAAGGTGTGGCGGATTACATTGGGGGTGATCTCCGCGGCCTGGTCCAATCCGGCGTCGTGCGCCGCGTAAGAAACTACTGCTTCCAGATGACTTATAAGAGACGAAGTCCCCGACGCGCCGCCGAGAAGCCGCTCATCTGCTTCGGCGCGCCTTTGTTGTTTTATCGCCGCAAATAAGCCGGCGATTTCTGATCCGACGAGAATCGCCCGAGGCATGGGCCGAGGGATTCTGATGGTGCTGGTGTCGAGGTCGACATCGTTCCAAGTAAGCTCGATTAATTCTTCAGGCGTCACTCCCGAGAGTAACGCCATGAGCGCAACCCGGGATTCATCGTCGGCGGCATCGAGCAAGGCCGTTAGCTCGGCGTCTTGGAGCTCACGCAAAACGTGCTGCGGCGATGGCAATCGACCCACAGGTGGAGGCGTGCCGAGAATTGGCTGCGACAGTGGCGCCAACTCCGTGACATTAACGGGATATGCGATCGGTGTCGACGCGACGATCACCGTGGGTCCGGTCTCGCGGCGCAGGAGAAAATCGACAAGCCACGAGGAAAGCCAAGCGAGAACGAGCGCGGATAGGATAACGATGCCGGCATCGCGGGTATAGTTCGGTCGCCAAGGCTCGCGCGGCACGTTAGCGGATTGGATGAGCTGCACCTTTGGCTTGCGCGCGGTCTCACTGGCATCAATCCTAACCAACCGTTCCGCGGCCCCGTGCTGTAGCCTTTCGAGAGTCTCAAGCTGCGCTTGCAGAGCCGCGTACTCGCTCAATCGTGCGGAGAACGCTTGGATCGTTTGCTTATCGCCGGAGAGCTGTTTTCTAAGGCGATTAAGCGCATCCTGGGTCTGTGCCGCTTCCTGCTCCGCTTCGGCGAGGTTCGCCTGTTGGCTTGCCTCGCGCTCCCGTCTAATCTGGTCTTCGAGCTCCGGTATTTTGGTCTTGAGCGCGACAGCTTGTGGCTCGCGAGCAAGATAGGCAGGCGTGTAGCGGCGTTCCATCTGCTTCAATTCTTCACGCGCCTGCGACAGCCGCTGTTCCATCGCCGCGAGGGTGGGATTGTCCTTTGCTCGGATCGCAGCCTTGCCCTCTGCAATCGCACTCTTTAGTGAGCGCAGCCGGGTTTGAGCGGTCATCGCCTTTTCTTCGGCCACAGTGACCGCGTTGTTCAGGCCTTTAGCGCGCGCCGTGACCTCGTTCTCGTCTCGCTCCTGCGACACGATTCCATATTGAATCCGGAAGGCCTCCATCTCGGCGCGCTTTTGCAGAATAGCCGCTTTGTATTTGTCGACTTCTTCATGTGCCTGGTCGGCCGCTTCCGTTGACATGCCGACGAATCTCTCGCCGACTCGCGCTTCATAAATGGAGGTGAGCTCGTTGAGGACGAAGGGAAGGAGTTCGGGTTTCCCGCCGACTGCCCATAGCTGAACCACATGCGTTCCCTGCACTGGATTCACCGAGAGCATATTTTGTAACGACAACACCGGGTCGGGACCGGAAAGCAAGTCGGCAAACCCGACGCGGCGAATCCGCGCTGCCAACTCTTCGAGCGATGGGCGCGCGGTCAACAATTGAACCTCCGTAAGAAAAGCACTGGCGCTTTCGGTTGTCGCGGCGGCGGGAGCATTGGCGTCGCCCGGGAGCTTCTCCGCTGGGGTGATTTCCAGTCTCGCGCCGGCGCGGTATTCGGCCGGCCGGCTATAGACATAAAAGAGACCGCCAACGGCAACAAGGAGAAACACGATCGCAAATATGAATAGCCGCCAATTTTTGGTTCGCGCTAGAGGGTAAAATGGTTCTCTAGTGAATAGTGATGGAAAGCGTTCAATGATTCCCATAATAAACCGCGAAAGGGCGCAGATATTAATCGATGAAATCGCGGCCGGCTGCCTGGCCGATCGGCAGGGGAAGGTTAGCTTTGATATCGGTCCGGTGCAGCATTGAAGTCGAACTTACCGTCGTCGACACGACGACACAAATCGATAGTGGATCGAAGTACAAACCCTATCCGCTTTTATCAGAGGTTAAGGGATCGGTAAGTGCAATGTCAACGCTTAGCCCGGGAGATTTTTGAGGCGCTGAGATGACGCCGGAACAGAAGGAGCAAGATTGCGTTAATGTTCGGTAAAATCCAATAAAAAGGGGCGGAAACCGGTTGAGTGGTGCGAAAAGCTTCCACCCAAAGCCAATAAAGGGTTTCAGTCGACGACGAGAGTCAAAGACTTGTCGATTGATTGGCCGAGTAGGTCGGTCACGCGAACGGTCAGAGTTTTTTCGACTAGCTCACGCGCGCCGCGATTTCCGCGAGCCGGTCCATCTGGTCCAAATCTTCGACGCAGGGACGCAGGATGAATTCGTCGACGCCCATGTCGGCCTGACGTTTGATCGCCTCTTCCACCGCTTCTCGCGAAGCTGGCACGGTACGCAGTCGCCGCGCGGCGAGCTCGGGATTGTAACCGTAGTTGGCGTTGATGTAGCGCGTCGCGTGATCGGCTGCATTGGATCCGAGCGCAAAGTAGCTGGCGCCGACCCAGCGAGGTTTTCCTGGCCGGCCAGCTGCTTGCCATGCTTGCTCGATCTGCCGCCACATCTTGAGCAGGCTGTCCGGTTCGCCGCCACCCGGCGCCATGTAACCGTCGCCCCACGCCGCGATGCGCCGCACGATCGCCGGCACGTAACCGCCGATGAGCAGTTCCGGTCCGCTGCTAGCGCGCGACCGTGGACCGATCGGTCCAATTTCATTCGACAAAGACTCACCTGCCCACAGGCGACGCAGAATCGGCAACTGTTCTTCCACTCGACGGCCCCGCCGATGAAAATCGAAACCGCTCGCGAGATAATCGTTCTCACGCACGCCGATACCGAGGCCAAATGTGAGCCGTCCGCCGGAGAGCACATCGATGGTCGCCGCTTGCCGAGCGAGAAGCGTCGTCTCGCGCGTGGGTCCGATCACTACACTGGTCATCAACCGTATGCGCCGCGTCGCTCCGGCAGCCATCGCCAAGACTGAAAGCGGCTCGAGCGCTTGCGAGACGACGCGATCGGTGACGACCACACTGGAAAAAGGACCGCGATCCGCGCGAGTGGCCCATTCGAGCATCAATTCGCCGGAAGCTGACGGTATACGGCTGGGTAATCCTAGTGCGATGCGCATGAGACCTCCAATGACAGAAACCTCGACTACCGAAAGACGGTCGAATCGACGTTGACTTCAACTTACGGTCATAAGTTTGATTTACCGGCAAAGTATCGAGTGGCGGTGGGTTGTGTCAAACTTCCCCGACGAAGGAAGGATCGCCAGCACAAGAACCGTTTATCGTGTTATGTTGATGATCATCGCCGTTCCTGCTTTGGTCCTTTGATGCGCCGGGCGGCGAAACGACCCACTTCCGTTTCGGGAGGCTATCCGTGATGCAGCAATTATTGCAGAAGTGGAAGGAAGTCCGAGAGTCGTTCACCCATACTCCCAAGGCGGTGCGGCTCGTTTGGCAAGCCAACCGCTCGGCCACTGTGGGCCTGGCCTTTCTTACTCTAGCGGGCGCGCTCCTGCCGGCGACTCAAGCGTGGGTGGGCAAGCTGATCGTGGACGGCGTGGTGGCCTCGATCCAGGGTGGACATAATGACGCACAGATCAGGACGGTTTTTTTCTATCTGATTATCGAGTTATTTCTCTTCCTGCTCGGCACCGCGCTCAACCACGCGCGCCGGCTGGTTCAGCAACTGATCCAACTCCAGCTCGCCAACCGCGTCCGCGGTGAGATCATTCGCAAGGCACTGACATTGGAGCTGGCTTTCTTCGAGCACCCCGATTATTACGACCGACTGCAAAATGCCCGCCGCGAGGGCAGCTACAAACCTGTAGAACTGATCAACGACACATTCCAAATCGTCCAGAACGTGATCACGATGATCTCGTTTGCTGCGCTCTTTTTTCGCTTCAGCCCATGGCTCGTAGTGATTCTTTTGGCAACGAGCTTTCCCGCATTCATTGCCGAGACCCGGTTTTCCGAACAAGGCTTTAGACTGCTCACCCGTCGGGCCCCCGAAACGCGACAGATCAATTACCTGGGGCGGCTGCTGACAGAAGATTCGGCGGCGAAAGAAATCAAACTCTTCAACCTCGGTGATACTCTGCTCGAGCGCTGCATGACCCTGTTCGATAAGTTCTTCCGGGAAGACAAATCACTCGCTGTCAGGCGTGCGGTCGTCGGCTTTAGTTTGGGGCTCATCGCGACGGCGGGATTTTACGGCTCCTACGCGTGGATCGTCTGGCATACCGTCCAGGGAACTATCTCGCTTGGAGACATGACGCTTTACCTGAGCATATTTCGCCAGGGCCAATCGACCTTTCAATCCATTCTCGCCGCCGTCGGCAGCATTTATGAGAACAATTTATTCATGGCCAACTACTTTGATTTTCTCGATTTGAAGCCGCAGATGCGCATCGGGACGCAACAGCAGAAGCTGCCGGTGCCGCTGCGCCGCGGCATTGAATTTCGTGGCATAGGATTTCGCTATCCGGAGAGCGAGGATTGGGCGCTGCGCGGTATCGACTTACATATTCGTCCGGGCGAGAAGATCGCTCTGGTGGGACATAACGGCGCGGGAAAAACGACAGTGATCAAACTGTTGAGCCGCCTCTACGATCCCACCGAGGGCGACATCCTGATCGACGGCGTCGACATTCGTGAGCTCGATCCGCTCGATCTCAGGCAAAAAATCGGCGTGATCTTTCAAGACTTCGTGCGCTATCACTTGCCGGTGAGCGAAAACATCGGTTTCGGCCAGATCGAAGCGGCGCATCGGATGGATAAGATCGTCGAATCAGCACGCAAGAGCGGCGCTCATGCGATTATCGAGAATCTCCCGGAGGGTTACCAAACGATGCTCGGCCGCTGGTTTCGCGGCGGTCATGAACTCTCGATCGGCCAGTGGCAGAGAATTGCCCTCGCTCGCGCGTTCATGCGCGATGCGGAAATACTGGTCTTGGACGAGCCCACGGCTTCGTTGGACGCCCAGACCGAATACGAAATCTTCCGTCACTTCCAAGAGCTCACCGAAGGGAAAATGGCGATCCTCATCTCGCATCGGTTTTCCACGGTGCGGATGGCCGACCGCATCGTCGTCATCCAGGGAGGGCGGATTGCGGAAAGTGGCAGTCATCAAGAGTTGCTGCGGCAGGAGGGTATCTATGCCGAGCTGTTCGGCATGCAGGCGGAAGGGTATCGTTAGTTAGTGTGACAAAGAAATCTCTCTTCGCTGGACTTGCGAGCAGGAAGAATCTCTGCGTAAAGTGTCGCTGCACGAAATTCCGTGGCCGCGTAACCAATGGTTCGAGCGGTTCAAATCGTTCCAGACGTTCCAATTGTGAAAGATATTCGAAGAGGCGACTGGCTTGTCCCAGGTGACGTGGCAATGAATCGCCGGTGCTATTTTCTGTCCGCCTTCGTGGGGCTTTTCCTCATGCCAATTTCCACGGGTTGGAGCGCTGAAGCATTTGGAGTGGGATTCCCCTCGCTTGCCACTGGTTTCGCGCCATCATGGGTGGCGGCCGACAAAGCGATCTGGAAAAAACACGGCCTCGACGTCGAATTGATTTTTTTGCGGGGCGGATCGCGCACTGTTTCAGCTCTGATCGGCGGCAGCGTCGATTTTATCATCGGCTCGGATCTTGGCGTGACCACGGCGATACTTCAGGGCGCGGCTCTCACCCGAGTAGGCGTGACGACCAATACTTTGGGATATTCGATGGTCACCCAACCCAACATCAAGACGCTTCGCGATCTCAAAGGAAAAGTAGTCGGCATCACTCCCGGGCGTGACGCCGCCTATGCCCGAGTCGTAAAGCTCTTGCGTGACAATGGTATGGACGCGAATAAAGACGTTAGCTTTCTTTCCGTCGGCGACGGCGGCCCGGCGGCGAGAGTGGCGGCGCTATCCAGCGGCGTCATCCATGCGACGATGTTTACGCCGCCCTCGGATATGATCTCCGAGAAAGCGGGCATGCGCATTCTCACAAAAATCGACGTGGCAAACGGCGGCGGCGGCGGCTTGGATACGTCAACCGCCATTTTGCAGAAAAGCAGGTCGCAAGTTTTGCGCTTTCTGCGCGGCTACATGGAAGCTATTCAATACCTGAAATTTCACAAGGACGAGAGCCTAAAAATATTTTCCAAGTATGTGCGCAATCCGGATTTGGCCATCATGGCCTATCTTTACGAGGAGATCTCGAGCCGCGTTGAAAGTGGACTGCGCCCGCAAGCCGAAGCGGTTCGCGCTTTGTTGGATCTAGCGGCGCAGGATTTTCCGCAGGCCAAGCGTTTGACCGAAAAGGACAACTGGGATCTGAGTCTGATCGACGAGATCCAAAAGTCCGGCTTCTTGGATCAACTTCACCGATAATCGCGAAGCCAGCCTCACGTCGCTTGGGTTTCATTGACTGGAATCAATCTAGGTGGTAACCGGACTCATCTAAATTTCGTCCGGAGAAAGGAGTCCCGCATGCTCGGCAACAGGCTTTTACTGATCGCAGCGTGTTTCTTTGCGCCGTTGATCGCTTGCGCCTCCTTCGGCCACGCTGCCGCTCCAGCCGAAAGTTTTACCATCGGTTACTCATCCTTTTCCGGCCACTACGTGCCGCTGTGGATTGCCGTGGAAGATCGACTTGGAAAAAAATACGGGTTGGAGCTCAAGGCCGTCTACGCGGGGCGGTTGCGACCCCAGCAGTTGCTGATCAGCGGGGAGGCGCCCTTGGTCGTCGCGACGGGAACCGGGGCTTTAACTTCCCATGTTCTTGGAGTGAACGATCAAGTCATTATTCTGACCTTCGTGAATCGGGTCGCAGGGGTGATCGTTACAAAGCCCGAGATTAAAAGCGCCGAGGATCTAAAAGGCAAGGTCATCGGCACGGGGCGTCCCGGCGCATTGGCCGACACGATGGTGCGCTACGTTCTGCGCAGCAAATTGAATCTCCTGCCCGACCGCGACGTCAAGCTCTTGCCGATGGGCGAGCCCGCGCTCGCTTTGCAGGCCATGGAGCGAGGCGTCGTCGACGCGGCGTCCTTTTCCGGCCCGCAGGCTCTGATGGCCAAGAAAATGGGATTCCGGGAATTGGTCAGCTATGAGAAACTCGGCATCGTATATCCCTACAACACCGTCACGGCGCTTCGGCAAACCGTCAGCAAGAACGCAGAACTCTTGGAGCGGGTTTTGAAAGCGATCATCGAGGGAATTTTTGTCTTTAAAACAAACAAAGAAAAGAGCATTGCCGTGTGGCGCAAATACTTGCGCGGCGCAACCGACGACGTCATGGAGGAATCCTATCAATCTACCGTCGGTGAATTGGAACACGTGCCGATCCCTTCGTTGCCAGTGATCAAAAGCGGTTTGGACATTCTTTCGCTGCAATATCCCCAAGCCAAACAAACAGATCCCAACCTGATTATCGATGCGACAATCGTTCGACGGATCGAGCAGAGCGGTTTTATCGACGCGCTTTACAAGAAATGAAGACAAGCTCATCATGACCTTGAGCGCCGTTGCGGCTGAAAGTTAATAAACCCACTAGTCGGATTAACAGGTAATAAATTGAAAAGGTGTACGGATGGCAATCAAACTCTACTGGGGCAGCGGCAGCCCGTTTGCCTGGCGCGTGATGTTGACGCTGGAAGTCAAAGGGCTCGCTTATGAGTCAAAGCTTTTGGAGTTTTCCAAAGGCGAACATAAGGCGGCAGATTATTTGCGGCTTAATCCGCGCGGCAAGGTGCCGACCCTGCAAGACGACGACTTTGTCTTGTACGAGTCGCTCGCGATCATGATGTATTTGGATCGCCGCTATCCCGAGCCGCCCATCTTCGGCAGTACAACCCAAGAGGCAGGTCTGATCTGGCGCTCGATTTGTGAAACGGAGTCATATCTCGTCGATGCCGCAAATAAGCTCGTGCGTCCGATATTTTTTGGCAAGGGTCTGGATAACATCGAGGAAATCCAGCAGGCAGCCAGGACCGTGCGCGAGGAGCTTAAGACTCTCGATAATCGACTGACTCATGCTCGCTGGCTAGTGGGCGATAAACTTTCGGCCGCCGATATCAGCGTCTTCCCGTTGACTCAACTGATTCTGCGAGCTGCCAATAAAGAGGCAGCTGTGCCGCTGAACTTGATGCTTCTGCCACTCGATCGGACGTATCCATACATCGCGTCTTGGATTCAGCGGATCGAAGCGCTGCCGCGTTACGAGCGTACTTATCCGCCGCACTGGAAAACACAGTGACGTTGGTGGATTTTGCGATTAGTACGTCGCCTATTTAGCGAGCCCACCGGTGGGGCGATGTATTAGGAAACAAAAACCGATAACGGTCGCTCATTCTGTGTCTCGGCTTTTGCTCAATGCCCCGCCCATTCCACTTGAACGCCAGCGAATATCACGCATCACTCAAGGAATGAGAGCTAGGGCCAAATCTCTAACGTGCCGCGCATGAGCAATACCGTTTTGAAAACGGTCTTTTGCGGCTTGCTCCGCGTCGGGACTGCCCTGGGCAGAAGTGAATGCGCTAAAAAACACTTTGAATACCGTTTCGACGGTTTCGGCATAGGCCCGGTTGATCGATTCTTGTTCCGTCATGCGATCTCTCCCTTGTCTCTAAAAAATGTTCGCCGAGTGGATCGTCTCGCACAGTAACATTGGCAGAGTGTGCCGGCCAAGAACTAAAAATTTGTCGTAAGCACAGACAGGTAATCGAGAGACAACGTGGTTGGGCTGGCTGCCGATCGAAGCGGGCGATCAACCGGATCGGATAGAAAGTTTGACTCGGTGGTCCGATGTTTTAGCAGGAAAAAGATGGGAAAAGGGGATAAACAACATCCCCTTTTTCGTTACTAGAGGAAATGAGAACCGATTTAGCTGACGATTTTGAGTTTTCTTCGCGTGATGCCTATTGGCGCACGAGGTGTGACTCAGTCCACTTTGTCTTTTTTAGACTCTCCTGACGATGACCCGCCGCCCTGTTGAGCCACCTCAGGACATCCGGCAAGTGCCAGGAGCGATACCAGCAAAACCGCGCAGCAAATTCTCTTCATTATCGTCATTGATAGCCCTCCCTCTTAGAGTTTGTCGAACATGTTGACCAGCATGTCCGCTGCTGGTGGTGCCGCAATTGCGATGCCATCGACACAGCGCTATATAGTGTCGACAAATCAATGAATTAGGCATATCGAATGACGTGGTGGATGTTGCAAGTTAACACGCCGTACTCGATAGCGCCAATCTCAACGACGCAACTATCGAGTATGTTAAATTTTAGTGGGTCGTTGCAAAAATCGACATGCCGCGGCAAATTGCAACATCGATTTGGTGGTATACACAGACGTATAAACTTTTCATATTGCATCGAGGCTGCTTACTTGTAGTGACGACTGAAATGGATCGAGAGCTGCCATGAGGCTCGGAACAAAACTCGTTCTTTGTTTGGTGCTGACTTTGATCGCTACCATGCTTGTCCACGGTTATTTGATCATTCAACAGGACAGAGAAAATATTCTGAGAGAAATGCGAGTGGGAATGACGGGGCTTAGTCGCTCTATTCAAGCCGCTCTGCGATACATTTACGGTGAGGAACGAGATGTAAAGGCAACTCAGAACTTTATCGATGGAGTGGCGCGCTCAGGGAATATTCATGGCATCGTGGTCTACAACGGCTCTGCTGAACGGATTGCGATATCTGCTTCTCTCAGCGACACTAAAGCTTATCCTGACCTTGACCCTAGGCAGGTGCTGAATATTGATCCGCGACCGGTGCTCGCCAACGGCGATGGGGTCGATGGATACATCGAGAGCCCGGCACAGCCAGTCTATTATCGGGTTGAGCCGATCTTGGACGGCAATGGTGAAGTCGTGGGGGCCTTTGTCCTTGGTCGCCGTGGCACGGGCTATAATCTGACACTCGAGGCCAGGCGTAATCGAATCATATTAACGACTTCGCTTTTGATCGCGTTGCTGACGGCCGTTATTTTAATTCTGGTCGAGCGCAACGTCTCGCGTCCGATTAAACAGTTAATTGAACGCATCCGGGCCATAGGAGAAGGACGGTGGGAGAAGCGCATCGAAATCGACGGGAAGAATGAAATCAGTTCGCTGGCATTGGAATTCAATCTGATGTGCGAAAGGCTCGAGGACTTGTACGGCAGATTCGCTCGAGAACAGCACGAGCGTTTGAATTTGGAACGAAGCCTGCGCCAGTCCGAAAAGCTGGCGTCGGTCGGTCAACTTGCCGCCGGCCTGGCGCACGAAATCGGCACACCGCTCAATATCATCGGCGGTCGCGCCGAGTTTCTCTTGAGTCGGCCACGCAGCCACGAGGAGATCGGCGACAACCTGCAAATCGTTCGCTCTCAAATAGATCGGATCGCCGGGATTGTCCGGCAGTTATTAGAGTTTTCCCGGCGCAGGGAACCGGCCTTTCGCAATGTGGAGCTCTCGACCCTGGTCAGAAAAGTGATCGGCCTTCTTGAACACAAGATTCGCGAAAAAAACGTCAACGTAATCATCGAGGTCGGCGAGACGTTGCCGACTATCCCTGCAGATCCGGATCAAATGCAGCAGGTGTTTCTAAACCTTCTTTTGAATTCGCTTCACGCTTTGCAGCTTGGCGGCACAATCAAAATCAGCGCCGCAATCGAGAGTCGCGACAGTACAAACGGCAACTCGGACGGTAAGGAGCGCAAGCTGTGTATTGAGTTCGAAGACAACGGCGCGGGCATACCCGCGGAGCACCTCAGTCAGGTATTTGACCCCTTTTTTACTACCAAGGATGTCGGGCAAGGAACCGGACTGGGGCTTTCGGTGAGTTACGGCATTATCAAAGATCATGGCGGCGAGATCAGGGTCGACAGTAAGCCTGGGGAATATACTCGATTTACCATCTTGCTGCCGGTTCAGAATCACCACGGGTTTTCGGAAACAAGGACAACCCTTCAATGACTCCTGCCGTTCCAGAGCCAGGCTTCAAACCTTCGCGTATTTTGGTCGTCGACGACGATCGCGCGATGTGCCAATTGCTGATTGATCTTTTACGGGAGGATGGTTACGAAGCTGACGTGGCTTACGATGGCGAATCGGCGCTTGAAAAATGCAGAACAACGCGTTTCGACTTGGCGATTACAGATCTCATGATGCCGAAAATGAGAGGCATCGAATTGGTCCAGCGGCTCCGAGAGATCGACGCCAGCGCGCTGGTCCTGCTCATCACGGCTTTCGGAACGATCGAAAATGCCGTAGAGGCGATGCGCGCGGGCGCATTTCACTACGTCACCAAACCGTTCCACAATGACGAAATTTTAATCCAGGTAAAGCGGGCGCTCGAACAAAAAACCCTGCAGGAGGAGCTCAAGCGGTTGCGCACCGAAGTACAAGCGCGCAATCGTTTTCAGAACATCATCGGCCAGAGCTCGGCTATGCAGATTGTATTCGAGACCATCGCGCAGGTGAGCGACTTGCCCGCCAATATATTGATCGAGGGCGAGAGCGGCACAGGTAAAGAACTGATCGCTCGCGCGATTCATTGCAACAGCTCACGGGCAACCGGTCCTTTCATCCCGGTGAACTGCGCGGCCATCCCGGAAACTCTCTTGGAAAGCGAATTGTTCGGATATGTTCGCGGCGCGTTCACCGACGCTCGAAGAGACCGGCCGGGCCTCTTTCGAGAGGCAAGCGGCGGGATCTTGTTTCTCGACGAGATCAGCGAGATCCCAATAACGCTGCAGGCCAAGTTGCTGCGCGTTTTAGAGGACAAAGAAGTTCGCCCTTTAGGGGCCAATCAAAGCGAAAAGGTGGATACCCGCGTACTTTCAGCAAGCAATCGATTTCTAGACGAGCTGGTAAGAAACGGCAAATTTCGCCAAGACCTATACTATCGGCTCAACGTTATTCGCATCGAGCTTCCAACGCTGCGCCACAGGAGCGAAGACATCCCGTTGTTGGTCAAGCATTTTGTCGAGAAGTTCGCTGACAGCGCCAAACGGAACGTGGAGGGTATCCAAGACGAAGCATTGGCCGCCCTGAGGAGCTATGACTGGCCAGGCAATATCCGCGAGCTCGAGCACACCATCGAGCGCGCAGTTCTTTTGGGCAAAGGCGCTCTCATCGGAGTGGAGGACCTGCCGGCTCATTTGGTCGCGCGCGGCGAATCCGCCATTGTTTTGGCCCAAGCCCTTGCCAAACAGTTTACCCTTCGCGATCTCGAGCGGGAATACATCGGAAAAGTTTTGGAAACCACCCACGGCAACAAAACGGAAGCGGCAAGAATTCTCGGCGTGGACCGCACGACGCTCTACCGCAAGCTCGAAGAATACAAGTTCAAGGACTAAAAATGAGTCGATCGAAAGCCGGTTCAGGCAGTCGAAAACAATGGCATTAGAGCGGGCCGATCTCGGCCATGCTGGCGTCGAAGGTGATTTTTTCGTTTTGTTCGGGCTGGCGCAAGATCCAGAAGGGATCTTTGCCCTGGCGGACGGCGTCAATCGAATCCTTGATCATGTTGCGGAGCAGGATGACGCCTTGGTCGGAGGCGCCGAGATGTTCTTTACTGCGGTCGTAGATATCTCCCTGGCTTTCCTGGGCGACCCGGTCTTGGTCGTGTGAAGCAATGCGCCACCAACCGTCGTCGACGCGCGTGTAAACTCCCGGCTTGTCGTCTTCGAATCCGACAGTCTTGAGAACTAATGGTTTGCCACGATTCGCTTCGTCGTGGGGCGTGAAGCGCAGCCAGAATGTCGTGGTCTTAGTGTCATCTGTCGGCACGCGGAAACGGATGGCATGATCCGGAATGCGACCTTTGCGCGCGGTAGTGTGACGGGTGTGCGAGGGAAAAACCCAATGCGAGTGTTTTGGCTTGGATACGCCCGGCACATGCATGGTGATCTTCGCGCCATAAACGGTTTGCTGCCAACCGATCTCTGGTCGCTTCAAGGCCATATGCGGATATTCAGGCGCGTGGAGCGCGACAAGATGAGTTTGATCCACGGAGTTCTCGGCGCGTTGGAGCCAGTTGCAATATTCCGTGCCGGCGCCGATGACGCGCTCGCCACTCTCTTCGAAAAACAAATCGTAGCGCGGCAGTAGCGGCGCGGGCTCCGGCCCAATGTACGCGAAAATGAATCCGGCGATTTCCTGAGCTTTGTACGCGGGATGCTGGATGCGGTCTTTGAAGGTGCTATCGGCAGGTTCTGCCGGCTGCTCCAAGCAGCGCCCGTTCACATCATAGAGCCAACCATGGTAGCAACAGCGGATGCCGCGATCTTCGACGCGACCGAATTCCAGTGATGTGCCGCGGTGGGAACAGTGAAGTTCGACAAGCCCGAGCCGTCCGCCGCCGTCACGGAAGAGCACGAAGTCTTCGCCAAGCAAGCGCACTTTTGTCGGGCTGCTTTTTTCTTTGACGTGCTCGGTGAAGCCCACCGGCCACCAGTAGCGCCTGAGCATTTCTCCAGCCGGCGTGCCCGGTTCGACCCGCGTCACTAGCTCGTTTTCTTCTTTGGATAGCATTGAATTCGCCTCCGAAGTCAATCGATGAAGTCAGGGTTCCAATCGTTCCAATGGTTCCACTTGTTCCAAACGTCCGGAATAATTGCGTTACAAAGAGGGTCTATGATCCTTTCAGAATTTTTGCGAGTTCCTCTTTGAACTGGAGACCTTCGGCGTCTTCGGATTTGAGATAATAATTGATCGAGAGCTTTGGCTCTTGGACGGCGACTTTATTTTCCTTGAGATATTTTTGCATCAAGGTTCCCTCGACCAGGTGCGAGCTGCGCGACTCATGCTTTTGCAGGACGCCTTGTGCCTCTTTGGTGGCCATGAAAGAAACGAACAGCTTGGCCAAATTGGGATGGACCGTGTTCTTCGGCACACTGAGTTGAAAATAATCGGTGTTGGTCGGCGTCACGCCCGGCACGGCAACCAGCGGCGCGCCCTTGGGCTGCCATATCCACATCGCGCTTAACGCATCGCCAAAATTAGCCATGATGGGAAATTCGCCGCTCACGACGCGCTCTTCTTCGCTGTAGCGCAAGCGCCCGCCGCTAATCGCCACGAGCTTGCGGGTGTAGTCTTTGACTTTCTCTTGTCCCCAAACAAGCGACAGTTCGGCAAGCCAAGCGACGTAAGGCGGAATAGCAATCTTGCCGGCCCAGGTCGGACTCAACTTCGGATCGATCAGGTCGGCGTAATTTTTCGGCGCCTTGTCCTTGGGAATCAAGTTGGCGTTGTAAACAATACCGTTGGGTGAAGTGTAGGTCAGGACCGTTTCATTGGGAAAAATTTCCATGTCTTTGGTCACCCAGGAAAAAATCCCCGAGTAGTTTACTTTCTCCAGCGCGTTTTCCTTGTGGAGCAGCGCCTGATGCGACTGCGATCCGAGGAAAATGTCCGATGAGACTTTCCGTCCGGATTTGATTTCAGTGATATGCCGCGCCGCGCGCGCATTCATGTCCGGTCCGGCGGCGAAGCTGAGCTTCATGTTGAGGCCGTAGCGTTTGTTAAACGCTGCTTCGATCTCCGAAAGTCCCTTGCGGCCGCCGAAGGTTTGCGCGCCGGCGATGAAGACGAGTTCATCTTCCTTCTTGGCGCCCGCGATCAGTGATTCCATCGTCTCGGCAGCGCACAGATGCGACGCGGCGAAAAGCGCCAATGCGAGCAGAGGCGGGCCGAGTTGGGATACCTTATTCACGAACCGAATCATGATCTGCCTCCGATCAGCTCACCTGAAATTCACCAGGCACGAGGCGGAGAATATCATTTTTCGCAGGATCACGGATGGTTCCCACCGGGTCCTGACCGTTCTGCACGGCCTCGATGCATTGCTTAAACATGCGACGGAGCAGGATCACGCCTTCATCCGATACGCCGAGGTGTTCGCCGCTGCGGTCGAAAACCGGTCCCTGGCTTTCCTGAGCGCAACGGTCCTGATCGCCGCGGGCGATCCAGCCGGTGTCTTCGTCCCATCGATATCTGCCCGGCGTGCTGTCGCCTAAACCCTGCTCCTGCTGGTCTTTGGGCACCTTCGCCGATACTTTGCCATCGACGACCGGGGCGAAGTAAAGCGTAAAGTGCATCGTGTTAGTGTCATCGACAGGGACGCGCCAGCGCAGCGCCTCATAACCTTCGTGGGTCGCGGCGAATGCCGCAGGGTGATCTTCATTCAAGTGATAGCCGACTTTGTTCATGTTCGGCATCAGAAAATGGCTCACTGTCATGAACGAACCCTCGGGGACCGTGCGCGTGAATGTGTCGCGGATGCCGAACTCGGTGATCTCGGAAGTCAGCTTCTCGTCGGACCAGAGGCGAGTCTTAGGCGTGCGGTGGAGCCATTTAAAGTGATGCTGGTCGACGCTGTTCTCGACGGTTTGCAGAAAGTTACAGTGGATTAACCGCGCCGCCAGCGAGCGCACGCCGTCCTCCCGAACCAGAACATCCCAGCGCGGCAGGAGCGGCGCCGGCTCCGGGCCGATGTAGGCAAAAATAATTCCGGCGGCTTCCTGTGCCTTATAAGCTTTGTGGCGGACACGGTCTTTGAACGTGCTCTCCGCCGGTTCGCCGGGCATCTGCAAAATGTTACCGTCGACGTCGTAGAGCCAGCCATGATAGCAGCACCGCAAACCGCCGTCTTCGATGTGGCCAAATTCCAGTGACGTGCCGCGGTGGGAGCAGCGCAGGGTGAGGAGCCCGACCCGGCCCTGATCGTCGCGAAAGACGACGACATCCTCCCCGAGCAGGCGGCGGCGAATGGGGCGACCTTTGAGCTCCATGCTGAAGCCGATGGGATGCCAGTAGCGGCGCATCATTTCGCCGCATGGCGTTCCTGGACCGACATGGGTGATCAATTCATTTTCTTCAACGCTGAGAGCCATAATCAGTCTCCCGAATCAAAATTTGAGGGATCAGCAATTGCACGAAAGAATATTCGACAAGTAAGCGAAGTATCAACCGACGAGTCAGGACAAAGATTTCTCTCTTCGTTCGAAATGACCTACCTTTGGTACTGACGCTCACCTATGCTGTGCCGGACGTCCAACCACATGCCATTTGGCGGCGAGGATGCAATACTTTCAACGAATGCCTTTTCGCTCTAAGAACGCTTTAAACCCTTCACGCGGCGAGTTGGCTTTTAGCTTGCCCTTTCGCGCATTTTGTTCGGCATCAAAGCGTTCGCGCCAGGACTTGCCGATATCGTCGTTGAGTAATTGTTTGATACCTTGCACCATACGCGGATCGTTTTCGCTGATTTGTTTCGCCATTTCGATCGATGCCTCGCGCAGCTTGGCGCATGGCACGACCTGATTGAGCAAGCCGACCCGTTCCGCTTCATCGGCCTTGACCGGCCGTCCGGTGTAAAGCAGCTCTTTGGCTTTGGGTAATCCGACAACCAGTGGCAGAGACCAAGTCGAGTTCGCGCGTCCATACTTGGCGGCGAGGAATTGAATTTCGGCGTGCTCGCAACCGATGCGAATGTCGACCATAGTCGTCAATTGCGCGCCGGCGCCGTATGCCAGACCGTTAATCGCGCCGATAATCGGCTTGGTGAAAGTGGCCAAGCGCCAATTCGCTTCGCGCCGATTCTCACTACGCGCGGCCATCTCCTCGGGCGTCGATTTTACCATTTGCATGATATCGCCGCCGGCGGAGAAGGCACGCAGGCCGGCGCCGGTGAGAATGACGACCCGCGCGTCTTCGTCGTTCTCGATCTTGGTGAGCTCCTCATCCAGCTCGCAGGCGAGCTCATAGCTCATCGCATTGAGTTTCTCCGGACGGTTCAAAGTGATGATGGCAACTTTGTCGACCCGCTCGGCGAGAATGTTTTGATAACTCATCTCTCTCTCCTTCCAGTGGGGGCATTACAACAGAAAGGCAATTAAGGAGCAAATGACGCAAACGGATCATAGGGAGCGGGATGACAAACGCACAAGGCGACTTGACGGCTTGCGCGAGTCAAATCCAGCTGAAAGGCGTATGCCGCATTTCAGCGGCCATCATTTTAGTGCTTGCTGAAATAAGGCGGACAGCACAGGCAGACCGATCCGTAGAGAATAGAAGGCCATTTTTTTACGCAGACTTTTTCATCTGCGCTGAGCAACGGAGCGGCAAACCGAAGTAACCCTTGCGCGAGATATTGCGATGCTTGAAATAGATGGTGTTGCGCGTGAGCCTGCTGCCGAGACGCAAATTGTTTTCAATACCTGCATGTGCCCTTCTTTGAAAAAAAAGAGACCATGATGATGCGAAACTGAAATTTAAGGATTAAGCTTGGGGCAGTAAAACTTCGACGCGTAACCCTTGCCCGTTTTCCGGGGTTTTCAGGGCTATTTTCCCGGACATACGATCGATAATATCGCCGACGATGGCTAGCCCCAGTCCCGCGCCGTCGGTAACCGCATTATCCGCGCGGTAAAAGCGGTGGAACACCGCTTCACGTTCGCTTTCAGAAATCCCCGGCCCGGTGTCGCTAATGCTGAGGCAGCACATTCCGTCTTGTGGGAACACGTTGATCCTTATTTTGCCTGAATCGGGGGTGTACTTGATGGCGTTGTCTATCAAATTACTGATCATCAGCTTCATCAACAGTTCGTCCGCGCGCACACGGGCTTCTTCATGGCCTTCTAGAGAAATATCTAACTGCCTTTCCGCTGCGACGTTGGCCATCTCGGCAATGACCGCGGCAGTGGCGTGATAAAGCGGAACGGCTTTCGGGTGCACGGGCTGATGGCTGACCCGCGCGGCTCGCAGCAGCTGTTCCACCAGATGAGTTGCCCTGTTAGTGCTGCGTGTCAGATCGCCGATGAGCGTCATTCGCTCGTGCTCACCGTCCTCTTTAGCCAACATTTGCAACTGCAATTTAAGCCCCGCTAAAGGCGTCCGAAGCTGATGGGCGGCGTGATCGGAGAAGCGCCTTTCCGCCGTTAAGGAATGTTCCAGCTTGGACAGTAGCTGATTGATCGATTGCCCCAAAGGTGAAAGATCACGGGGTAAATCTTCGACTGGAATAGTCGAGAGATCATCCGGTGAACGACTACGTATCGCCCGAACAAGGCTTCGGATAGTTCCCAGGCCGCTTTTGATTCCCAGCCACATCAGCAATCCGACGGTCGGGACCAGTATCAGCAGGGAAAAGGACAATTGCAGCAGGATATTGAAAACCAGTTTATCTCGCAGCGATTTCTTTTCCCCCACTTCAATTGAAATGGCGGTATTTGGCACCGCTTGTGAGTAGATTCTCCATTTCTCGTGGTTATATTCCACCTCCGAAAAGCCGACGCTTTGCTGGGAGATGGTTTCAGGCAAGGCGGTATCCGAAAACATCACGTCCTTGCCTGATTTCCATATCCGAAACATTCGCGCATCGGCATACTCATCGGCCTCTTTGCTGGCGGCATGCTGATTATTGAAGTCTAGATCGATGTTTGGGATTGTTATGGTTTTCTCCGGACCGGCTTCATGGAATTCGTCTTCCACCAGAGCCCATAGAACGCTGGCGTCATTGATGAGTTGGGCGTCATAAACGCTGTTGATCTCCCGTTTCACGCTCCGGTAAGCAAAGAGTCCGATAACCGCTATCGTGACTAGAATGGTAGGCGCAATGCGCAAAAACAGCTTGCGGCTGAGGGTGCCGTTTTTCATGCCTCGATCATATAGCCGACGCCGCGAATGGATTTGATGAACTCGCTGCCGAGTTTTTTTCGCAGCGCGTAGATGGCGACTTCAGTCGTATTGCTCTCAGCGGCGTTTTCCGCGCTGTAGAGGGCATACTCGATGTCGCTTTTGGTGACATACTTGCCGGCGCGCTCCATGAGCAGCTTGAGCACGCGATATTCTTTCGCGGTCATCACCACTTGCTTGCCCGATTTTCTTACCACGGTGGCGGCGGGATCGATCTCTACATTCCGACATTTGAGCACGGTTTCGACCCGTCCTTCGCTGCGGCGAATCAACGCGCGCAGCCGCGCGAGCAATTCATCCAGATCAAATGGCTTCACGAGATAATCGTCGGCTCCGCTGTCCAAGCCTTCCACTCTTTGAAGGGAGGTGTCTCTAGCCGTCAGCACAAGGATAGGAATCCGGTTTTTCTTTCCGCGCGTTGCTTTAAGCACTTCCAGGCCGTTCATTTTCGGCAGGTTGATGTCCAATATTGCAGCGGCAAAATCGCAATCCGACAGCGCGGCCAGAGCCGACTCGCCGTCTTGCAGCCAGTCCACACCGTAGGCGTGTTTCTCCAGCGCTTTGGTCAGAGAGGAGCCGAGTATGTGATCGTCTTCGACAAGTAACAGGCGCATGGGCTTAAGCATTCCGCTTTACTTCGAATAGATCAACACCCCGACCGACTGAAGTATTCTGTTTCGAAAAACCGGGATGAAAGACTGCGGAAAAAGCCCCTATTTCGTGTTTCCCGCCCTTGCCTCCATTCTAACGGGCTCGTAAACCAGCGCTTGCTTGATTGCCGCGTCGATTTGCGTGGCCATCGGGTTACGGATCTCTTCAGCAATGTGGCCCATCACGCCGAGAGTTCTACCGATCAGCGCAAATGCTTTTGTGATCTGCCAGGGAAAGCCCATATCGAGCGCGATGGCGCCGATGGCACCGGTAACGTTGACGGGAATGAGTCTTTTGCGGCGCTCGGTCGCGTTTCGACAACGCTTGGAGCAGCTCGCATTACTTGCCGTAGACGCCGGTGCCCTTGGCGATCCCAAAAAGAGCGTCGGCCCGCGGGTCGCCTTCGGCGTGGGTGCGATGGCCGATGCCGGGCATACGCTGTTTTCGCTTGCTGTAGTCATCCATGATTGACGCGGCGACAGCGTCGAAGTCAGGATTTTGCGTGTCCGGCGGCAGCGCCTCGGTCAGCATTTTTGCCGACCATTCCGAAGAACCGAGATGCACGCTCCCCGCGCCGCAGAGCGCCGCCGCCACCTCCGCTTGGATCGCTTCCGGCGTGCAGTGATAGATCAGTCGCGCAGCAATGACATGGGATACCATGCCATGCTCGACTAGAATTATGAGGAGCGCATCGAGCATTTTGGCTTCATCTGCAGTCGGCAGCCGGCCGCGCAAGATCAGTGAAGTCATGTCCGTGAACGTGATTTTGCCGGCCAATTCCTTATTCAGATCGTAGCCGCGCACGAGTATCCGATGAAGCTTGGCTTTGCCGATGCCGGTAACAATTTTCGCGGGTTCCGCCATTTGAGATTTCCTCCGTTAGTGAGATTGTTGCCGATTGGATACTGGGCCAGCGACTTGCAGAACGTCAACTGATCGGCGCTTGGACTTAGTTGACATGGCAACAGACCGTCGGGTACGCTAAAAACAAGATGACGACGCGGCGGTTAACTTAGGAGGATTCTATGGCTAAACCCGAAATTAAATCGGAAGCAGACGCATTCCGTCAAGCGTTCCACGAGCGCATGCACGCTAACCACATGTATGGTCTCTGGGAACTGGCGAGCCAAATGACGCCGCATCCTCAGCCCAAAATGATTCCGCATATGTGGCGCTGGTCGACGACGGAGTCGATCATAGAGGAATCAGCTCGGGCCGTGCCGGTCGGCGACGAGCGGCGTGCGTTGCAGCTTTTCAATCCCGGTCTCGGTGGCCGCTGGGCGACGACCAACAACCTGATCGCCGCCGTGCAAATCCTTTTGCCGGGAGAAGTCGCGCGCGCGCATCGCCATACGCCGACAGCGATCCGCTTCATCATTGAAGGCACCGGCGCCTATACCGCCGTCGACGGCGAACGGGTTTACATGGCGCCGGGAGACTTGATTCTTACTCCAAGCTGGTCGTGGCACGACCACGGCAACGAAACCAAGGAGCGAGTCGTGTGGATGGACGGGCTCGATATCCCGTTGATCGCATCGGTCGAAGCGATGTTCTTTCAGTTCTACACGGCGGAGCAGGTAGCGGCCACGCGTCCGCCCAACGCGTCCAAGCAGCTCTTTGGTCATGCGCATATCAGCCCAACATGGGTCAAGGAAACGCCGAAATCTTCTCCGCTGCTGCTTTATTCATGGGATCAAACTTGGCAAGCGCTAAACGAGCTGCGTGATCATGAAGGAAGTCCTTTCGACGGCATCGCTCTTGAGTATCGTCATCCGCAGACGGGCGGGCCTGTGATGCCAACCATGGCCTGTTGCGCGCAGCTCCTCCGGCCCGGCGAGCACACAAAGGCGCATCGGCATACCGGCAGCGCGGTTTATCATGTCGTTAACGGCGAAGGATTCACAATCATCAACGGTCAACGTTTCACCTGGCACAAGGGCGATATCGTCGCTCTACCGCCGTGGGCGCTGCACGAGCATGCGAATTCCTCCGCGAGCGCAGATGCCGTGCTATTCTCGATCCAGGATTTGCCGGTGCTGAGCGCGCTGGGCCTCTACTATGAGGAGGAGCTCAAAGAAAACGGCGGACACCAGGAAGTTACATCGACGTTTAAGGCGGCGTGATTCACCCCGGTTGAGACTCAAGGTGAAGCAACTGGACGAGAAGAGCCACTAGCCAAATCTCGTCAACGTCCGAACCGGCAAAGGCTGTTTTGGAAAGGACGAATTAGTAGGCAGAGATCGCATCTACATTCCGCTCGAACGTACACTGGGCTCACATCACCGACCAAGGAGCGAAAAGAAAAGTAGCCGGCCTCCCTTGTGATTCATGATGTAAGTGCAGAGGGTTGGCTATTTGGATGCTTGACTGTCAGGGTTTTTTGCTGGCCTCGCTTTCCGTAAAGCTCAAGAAAGAGATTATAGAAGGAAGAGACGGTGCGGTCTTCGCCTTGTTGGTGTCCTTCCTTATCTCGATACGAGAGTGTGATGGAAATTGGCCTTTTGTGCAGCTCAACCAGCTCGACCCCCTTGGCGTCGAGATAAGCACCGACCGTGCGCAGGGTATTCGAAACACTGTAAAAGTCCGGCAGGTGCCGCGGTCTGGAACGCTTTGCTCGCCCGGCTTGGGATAGTTTTTCGACGTCGGCCAAGCGGAAAGTTAATGACTCGGCAATGGAACCGCTGCGCAATTGCAAGTACCACTGTCGTACCTTCGTACGTAGCGAGCTGGTCTCCTGAGGCGTACCCTCAATGACATACCTATCTGCAAGTCGCTTTAGTTCGAACACACTAATATTTCTAGCTTCGAGCGCCTGGCCAATAGCTCGGAGATCTTCGTCGTAAGGTTTGGTCGCCGCCATAGCACACCTCCGGTTAAATATGTGCTATTATATTCGCTCAGCGGCTAGAAACAAATCGGAGAAAATTGCGTTGTTTTGCCAGACGGGATGGTTCACCGCCGAGGCGCCGAGGAGCGCAAGGCTAGGGCGTCCGATTCGGATTCGGTACACAGGATGTTCTACCGTTGGTTAGATCACGAACAAAGAGATATGTGCAGCACTGCGATATCTTCTCAGCCGATCAGAACAGGTGTGCCGGCCGATGCCTGGAAATAATTCTTTTCAGAATTGTTCAATAGTAGACAGCAATTCCTGGCGCGTCAGCGCACCCTGAGAAGCAAAGACGCTGCTGGGGTAAAGCTGAGTGCGTTAGGCTCGCCGGAGGAATGAAGGCGATATGGCGTTTTATGTGGTAGAGTCCGAGACCGAGTGATTGAGGACTAACCAATACAACGGGTGAACAACCAGCGTTAGAGCGAAATGAAGATGGAGACGCAGTAACATCTACTGCGAAGAGTTCACAAATGCGGTACGGTATCGTCGTTTCTTGTAACAAATGTGGGGGAGTACATGAGATGGGGATTTCTGTTGTCATAGAAGATGGCCCGGTTGCCAAACAAAGCATCGGCGTCCTCTATGATGGGAAACCCCTTCCGAAAATCCTCTCAGACCTTAGCAACAATAGTGTCACCTGCCCCAAGACAGGGAGGCAATCCACTCAGAAAAACCACCACCAAATCTTTTTAGTTCCAGCTAAGAGCTGATCTCGTCTAGCGTGAGTGGGAACAGTATAGAAAGAAAACGCTGTGTGCTCCGCCTTTCTGTGGTGAATCGTATGTGAACTACTCACCGCGGAGGTGCTCAGGCACAACCACGTTGCGTCCACGCGGCCGACCGAGCGACGAAAAGAAGGTAGGCTGTCCCGAATCTGATCCCCGTTTTTGATCTCCTGTCCCGTTTCTGAATCTTTTAAATAAAGCGAGCCTCCGGATGCATGGTCTTGTCGAGATTAAAGGGCGCAATCCTAACTAGTTAGCTGACGTCGGCGCCGGCGTCAATTTTGATATTTTTGTCAGTTAATTCGCTTACATTTCTGAAGACTTCTATAGAGGTTTGCGATGACGGCTAGCTCCTGAGCGCCGCAGCAAGACACAAAACGTCTTTTTCCAGCGGTAACGGTCGCGTCACCGGAACAGCGCATGTTCATCGTGCCGGCATCAAACTTGCT
>VBKY01000642.1 GCA_005879255.1 Deltaproteobacteria bacterium
GATTTCGCCGCCTCGCGCCCGACATCGAGCGCCATATTTAATCCTTCTTCTAGAGACATGGCCGCCGATTCGGCGCCCCATTGGTTTCTCTTGGTGATTCCGACAACATCGATACCGCCATCGGCCAGGTAACGAACGAGGGCGTCGTTGACCGGGTCCGCCCAGCGGCTGCCGACGGCGAGCTTTGTCAGTCCAAGATGCTTCATTGAGGCGATGAGAGCTTCCAGCGGTGCATCGGTCGGGATGCCGGTCTTTTCAGTCGTCTGACGCAGCAAATCGACAACCCGCTTGCGGCCCAACGCGGCCGAAACGGGCGCGCCGCCCAAGATGATGACCTGGGCTTTTTCGTTTGCCAGTGTTTCGACGCATTTCCAATAATTGCCAAGCGCCTTCTCGACCGCTTCCAGCGTGTAGTTTGTAATTCCGAGCACGGCCGAGAATTCCATAACGTCGAGGGGCACCAGCCGATAGAACTGATAACCAGCGCCGCGCGCACGATCTTCGTGCGAGCGCGGATGAATCATACCGTAGCGAAAACGGGGCAAGAAACTTTTTATATGGTCAGCCATGAGGACCTCCGATCTGTCAAATCATAGACGATTTCGAGCGATAACGGCACGAACGTAAGATGCTCTTATAGAAAAGGCTTTGCGCGATTGTCAAGGTCAGTGACTCGGCTGTCGCTGATTCAGTCCAAAGATAACCAAAATTTTCGATCACTGCGGGTTTGATTCTCGCAGCTTGCTGCGTAAAGGCTATTCCCAGAGTCCGTCATTCCCGAATGTTTCTATCGGGAATCCAGGCGAGACCGGAACTGGACCCCCGATTAAAACATTCGGGGGTGACGCCTTTGGGATAAATTCTCATCGCTATCTTCTGATACCCCGTCAGCTTGCTACGGGGTAGTTCATTCGAATTTTTGATCGGGTAAACGAGACCGGCTACTTTTCACATTCCATTTTGAGCGGCGCCTTAGTGATCTCAAGCGCCGCGGACGCTATCGATTGGGAAGCGCATCTGCGCTGGACAACTTCTTGTAAAGTTCTATGGTTTCCGGGTCGCGCGGGATTTCTCGGATGTGAGGGATCATCGCCGGTGACCTTTTTGTATTCCTTTTCAAACTCGGGGTCATCATAGGCTTTGCGAAATGCCGCGTGAAGAATTTGCACTCGCTCTTTGGGGGTCCCTGGACCGACGAAGTAGGGTGAACCTGCTCCCCGCAGCAGCCGGAACATAGCGACAAGGCTTCGCTCCTTTTCAGATCTGGTGAATGTTTCGATATCAGGAAGATGGGTAAATTGAGGAATCTTTTTTCCCTTCGGGACCTCGATAACGGCGTGGAGATGCGCCATTCCCTTCTCGACCCACTCGGGATGTCTTTTCATGATAGAAAGAGAAACCTCTGAGCGTGCGTCGATCTCGCCCCTCGCGATGGCCACGTCCTGTTCGGGTGATGAGTAGCTGGGGATGAACTTTGGGCTTTTTAAGCTAAGAAAGTAGGCGAAGAAACGCCCCGTGAGATAAATGGGATGTCCGACGGCATGGGAGCCGATCCTGACGCCGGTGGCGGACCGGAGCTTCTCCAAAGAATCCCAACCGGCTTCCCGACGGGTCAAAAAGCTGTAATGGCTTTCGCTTTCCGAAGACCCGAGAAAGACGAACTTATCCAGATCATACATGACGCCCGATTCACCTAGAATGGCGCTGGCAAGTATGCCGCCCGGCGTGCTGCCGATGGTTAAACCATCGGACTTGGTAAATACATGATTGGCGGCTTTGCGCCCGCCGCCGCCGTCCATAAATTCGACCAGAATTGTCGGCTGTCCGGGAATGTGCTTCTTCAGGTACGGGAGCAACGGCCTAACCCGCATCTCGCCAATTCCTCCCGGAGTGCTGCCGCGAACAAGATTAATGGTCTTTCCCTGATAGTAGGGAGCTTGCCCGAAAACTCTCCCTCCAGGCACCAGCAAGAAGATCGAGGCTAATAGTGCGGCAATCTTTACCGAAGAATTCCATTCGATGTGAAACTTCATTGTCTACCTCAACTACCATGCGCAAAGGCTGTCTCGAATATATAAAGAAGGTCGGATGGGGACAAGAAGAAACTGCGACAGGTTTTTCAACGCGGCTTGCGGAAGTGATTCGTGCCTCGAAAAAACAATGCTGGGTCTAAGGCCAGATCTGCCGGGGGGCGATTGCTTATATTTTCTCTCTCTTGACGATCCGCTTCGAATTCCAATATTTGTACTGCGACGAATCGAAGCACAGTCTCAATTTAGAAAGGAGTGGAAATAGGCGTGGCTGCAATAATGCTCGAAATGACGGAAAAGGCGGCCGGGGCGGCGCAGGCGTGCGAGCTAGCAACGCTATGACGGCGACGGTTGTCGAGGCTTCGAAGCATCATCGATGTTTTTCAGCAAAACCGGATTGTTCTGTTCACCCCGGCGACGGATTGCAGTTTATCAAGAGAAGTTCATAGAAGGAGTAAGCTCTCCACATGATCACCAAGATTGTCATAGAACGAAAAGAAATTTTTGCTGACGGACACGAGTTCCCGGTCACCGGAGCTTACGAGAAACTCGTCGGTAAAGTCCGTGGGGAAGTGGATCCCAAAAATCCTCTCAATAAAATCATTGTCAATCTGGACAAGGCGCCGACAAATTCTCGCCGCCGCGTTGAGTATAGGGCCGACCTCTACATTCTCAAGCCGATGGATATGGAGCGAGGTAACAAGAAAATCTTCTTCGATCCTCCCAACCGCGGCGGGAAGCACATTCTGGCGCTGCTCAACGATGCGCCGTCAAACAATGACCCGACCACTCTCAAAGATGCCGGCAACGGCTTTCTCATGCGCCAGGGTTACACCGTCGTTTGGGGAGGATGGCATGGAGGCCTGAGCGGGAAAAATTTCGTTGTCATGGACGTTCCCGTGGCAACGAACAAAGGAAAAGAAATTGTCGGCGTGGTGCGCACCGAGATCGTTGCCGACGAAGCCGGTGTTTTTTCTATGCCGCTTAGCGCTGACCCGCGAATCGCCAGCTACGAAACCGCAAGCACCGACAAATCGTCGGCGTCATTAACCGTCCGAGAGAAATCGTACGAAGCTCGCATCGCGATCCCGAACTCGGAGTGGGAATATGCTACCTGTGAAAAAGATGACACGGGAAAAAACATAATCCGTCCAAGCACGACGGATCTATATCTCCGTTCAGGGTTTAAACCCAATCACATTTACGAGTTCATATATCCGGCCCGGAATCCACTGGTCTTAGGCCTGGGCTTCGCGGCTGTTCGGGACACCGTCTCCTTTCTCCGCTACGAAAGGAAAGACCAAGCGGGGAACCAAAACCCCTTGGCTTTCGGTAAGAAAGAGACCGGCGTCCGCAGAGCCTACGCTTGGGGCCGCTCCGTGAGCGCTCGGTTCATTAGAGATTTTGTCTATCACGGCGCCAACGAAGACGAATCCCACCGCCAGGTTTTCGATGCGGTCTGCCCTTATGTGGCCGGAGGAGGAAGAATGTTTCTCAACTACGAGTTCGCCCGGCCGGTGACATCCTCGCAGCAGCACAACGACCAGCCGGACCCGGAACTCTTTCCCTTTGCCTACAATGT
>VBKY01000649.1 GCA_005879255.1 Deltaproteobacteria bacterium
AAAATAACCTCCGGCTTGTTCACGGAATTTTGACCTTATCAGTTAGAACGCGGACCAATCCAACCGAGCAAACTACGCAAACGTCGCGAGGCCTTTGTTTCAGAATCAAGTTTTTTATCCAGTGGAAGAATTCGGCCTGAGACAGAACTCTAAGGCAATTGTTGGGCCAATGATTAACTACTTGTTTTTTCTACGACTGTTTTTAGAGGTTTCGCTTGAAAGTGTAAGAAAATCTTTCAGTCTAAGTGACTTCAAGCCCACCCTTGTCTAATCATCGGATTTTCTGGGGCTTTTTAGTTGCTTCAATTTGTCAGCTCAGTTTACACTTTACTTGGTCCCTTGAGCCCCGAAGGCGCGATCTATAAAGCCGCGGCGTCGAGAGCAAGCCATCTAGAGAACGGAAAGGCTTGCGTTCCACGGCGACGAAGAAGATCCTGATACCGCTCTTCCACCGCCGTCACGTCGGTATTGAGTCGCCGCATCAGCGTCTTGATTACGGCAAGCTCGTTCTTCCGCACACAAACGCAAAAGCCAGGGTTTCAATTTCCGCCTTCAATACATGGGAAACGAAAAGAACCGAAAGGGGTCAGGCTTGACCTGCTCTCCTAGGACACGTAATTTCATCTAGGAGGCTTGGTACTACGCTGCTAATGCCAAGGCGGTTAAACCAGTTTTGCGCAAAACATTTCACCGCCCCTTCGATATTCTCTGGGTTAGACTTGCAACACGCTCTTTCTGTCTCGTAAAGCCTGCCTAGTACGTACTCATCGCGCAGTTCGAAGGGGATGTGAGGAAGGGCTATATGTCTCGACCGAAAATCTTCCGATATTCCCTAAACCAAAAGCTGCGCCGCACAACTAACTGGATAATGCGATGGGCGACGCCTTGCTCAAAGGAAGAGCACTTTGATGTGCGCCAAGAACAGCTTGAGAGAATTCTAATCGTCCGGGCGACTTTTCGCATGGGGGACTCGGTTCTTGCGATACCGGCGGTATGGTTATTCCGTAAACGTTTTCCTCACGCCAGGATTGATTTTGTCGGAGCGCCCATATCCGCCGAGCTTTTTCACAATTTGCCGATCGACAATCATTTTACCATTACACGACGTTGTCCCGGCTCCGGGTGGGACTATCCGCTACTTCTTCGACGATTGAGATCGGTCGGGTATGATCTCGCGGTGGACGTGAGCTGTTCACAGTCAGCGATGGGTTCCTTTCTCGTGGGATTTTCAGGCGCGCGCTTCCGAGCCGGTCTCAAAGGGAGATGGGATCGCTGGTTCAATGTTAGAATCGCCAGACCGTCGGAGAGAAACAAGTATAGGATTCTGCCGGCCTTTCTCAAGAACCTTGGCTTGGAATCCTACGATAGCCTGCCCGCATTGGCTCTTTCTAGCACAGAGAAAGAAGACGGCAGAAAAAAGCTACAGGCTTTGACTGGCCAGGGTTCCGGGAGGTGTACCGTTGGGGTTTTTGTCGGCGGACGAAAGGCGTGGGGCAAAAAGTGGCCGACCAGAAAATTCTGCGAACTCATTACGGCCCTGTACCGCCAGGGTCTGAATGTGATTACTTTCATCGGGCCTGAAGAAAAGGATTCCTTGGGATACTTCCGCGATGCTTTAGAGTCGGCCATTCCGATCGTCTTCGAACCGGCGCCAAGAGATTTCGCAGCGATGATTTCGAATTGTGATCTCTTCGTAACCTGCGATAGCGGACCTATGCATATGGCCTGCGGCTTGGGCATACGCACTGTAGCCATATTTGAAAATCCGAATTTCGACCATTGGGGTCCTCCATCCAGCCTCGCACGGATCGTTTTCGGACCCGGCGGGTGCTCTGCAGAGGAAGTTTTCAGAATTTGTCTCGAAGAACTGTTCTTTGACCCCGCCCCTGTCCCGGATGCCACTGGAGAGGGCTTTGATTCCTCATCCTTGATGTCTATCCCTGCAGTAAGCAAAGCTCTTCGTCGGCTCGAGAAGTCGGTCGCGTTACGCAGGCCGTTGTTCATTACCCGCTATGCGCCGAGCTTTTTCATTCTTTCGCTGCTGATCTATACATGGTTTTTTCCTCCTTCGGCTATCTTTCCCGAGGGAACGTGGACGGAAGAATTAACCGACGCAGTAGGGTTCGGACTTCTGATTGCCGGCGGGCTGGTTCGCATGTGGGCTGTGAGCCATGGCGGCAAAGGCGCTCGATTATACCGACCACACGAGCTCAAGCTTATCACGACCGGCCCTTACGCCTACATACGGCATCCCGTGTCCGTGGCCGCCGTGCTGATCGGTATCGGATTGATTTTTCTCTCGGATGCGTTCCCTCTCATTGTGCTTCTTCTAGCGTTCTTTGCTTTGCATCACGGTGTTATCATTGCCGCGGAAGAGGAGTTCCTGAAAGAAAAGTATGGCGAAGGGTTTGTTAACTATT
>VBKY01000137.1 GCA_005879255.1 Deltaproteobacteria bacterium
CAACGATACTCGCTTGCTGGCCGAGCTGCGCAAACATACGAGCATTCCCATCGGCGCCGGCCAGCGGGAGAATTTCTCCAAGCTGTGCGAATTAGCTACGGAGCGAGCGGTTGATTTTTTGCACCCCCATGTCGGCTCGGTCGGTGGCTTCACGATGGGCATGAAGGTGGCTGCCGTGGCTCAGGCCTGCAATCTTCCGATCGGCAATGGCGATTATTTCGACCTTCACTTGCATGCTGCTGTCCCCAATGGATGGAGAGCCGAGGTTCGTGTGCCGAATTGGCTGGCCGCGAACGTGATCTTTAAAGATCCACCCAAACCAGTGAATGGTTGGGTGACTTTAAGCGAGCGGCCGGGACTGGGGCTCGAAATCAACGAAGACGCGGCAAAGGAATACAAGGTTAAGTAACTTGTTCCCAGAGAATCACAAAACAGGCCTCCGGGTTCTACGACGCCCGTTACTTCGCGCCTTTCCTTCCCAAAAGCTCCTCGATGAGTTTGGTAGGAGGGCCCGGGTCCTGGAAACCGGTAACGAGATACTTCTCCCCATCCTCCCGCCGCGCCGCGGGCAGAACGTTATCTTTCGGGATATCGATCCTCATCGAATTTGAGGGTTCTCCCACCTTTGTGTTCATGACCTCCTGCCAGACCATCTGCCCTCTACGGGAGAGAAACCAGTTAATGAAAACCGTGGCTGCGTGCGGATGAGTCGCCTTGCTAATCAGGGCAAGCCCGCTGTTGCCATTGAGGGTTATGTTGTTTCCGGCCTCCTTAAGGTGCCTGCGGTCCAACTCGCTCACCGGCATGCCGTCTCTGCTGGCGCGCTCCACGTCGCCGCAACCGATGCACAGAACAAACTTGCCGGTTCCCAGCCAGTCCGTGGCTTGCCGCCGATCGCGCGAGACCGTGACGTTCATCTCGCCCACCAGGCGCTTTATAAAATCGGGTCCGAGATGGGGATTGTAATAGACCGGCGTCAAACTCGGAAAACCGGAACCGGTTCTCTCGAACATGGCGATTTTCCCCTTCCACTTCGAGGCAAGGAGATCCCAGTAAGAGCTGAAGTCGTTGGGTTTTATTAACTGGGTGTTGTAGTAGATGCTCGTGCCCGCAACATTGCCCTCGTACAGGATCATATAATTGTCGGGGTCCACGTAATGATGCTTACCGCCGAGCCACCCGGATTCATCGGTAACCTCAGGCAGGATAAAAGTGGGTTTGATCGGATTCAGGACCCCGGAGCGATAAAATTCATAGAATGCCGCGCCGCTCATCGTCCCGCTGTAAACGTCGGCCAAGTATTTCCCTGCTCGCCTCTCCGATAAAATACGCACCGTGAGATCGCCCCCCTTTCCGGTGACCGTGATCGGTTTTATGAAAGGAAATTCTTTCGTAAAGGCCGCTACGATATCGGGGTGAGTGATCTCCGCATCACCCCACAGAGACACCTCGCCTTCCTTCTTGGCGCCGGCAAGAGTTCGCTCCCACTCCGATTGCCAGCCGGGCTTCTCCGCTGCCATTGCGACCGGCGTGGCTCGTGCCACATGAAGACTCAGAAGCACAAGAGCGCAGGCTGCAATCTGGCGGAGCAAAGCAAGCCCCCTCATGGACAACCTTGATCTAGCAGCCTGTTCCGCAGAGAACACTGGCATCCTCTCGGCCAGAATGGCCAGTTCAAAATAGCCGTCGGTCAAATGAAAACTTCTTCTTTCATGACCTTTCGCGGGCGGCCAACCTTCTCTGACCCTCGCGAAAGGCAAAAGCGTCAATATAAAAGCGGCGAGTTTCTCGGGTTCCTTGGTTCGTATAGCCAAATGCCGGAGCTGGTTCATGAGCGACTCCTTTCCTTCTGCGACGACCCCTTGTTTTCAATGCGGCCGTTTGAGCAAAGTGCAAAGGGCACGGCGTAAGGAGCCAAGCGCGGAATCCTTAGGATTTTCCCGGATAGTCCGCCGGCAGTGATTTTCTCGACGCGACGGCCACCGCGGCTTTCGCCAATGCCACTGGACTTGGGCGGTCGGAAGCGCTGTCGCTGACGTAAGCCCATTTCACTCTTCCGCTGCGATCGACGACGTACGTGACCGGAGCCGCGATCGTGCCTGCCCAGTGACCTTCGTTCGCGGTGCCGACGGCGCGGATCAGTTTGGCGTCGGGATCGGTGAGGAGTCGAACGGGGTACGGGTCCAAGGGAATATGCGGACGGTCCTCTTGGCAATCGCGCGTCACCCGCTCAAGAAATTTCTTTCCTTCTTCCGGCGGGTCAACGCTGACGCCGAGGATTTGGACTTTTCCTTCAAGGTATCGTTCCCACTCGTAGACAAAGGCCGTCACCTGGGCCCGGCACCAGGGTCACCAACGGCCACGGTAGAAAAAAATCACCGTGGACGGGGCCGCGCCGAAGACCGCGGGGAACTCCACAGTCACGCCGTCGATATCCTGAATGTTTGCCCCGGGAAATTGATCGCCGACCGTTAGTTTTGCCACGTTCTCGCCTGACCATTGGGCAACCACGGGGGGGTTGCCCCTACGAATAAAGACCAATTGCGCCACCCATGCGGGCACGGCATGCGTCTATTAATCTCTGATTGCGTATTCCCGGTCGTTGAGAATCAATTTTCCGGAAATCGGGATCCGTTTACGCATCGAATTTACCGTGTGGCAGCCTTTATCCGTCAATTGGCCAACCCTGATGACTTTGTCGACCGGCGCGGCGCTCTTGATTTTGAAAAAATAGCTTAACCCCTGCGCGGCGTCAGAAAAATCTTTGATCGGGAACTTACCGGTCAAATCGTAAGTCATGCGCAGATCCATTTCGAGATCGTCGATCGAAACGTTAGCCTTCGAGGCAAAGCGCGTTAATTGGCTGAACATGCAGAATCCGATCGAAGCGATGAAATACTGCAGCGGCGATGGGCGTTTGCCGACTTGCCTTTTGAACTTCTCGTCGTCGCAGTAGACCGTGTAGTCCTCCTGCTGTTCCAATTTGACGAGCTCTTGGTTCAGCCGAATGATCGCGCGTTGTTGCAGGAGATAGCCGTCCGAGCCGTCGGACGGCCGCTCTCGCTCCTCTTCGTAAACGACCCGAAATTTTCCGAGATCAATGGTTCCCGGAACAGTCGACATGCATCACTTCGCGCCGTGGAGCGCTTCGTAAACCTTTTGCGCCGTAATGGGAAGATCCTTGATTCGCACACCACAGGCATCTTCAACGGCGTTGGCGATGGCGGCGGCCGTCGGAATATTAGCGGTCTCACCGATGGGCATGCTGTTGTACGGGCCGGCGCCGTGGGGTTCCTCGGTCACCGAGCTTTTGAACGGCGGAACGTCTCTTATCGTGGGAATCTTATATTCGCCGAAGTGCGTCGTCGCCACCTTGCCGTCGTTGATAATGACTTCCTCCATAAGGGAGTAGCCGATGCCAGTCATCGACGCGCCCTCGATTTGTCCCTGGTGCATCAATGGATTCAGCACCGTGCCGGTGTTGTGCGTGGAAGTGAATTTCTTGAGCTCAACCTGTCCGGTTTCACGGTCAACCTCCACCTCGGCAATTTGAACGCACATCGATGCTGAGTGAATCTTGGTATTATCATTAAACGTCGCTTCGACGGCAATCGGCGCGCCTTTCGCCTTAACGATCTCGCCGTAGGTCAGTCGCCGTTCCATGCGCGGGTGCAGCACCGCGCCCTTAGCAAGCACGATCTGATCAGCGGAGGTACCCATCTGTTCGGCGGCTGCTTGCTTAATCGCTACCACGGCCTTGAGCGCGGCTTCGTAACCGGCGTTACCGTAGACCCGAGTGGCGCGGCTGCCGCCGACGCCGGTGTCTTTGACACCCCGCTGCGTGTCCAGCTGCCGAGTCTTGATCTGGCTCAAGGGAATCTTGAGCTCTTCCGCAACAATCTCACTCAAAACGGTGTACGTACCCGCGCCTTGATCAGCCATAGCAGAAGAAATTGTCGCCACGCCTTTTTCATCCAGCGTGATTGCCACGGTTCCGATTCCCCCGGCTGGCGTCCATTGGACCAACGCCACGCCGCGCCCGACGCTTTTCGCTTTAGGTCTTTGGTATCCGGAATCTTCGAGCGCTTTTGTCAGCGTCTCGTTTGTTTTGATGTAACTGAATTCTTCACCCGTCGGATCGATATCGCCGTCGCGCATGAAATTTTTCTGGCGGAACTTTATCGGGTCCATCGCCAATTTCTTCGCGACCAGATCCATCTGGCTTTCATTGGCAAAGATCCCCTGCGGATCGCCGGGCGAGCGCATGTGGCCGCAGGGAATCTTGTTCGTGTAGACCATATGCTCTTCGATGAACGCGTGAGGAATCTTATATGGCCCGGCGCATAAGTGCGGCCCATTGAGAAAGGCGTTGGGTTTGAAAGCGCCGTAGGCCCCGCTGTCGAAAACAAAATTCATGTGGTGTGCGACCAGGGTGCCGTCTTTCTTGACGCCGGTCTTTACGTGAATCACCGAGGCGTGTCGGGGATTGCCCGCGGCGAATTCTTCTTCATAATCCATCACCAGCTTAACCGGCCGCCCCGCTTTCTTGGACAATAGATACACGACCGCGAGATCCATGAAATCGCCTTTGCCGCCGAAATCTCCACCGATGTATACAGGATTAAAGTTCAGCTTCTCCTGCGAAAGCTGTAGTGCGTTCGCGACTTGTTCGCGCACGCCATAGGGAACCTTACTACAGGACCAAAACTCCGCGGTACCGTCCGCCGCCGTGCTTACCACGCACGAATGGGGCTCGATATAGCTTTGATGGACCACCGGAGTCGTAAACGTGTTTTCGACGATGACGTCCGCTTGGCGAAAGCCGGTTTCGAGGTCGCCCTTACCCCAGGTGATATAGATAAAATCGTTGGTCGGCTCCTTGAGCGGCTTGGGCAACCCTTTGTAGCTAACGACATCGGGGTGAATCACTTTCGCGCCCGGCTTCAGCGCTTCAACCGGATCGAGCAACGGTTCGGTCTCTTCGTACTCGACTTCGATCAAGTTCACCGCCTCTTCAGCAATGAGCTCGTTGTCCGCCGCCACTGCCGCGACCTTTTCGCCGACGAACCTGACCTCTCCGTCGGCAAGGATCGGCATATCGTAGAGCCGCCGGCCGATTTTCAATCCGGCGCAATCTTGTCCCGTGACGACAGCGTGCACGCCCGGAAGCTCTTCGGCCTTGCTGGTGTCGATGCGTTTGATCTTCCCTGAAGCGATCGGGCTCCTGAGCAGTCTTCCCCACAACATTCCTGGCAACGTAATATCTACGGCATACTTGGCATGACCGCTCACCTTCAATTCGCCTTCGACTCTGGGTGTGGGATTACCGACGACCTGTTTTGACACTGCCATGGAAAGACCTCCGGGTGCCTACAATTCTTTTCTGCTTGGATTGGTGGACTCCGCTTCGATAAGCGAAGCGGAGTTAGAAGCTGGCTCCCCGGGAGGGACTCGAACCCCCGACCAATTGGTTAACAGCCAACTGCTCTACCGACTGAGCTACCGGGGAAATAATGTTTTAGTCTTTTCACGGCCTCCGCGTTAGGCTATCCGCCTCTCTACCGACTCGCTGAGCTTCAGCTGAAAGCTGATCAGCCTAAGGCTGAACCGGGGAAATAATGTTTTAGTCTTTTCACGGCCTCCGCGTTAGGCTAATCCG
This sequence comes from Deltaproteobacteria bacterium, assembly GCA_005879255.1. The sequence continues at coordinate 5,660 of VBKY01000137.1, forward strand.
CCTCTCTGCCGACTCGCTGAGCTTCAGCTGAAAGCTGATCAGCCTAAGGCTGAACCGGGGAAATATTTTTTTTAGTCCTTTACGACCTTATCTGTAGACCGGCCTTTTTCAGTCGTGACGTAATAATGAACACACTGAGTTAACCTTGGACGTTCTCGTCAAGCCATTGCCTGCCGCACCCAGATTTCAGAAATTTTTCTCGCAGCCTAGCACACCGAGCATCACCGAATTCTTCATTATGAATAAGTTCGAAAGGTCCATTATTCCGCGTCCAACGTGTACCCCCGCCATTCTGCTCGGCAAGTTTCTCCGTCCGCATCTTCCCGATATACCCTACGTACCGTTTGTTGTTTCGCAGACTTCGTAAGACGTAGACAGTAAAAACGGTTGCCACATGCTTGAGCCGCCATCTATAGTTAAAAGATGCTCTACCGACTGGATGAGCTTCAGCTGAAAGCTGATCAGCCTTTGGCTGAACCGGGGAAATATGTTTTAGTTTTTTTACGGCCGAAGCCGTAGTCAGATTCGCCTCTGACTGAATCTGCTCACCGACTGTCTGAGCTTCAACTGAAAGCTGAACAGCCCAAGGCTGAACCGGGAAACAATTTAACGAACAGTGTGGTTTTTTAGCACACTAGCGAACGGATTTCCAGGTCAGCCGATACCGATTGTCCGCAGCTCTTCCAGCATTTTCTCGTGATGCGTCGCTGGCCAGTAAACCCGTTGGCATCGTGCGCACCAGGAAAACTTCTCTTGGGTTGAAAAGACGTATGGCGGCACGATTTTTTCCACTGTCTCTTTGGACCTGGGTTGCAGCACCGTGTTGCATTCCACGCAACGCGTGAAGATACCGTCGCCAGGTTTCAACCCACACTCTTGGATCACTTGCCGCAGCTGCTCGCGATAATGGTCGCTCGCGATGAACATGAACGGCGGCGGCTGTTTTTGCTTCAAGCGCCTATCGCGAGTGAGAATGAGCCGGCTTTCCGCCCGCGCGGCGCGAATAAGTCCATAGCCGGTCAGATGCTGACCGTAAGTGACATCCTGCCCGATCACACGGAGCCACTTTACCAGCCTGCCAAGCATGCGATCAGCAGCAAATTTCAAGTTTGGCGGATCAGATTTCAATGATTTTTCTGGAATTGTTTGCTCCCAGCGCGCTTTGCCTTTACCATATATGCTCTACCGCATGCTTGTTAAGCGATCCATCGGCGTTGCCATCGTGCTTTTCTGGTGCTTGATGAACATTTTTCTCATCAAGCGCCAGCTCGGCGCCCCCCCGCCTGTAATCACGGTGCGCAGCACGGAAAAAATCACCGAGAATATCGAGGAATGGTGGGGTGTCTTCTATCGCGGCGAAAAGATCGGTTACGCGTCCCAAACCATCACGCCGAAGTTGAAAGGTTACAAACTTCATGATCAGTCGGTGCTGAATTTGAATCTACTCGGAACCGTGCAACCCGCCACGACGCGGCTGGAAATGGAAGCCAACGAGGACTGGATCTTGGAAAACTTCGAATTCGAGCTAAGTTCGAAAGAAATTCGCTTTACCGCGCGAGGCCGAGTCAATGACAGGACGTTAAGGCTCGAACTCGACTCTGCCGGCCACAAATCCACCCGCGAAATCACGCTATCGCAAGCGCCTTATCTGCTTGCCGCCTTAAAACCATACGTCGTCACGCAGCAACTCGAAACCGGCAAGAAATTTTTCTTCTCCACCTTCGATCCAGCTACGCTATCGCAACAAGTGACGACCGTCGTCATCGAAGGACGAGAGCAGATTCGTACCGGGGGGCGCACCGAGCCCGCGATTAAATTGCGCCAAAGCTTCCGCGGCATCTCGGTCGTTTCCTGGGTGGACGGCCAGGGCCGGACGCTCAAAGAAGAATCTCCCGCCGGCTTGTCGCTGGTGCAACAAAGCGCCGAAGACGCGAAAGCCGCTTCCTCCCGAGCGGTATCGCTGGACATCGTCGCTCAAACGTCCATCCCGGTGGCAAAAGCGATTGCTGATCCTCAATCTCGCGCCGAGCTTAAACTCAAACTGAGCGGCATTAACCTAGCCAACTTCTCCCTCAGCGGCGGCCGTCAAAGACTGAGTGACGCCGGGTTGGAAATCCGGCGCGAAGATCCGCAGCAACTCAGCGCAAGAAGCATTCCGATTAGGGACGCGCGAATGACTTCTTATCTACAACCGACGCCGTTTTTGCAGGCCGATCATCCAAGCATCCGTGCGCTGGCAACGAAAATTCTGAACGGAGAGACTAACTCGTATAGAGCCGCAGTGAAGATCAAAGACTGGGTCTATAAGGAAATCGCCAAACAACCGACAGTGAGCATTCCCAACGCGCTCGAAGTTCTCCAAACCAAGAGAGGCGATTGCAACGAGCACACGGTGCTCTTCAACGCCTTGGCGCGCGCCGCGGGAATACCGGCGAAAACCGTCGTCGGCATCGTCTACCTGCGCGGCGCGTTTTACTATCACGCCTGGTCCGAGATCTGGCTCAGCGAATGGATCTCCATCGACTCTGTGCTCAATCAATTTCCGTCCGACGTCACGCACGTGAAATTTCTCGAAGGCGAAATCGACCGCCAACTCGATATCCTGCAACTCATTGGCAATCTTAAAATTGAAGTTTTGTAAAAAGAGCGTCACTTTGCATTGTCTATTTAGATGGCTGCCAGAAATCCGACAATCTAATCGAAAATCTAAAATTGGCATGATTCAACTCATCAAGCTGACCAAACATTACGGCAAACTCGCCGCCGTCGACGATCTCAACATCGAAGTGCCGGCCGGCCAAATCTTTGGCTTTCTCGGTCCCAACGGCGCGGGGAAGACCACAACTATCCGCACCATGATGGGTATCCTTAAGCCCACATCCGGCCAAGTACTGCTCGGCAAATATGATGTGATGAAAGAGCCTGAGAAGGCGAAGGCCATTTCCGGATTCATTCCCGACCGGCCTTTTATCTACGAGAAGCTTAGCGGCCATGAATTTTTGGAATTCGTCGGCAAACTGCACCGCGTCGAATCGGCACGGCTCAGTCGTCGCATTGTCGAACTGTTGGAGTTATTGGAATTGACTCGTTGGAAAGATGAGCTGGTGGAAAGTTACTCCCACGGCATGAAGCAACGGCTGGTCGTCTGCGCCGCACTGATACACGAGCCGCGCATTCTCGTCGTCGACGAGCCCATGGTCGGCATGGATCCCAAGGGCGCACGCACGCTCAAAGATCTCTTCCGCGCCCTCGCCGTCAACGGCACTACGATCTTTCTTTCGACGCATAGTATCAGCGTGGCAGAGGAGATCTGTCACAGAATCGGGATTATCCAGAAGGGCCGCCTGATCGCTTGCGGCTTCACGGCGGAAATCCATCGGCAAACGAGCAACGCCAACGGCACGCTGGAAAGTGTGTTTCTAGAATTGACCCGCGAACAGCGGCCGGAACGCATAGACCCGGAACCTATTTCATGAGCTCGGTTGCGCTTCTGCTTTCTCCACTCTATTTGTCCTGGAAAAATGGATTTTTCCGCGGTGGCGGATCCTGGGGCCGCCGCCTCTCGCTCGCGCTCCTTGCCGTACTGTTCTGGATAGGAACCTATCTCGTTGTCCGCCGCGTATTGCGCTATTTCGAAACCGTTTTCGAACTCGGTCCGGCCCTGGCTTATCAGCTTCTGTTGATCATCTTGCTGACGTTTTTGTCGATGTTGCTGTTCAGCAACTTGGTGGCGGCGCTTTCAACTTTCTTTCTCGCCCGAGATTTGGATTTGGTTCATGCCGCGCCGGTTTCGCCACACTCTTTTTTCTACGCGCGCCTGATCAGCACCACGCTGAACTCCTCATGGATGGTGCTGTTCTTCAGCCCGCCGATATTCGCTGCCTACGGCTCGGTTTTTGCCGGCGGCGCGAGTCTATTTCTGTGGCTCGCCGTTATCTTACCGCTCTTTCTCGTCATTCCGGCGTCTATTGGAATCTTGATCACCCATCTCTTGGTTTTTTTTCTTCCCGCCAAACGAATTCGTGACATTCTTTTTTTCATCGGCCTGTTCGCCTTCGTCGTCATGTACTTTTTGTTTCGCTTCTCGCAACCGGAGCGGCTCGTGCAACCGGAATCCTTCGGCAGCTTTTTGAATTTCTTGAGTGCCATGGAAACGCCTTCGTCGGCTTTCCTGCCGAGCAGCTGGTCGGCGGAAATTTTGGCCGGAACGTTGTTTAACCGCGACACGGAGCAAGTATTTTTCTTTGCGCTGCTGACGAGTTACGCGCTGTTTCTGCCGGTCGCCGCCTGTTGGGTCTCAGGGGCAGTCTATTTCGAGGGTTGGTCCAAGGCCCAAGAATCGCGCCAAGGCCGGCGCAAGCATGATTGGCTGGATCGACTATTGAACGGGCTCACGCGGCCCTTTCCGGCAATCATTCGCGCGCTCATGGTCAAAGACGTGAAAACTTTTCTGCGCGATACCACTCAATGGTCGCAGATCTTTCTTCTAGTCGCGCTGATTGTCGTCTACCTTTACAATTTCAAAGTTTTGCCGTTGGATCGCTCGCCCATGCCCGCCGGCACGATTCGCACGATCGTCTCCTTTGCCAACTTGGCCCTCGCGGGTTTCGTTTTGAGCGCCATCGCCATACGCTTCGCCTTCCCGGCCGTGAGCCTCGAAGGCAGGGCTTTCTGGATCCTACAAACGTCGCCGATGTCCCTGCGCGCGTTATTGTGGAGCAAATTCTGGCTCAACTTTGTGCCGCTCCTTCTCTTGGGTGAGCTTCTCGTTTTCGTGAGCAATCTCCTGCTTCATGTGCCGGCGTGGATGATGACTCTCTCCCTGATCACCATGGGCTTGATGACTTTCGGCATCGCAGCGATGGGGGTCGGACTCGGCGCGCTCTATCCCAATTTCGCTTACGACAACGCCGCTGAGATTCCCACGAGTTTTGGCGGCGCGGTCTGTATGATCTTCAGCGTCGGCTTCATTGGTGTCGCAGTCATGGTCGAAGCCTGGCCGATTTACGCCCTGACGATGAGAACGCTTTACCGCGGCACTGCGACTGCGCCTGAACTATCGCTCATTGCACCGTCGCTCCTGATCGTGCTAGCTCTCACGATCGTCGCAGTCATCGTGTCCCTCAGGCTGGGGCTACGGAATTTAGAGAAAATGAAAGAGCAATGAGGATCTAGCACAGGGGAGGGCGTACCGTGCAGCTAGCGCATACTATCTACGAACCGAACGGCGAGGGTCCTTTTCCAACTATTCTGACGCTTCATGGCCGGGGCGCTAACGCCTTCGATCTGCTCGGCCTCGCGCCCCACATTTGTGGCGGCAAATTCCTGATGATTTGTCCGCAAGGCCCGTTGGAAACTCCGGTCGCTCCAGACACGATGGGCTATTCTTGGTATCCGATGAGCTTGGGCGGCCCGCCCGACGTGACGGCGATCTTGTCGTCACGTCGAAAGCTGCAAAACTTTCTCGATGAATGTTTACGGCGCTATCCCATCGATGCGAAGAAGCTGGTCATACTCGGATTCAGCCAGGGCGGCGTGATGGCCTATAGTCTCGCACTGCCGAACCCGCAGCGCTTTGCCGCATTGGTAGCACTGAGTACCTGGCTTCCCCCGGAATTAGCAGCACAACTATCGATTAACGATGGCGTTCAATCTCTGCCAACTCTCGTACAACACGGCACACAAGATCACACGATCGAAATCGCACGGGCGAGGGATGCGGTGGAAAAGCTGCGCGATCTGCGCTTGCCGCTAACCTACCGGGAATACGAGATGGGCCACGAAATCAGGCCGAGAAGCCTTGTGGACTTATCTACGTGGCTAGAAGAGAAGGTAATAGAAACGGCCGGTCAGGAATAGATTTTACGAGGGTCAATTATGAAAATTGACAAAGGCACAAGCGTGGCTGTCGTTATCAATCGACATTGGGCAAATCTCCAGGGAGTGAGGATGTTTCTCCGGCCAGAGAAGGATATCGGGGGCGCTGATGAAAGTCATGTCGTCTTTGCAAGGATGCTCGATTCTGAAGACCGGAACGGGTTATGGATTGAGCTAAACACGGCCAAGCACAAAGAAAATTCTACGGTGAAGAGATTCAGTTTCCTAATCCCGTGGAGTCAAATCTTGAGCGTTGTGGTCGGGGAGGATGATTTCTCTCCTGATATCCGAGATCAAGCTCGCAAAATCGGCTTTGGATAATAGAAAATCCAAAATCGAAAATCGCAAATTGATCTACTTGATCACCTTATCCGCCCGGTACAGCATCGACTGCGGAATTGTCAGGCCAATCTGCTTCGCCGTTTTCAAATTGATGATCAGTTCAAACTTCGTCGGCTGCTCGACCGGCAGGTCTGCCGGCTTGGCACCTTTTAGGATCTTGTCAACGTAGGTCGCGGCGCGGCGAAATATCTCAAGATCGTTGGCTGAATAGGACATAAGCCCACCGGCTTCTACCCAAGTACTACCCTCGTACATCGAAGGCAGTCGGTTCTTTAAGGCCAAGTCTGTAATCCGCTTCGAATTACGAAAGAGCGGGTTACTCGTAATTGTGACAACCGCGTTCGCACGCCCCTTGACCGCTTCGCGAAATGCGCCCTCCAAATCCGGGTTGGGACCTCGCACGTCTAGGGACTGAAGCCGTATCTTTAGAGCGCGTGCCGCAGCCTCATAATCTTTAAAACCCCTAGCCGACACTGGCCCTTTCGTATCCCGAAGAACTCCGACTCGCGCTAATCCTGGAACCACCTCCGTAAGCAATTCCAGCCGCTTCCCGCTCAAGTCGCGCTGAAGTGTGGCGAGCCCCGTGATATTTCCGCCCGGGCGCGCCAAGCTATCGACTAGCCCAGTCGCAACTGGATCCACCTGAGTCACCATGACAATGGGGATCGTCTTGGTCGCCTGCTTGGCAGCGAGGATCGCTCCTATAGTCAGGACGAGGACATCGACCTTGAGTTCTACGAGCTCGGTGACGAGGCTTGGCATCCGCTCGGATTTCCCCTCGGCGCCGCGATACTCGATCACGATGTTTTTTCCCTCGACGTAGCCGAGATCTCGCAGCCCTTGCCGCAATGCCTCGACGTAAGGCCCGGGATTCGATGAATCACCAGTTCCTGACACGTAACCTATCCGCGGGATTTTTGCCTGCGGCTGCGCTTCGGCTAGGACTGCAACAGCAAGCAGTACCACTACAAACGGGATTGATAAGACACCCGCTTTTTTCATTGCGCACACCATTCGTTATGTATCACGCGGACGGTAGTAGAGAAAAGTGAGATTTACTGTGGAAGACCAGATTCAGCCTTGAGATTGGAATTGATCACGACGAGTACTTGAGATTTACCGACCCGATGCTGATAGGGCAATTTCGAGAGAACGGATTACTTTCACCGCCCAAGAAAGAAAAACCGCCAAGGGCTTTTGAAACCCTCAGCGGTTTTGAAACGGCTTTGAAACGGCGAAGCTCTATTTATTAGCTGGAAAAAACGTAGGGGCGACCGGCCGGTCGCCTCTACAAGAATGATGCTAGCACAGCGTGCTTCAGCTCCGCATGTAGCTCATATCCTTCGCCATCGCTTCGAGCCGGGCGATGCGTTCTTCCATAGGCGGGTGAGTGCTGAATAAATTAGCTAAGCCTCCGCCGGTGAGCGGGTTGACGATGAACATATGAGCCGTGGCATTGGCCGTCGCGTCGTTTACTTGCAGCGGAATATTCTGCGCGCCCATGTGCAGTTTGCGCAGCGCGCTGGCCAGCGCTAGCGGATCGCCTGTGACTTTCGCGCCGCCGTCATCAGCGCCATATTCGCGCGACCGCGACACTGCCATTTGAATCAGCATTGCCGCCAGCGGCGCGACGATCATCATAAATAACAGACTTAGAATGTTACCCCCGCCACCGCCTTCTTCCCGATCGCGACCGCCGCCGAACATCATGCCCCACTGGGCCATGTACGCCAGGTAGCTGATTGCGCCGGCAAGGGTGGCGGCGATGCTGCTGATCAGGATGTCGCGGTGTTTGACGTGAGATAGCTCGTGTCCCAAGACACCGGCAAGCTCGCGTTTATTAAGGATCCGTCGGATTCCTTGGGTTACCGCGACTGCGGCGTGTTCAGGATTGCGACCCGTGGCAAACGCATTCGGCGTCTCTTCCGGTATGATGTAGACTCTTGGCATGGGTAAACCGGCCCTTGTCGTTAAATCCTGGACCAAGCCGTACAGCTCCGGATCATCGTTTGCCGTGATCTCTTGAGCGCCGTACATTTTGAGCACAATCTTATCGCTGAACCAGTAACTGAAGAAATTCATAGCGCCGGCTATGATCAGTGCCAAAACCGCGCCATTTGGACCGCCGACCATCTGGCCGATCCAGACGACCAACGCGGTCAGCGCCGCGAGGAGAATCGTGGTACGAAAACCATTCATATTTCCCCCTCCCTTTTCTGCAAAATCCTACGAAATAAGTAGACCATGTCACTCTAGATAATCAATGAGAATTTGCGCACGGGGCAATGAAAAATCAAGGGCCCTCCTTTTATAACGGACAAAAATAAGCCTATTGTTTAATATCTACCATAAAAATAGGAGTTAGCCATGAGAGTTGGAGTCGTATTTCCCCAAACTGAAATCGGTACCGACCCGGCGCTGATCAAGGACTATGCCCAAACCGCGGAAGAACTGGGGTTTTTACATATTTTGGCCTACGATCACGTTATCGGCGCCAATCCCGCCAGCCGGCCCGGCTGGAAGCCGGCCTATTCACACTTAGACACGTTCCACGAACCACTTGTTCTTTTTGGCTATTTGGGCGGACTGACTAAGAAAGTCGAGCTCGTCACCGGTATCATTATTTTGCCGCAGCGCCAAACGGTTCTAGTCGCCAAGCAGGCAGCCACGTTGGATGTCTTAAGCGGCGGACGTTTGCGTCTTGGCGTCGGCATCGGCTGGAACCCGGTGGAATACGAAGCGCTGGGGGAAAATTTCAATAATCGGGGACGCCGGTCGGAAGAGCAAATCGAAGTTATGCGCAAACTCTGGACGCAGGAACTCGTCACTTTCGAAGGGCGCTGGCACAAGATCATCGACGCCGGGATCAATCCGCTGCCGGTTCAGCGGCCGATCCCGATCTGGTTCGGCGGCAGCGACGACCGCGCTTTGCGCCGTCTCGCCAAGCTTGGCGACGGCTGGTTTCCGCTGATGGCGCCCGATGACAAATGCCGGGCAGCGATTGAGAAAATTCGACTCTATACACGTGAGGCTGGCCGCAACCCCGACGATATCGGCATCGAAGGGCGCATTGGTTTTGGCCAGGGTTCACCCGACTCTTGGCTGAGAGAGTTGCAAGCCTGGAAAGATCTCGGCGCCACGCACGTGAGTTTGAATACGATGCGAGCCGGCCTGTCGTCACCGTCGGCCCACATCGCAGCGATCCAGCGCTTCCAGGCCGCAACGGCGAGTAAATGGTAATTGGGAAGTTTAGTGCCGCGCCGCAGATTGATTGGTTTGTGATTTATCCAGCCAGGCTCGCAATGCTTCGAACGGCTCGCCGCGGTCTCGAACGGCGTTGCGGATGGCTTCGATCGTCCGTACCAAGCTGCGACCGTTGGACTCGTAGATCGACTCGAACAAGTCGAGGTCCTTCAAATAGACGAGATAATGCATCAGCACTGCGTTATTGAGCGGTTGTTGGCTGAAGCCGCGAAAGCGTTGGAGCGGCCGATCGGCGATACGGCGCGCCCATTCGGACTTGGCGCGGGCAAAGATTTCCTCGCGCAGCCGGAGCTTGTCATCTTTTGAGATGTCTCGGCCATAAAGCTCCGTGAGGGTGCCGGCGACTTCACCGATGAACGCGCCGAATTCACGCTCGTCGTCCCACAACTGAGTCGCGCGCAGATGCTCGGCGCTGCCTTCGCCGGAGCGTTCGCGGAAGAAATCGATCGACGCGCGATGACCGACGAAGTTCGCCACGCTTTCGTTGAACGCGCTGGCGCCTTTCACATAAAGCGTGTTGTGAAACAACTCGTGAAAGACGATCTCGCTCAGCATCACCCTGTCGTATTTGAGCAAATGAGAGAGCAGAGGGTCGTCGAACCAGCCCAGCGTGCTGAAGGCCGCCGAGGTACGCATATTGGTGTCGTAACCCTCGGCTTTTAATCTTTCGATTTCCGCTTCAGCGTCCTGCTTAGAGAAATAACCCTTGTAGGGCACGCTGCCGATGATCAGAAACCACCACGTATACGGACGCAGCTCAGTCTTGGGCGCAGCGATGACGATGTAAGTCAGATCCGGCCGGTCAACGTAGGAGTAGCTCGAGTAGCTGCCGCGGACGTTGAGCTTGAGCACGTCCCGCGCGTATTCGCGGACCGCCAAGACCAGCCGCAATTTTTCGTTGGTGTCCTGCGGCACCTCGGCGTTTTGAATGAAATTCGCGATGGGCTCGCGCCGCCAGAGGATCTTGCCCTCTTCGTAGGCGGCCCGCAGCACGTAGATCGGCGAGCAGCCAGAAACGATCGATCCGACCAGAGTACCTACTAGGATGAGCCACGAGTATGGGCTGCGTCTCAGTCGCGTTAGATAAGGGGATAGAGAGATCTCGTTAAGACGTATTTGAGCGGGACTACGCATTAACTTTCAACGCCATTTCAGGGGTGGCGAATTTCAATTGTTCGCGCTCGTATTGTAACTGGTACAACCGATGATAGATACCTTTCTTCTCCATCAACTGGGCGTGGGAACCCACTTCGCGAACTTCACCGTGGTGGAGAACAATAATCCGGTCGGCGTTGCGGATGGTGGAAAGCCGGTGCGCGATCAAAAGACAAGTTCGGTTGCGCATGACCTTTTCCAACGCGTCTTGTATGAGCGCTTCGGTCTCGGTATCGACGCTCGAGGTTGCTTCATCCATGACGAGGATTTCCGGCTGGTAAACCAGGACTCGCGCCAGCGAAAGAAGCTGGCGTTGGCCGGCGGAAAAATTGCTGCCGCGCTCGCGCACGTGGCCATGATAGCCGTCCGACAGCGCGCAAATAAAGCTGTCCGCATTGGCCAGCTGCGCTGCCCGCTCGATTCGCTCCAGCGGAATCGACGGATCGCCTAGCGCTAGATTGGCGCGCACGTCGCCGGCAAAGAGGAAGACGTCCTGCAGCACCACTCCGACATGCTGGCGCAACGCCCGGAGATCCCATTGCCGCACGTCGAGGCCGCTAACCTTAATCGAGCCCTGCCCGATATCGTAAAACCGGTTGAGCAGCTTGATCGTGGTCGTCTTGCCGGAGCCTGTCGCTCCGACAAGAGCTACCTTCTCTCCCGGTTCGATGCGGAAAGATACGCCCTTCAACACCGGGTCGCCGGATTGATAGTGAAACCAAACGTCGTCGAATACCACTTCACCGCGAAACGGCTTCGGCACCTGCGCATTTCTCGGGCTCTGAATGTCCACCGGCGTATCGAGCAGCTGAAAGATTCGCTCGGCCGATGCCATCGCAGACTGCATGACTGCATACTTTTGGCTGAACTCGCGCAGCGGCACGAAGAACCGATGGATATATTCCTTAAACGCCACCAGCGTGCCGATGCCGATGATGCCTTGCAGCACCTCGCCGCCGCCGTACCACAGCAACAGACCAACACTGACCGCGCCCGCCGCCTCGACCATCGAATAGAGCGCCGCTTCGTACAAATTCGACAAATGATAGGCGTCGCGATGGTCGGCGTTGAGCACCTCGAATTCATGAAAGGTTTTTTCCTCGCGGGCGAACAGCTGGATCACCGACATACCGGAAATCGCCTCGCCCAGGTACGCGTTGATGCGCGCGATTCGTTCGCGGATCAGCCGGTAGGTCTGGCGCGCCTTGACGCGAAAGAAGTTGATGGCGAATGCCATCGGCGGGATCAAAGCCAGCGACACTAACGCTAACTCGACGTCTAGATAGAACATGATGCCGACGATCCAGATAACCATGGTGAAATCGGCGACGAGTGTCATGACTCCGGAAGAAAACATCTCCTGCAGCACGTCTACATCGGTGGTCATGCGGGTAACCAGGCGGCCCACCGGGTTGCGGTCGAAGTAGCTCATCGGCAGTTTCTGCACGTGGGAAAAGATCGCCACGCGCAGGTCGGCGAGGCAACGCTGCGCCACCACCATGGACAGATAGTACTGAGCAAATATCGCGACCGTCTCGCCGATCAGCGCGCCCAGGAACAGCAGCATCACCGTCTGCAAGCCCCAGAGGTCTTTTCCGGCGATATACCGATCGATGCCGATCTTCATCAAATACGGCTGGGCTAGACCAAATGCCTGCTGCAGCGGCAGCACCAGCATGCTGATAAGGAACAGCCGTTTGTATGGACGGATGAACTGCCACAGGCGCCTGATCAGCCTGAAATCGTAGGCCTTACCGAGAAGTTCCTCTTGGGAGATTGCTTGCGCCATCTAGATCTGTTCCAACTCCTCGCTCAGCCGCTGTTGCTGATAGAGTTCGGCATAAACGCCGCCGAGCCGCACAAGTTGGTCGTGATTGCCGCGCTCGATGATTTGGCCTTCGTCGAGCACGAGAATCTCGTCCACCTCTTTCACCGCGGAGATTCGGTGCGAAATGATCAAACAGGTCTTGTTTTTGAGAATCGCCCTAAGCTCATGGAGAATTTCAGCCTCGGTTTGCGCGTCTACGCTGGAAAGACAATCATCGAGGATCAACACGGGCGGATCCATGATGAGCGCGCGCGCCAACGTCGCCCGCTGTTTTTGTCCGCCGGAAAGGGTCACGCCGCGTTCGCCGACGATGGTATCGAGACCGTGGGAAAAGATTTCCACGTCGCGGTCCAGCTTGGCGATTTGGACGGCGCGCGCGACCTCTTCCATGGAACAGGCGTCGCGGCCGAAGGCCAAATTGTTTTTCAGCGAGGTGGAAAAAAGAAACGGCTCTTGGGGCACGTAGCCGATCATCTTGCGTAGCTCATGCAAAGACAGTTTGCGAATATCTTGGCCGTCCACGAGCACCGCGCCGGTCGAGACATCGAATAGCCGCGGCACCAATTGCGCAACCGTGCTCTTGCCCGAGCCGACCCGTCCGACTAGCCCGACCGAGCGTCCAACCGGCAGCTTGAAGTCGATGCCCTCGAGCGTCGCGTGCCCGTTTCTCTGCCGCTCATAGGTGAAAGAGACGTCGCGGAATTCGATGCCCTGTTTGAGCGAAAAAGCGATTTGCGGCGTCGGCTCATTAGCGATCGCCGGCGTCGTTTCGAGAATCTCTTCGAGACGCCGCATGGCCGCGCGGCCCCGTTCCACCAGGGAAAGCATCCATCCGAACGCCGCGGTCGGCCATGCCAGCACATTGAGATAGGCGATGAACGCGACGATGTCGGCGACCAACAAATCACCGCGCATGACGCGCACCCCGCCGTACCAGATGACGATCAGCACCGTCAGGCCGTTGATGCCCTGCATGATGGGATTGACGATGCCGCGCATTTTCGCCATCTCGAGACTTTTGACTTCGTAGTCCTTGTTCAAACCGATGAACTGCTGGGCTTGGAACTGCTCCTGCGCGTAGGCTTTGACGACATGCATGCCGCTCAGATTTTCCTGCACGTGGCTGCTGAGAACCGACATCTGTTGCTGCACTTGCAGCGAGCTTTTCATGATTCTGCCGCGAAATTTGGCCGCCACGTACATCAGCAACGGAAATGGCGCTAGCGCCGCCAACGTCATACGCACGTCCATCGACAGCATCAGCGCCACGGCGTACACGTAATAAAGCGGCGCGTTGACAAAATTGAGGACTCCCGGACCGAGCATGATGCGCACGGCGGAGATGTCGTTAATCACCCGCGACATGAGGTCGCCGGTTCGTTGGTTGTGATAAAAGGACAGCGACAGTTTCTGAAGATGTGCGAAAAGATCGTTGCGTAAATCGTATTCGACAGTGCGCCCGGCGTTAAAGATCAACGCGCGCGAGTAGGCACGGATGACGCCCTGCACCACCGCGGCGGCTATGATGAGCACGGCGTAATAGGTGACGTCGCGCATGGCCCCCCCATGCTCGATGACGCGCACCGCCTCGCGGATCCACCAGGGAATCCACATCACTAACGTTGCCGTCCCGAATAGGCAAAGCCCGCCGAACAGATAACTTCGCCAGTAACGCCATATATATCGCGACAGTCGCCCCATGTATCCTGGTAGAATACTCTAGGGTAGACCCAGTCGCAAGAAACGCCCCTTTGACGGGAGCACCGAACCGGCGGTTATTCGGCCGTCGCTTGACAAGATAGCTGCGCTCCCCAATAACATTGAAGTATGACTTCAACGAAATTCGTTCGCCGCGACGACCTCCGCAATATCGCGATCATCGCTCACGTCGATCATGGCAAGACAACCCTGGTCGACGGACTGCTCCATCAAAGCGGCATTTTTCGCGCCAACGAACACGTCGCCGAGCGCATCATGGATTCCATGGACTTGGAACGCGAGCGCGGCATTACGATCATGGCGAAGAACACGACGATTCGCTATGGCGGCGTGAAGATCAATATCGTCGACACCCCGGGGCATGCCGACTTCGGCGGCGAGGTCGAGCGGACTTTGGCGATGGTGGACGGGGTGATGCTCTTGGTCGACGCTTCCGAAGGACCGTTGCCGCAAACCCGCTTTGTTTTGAAGAAAGCTTTGGAAGCTAACCTGCCGCCGATTGTGTGCATCAACAAGATCGACCGGCCCGACGCGCGCGTAGCTGAGGTTTTGGACGAAATCTACGATCTCTTCATTGATCTCGACGCCACCGAAGGGCAACTCGACTTCCCCGTCGTCTACACCAATGCCCGTGCGCGCACGGCGACACGGGATCTGAAACAGCCGGGCAAGGATCTGCAACCGCTTTGCGATTTGATCGTCCAGACGTTGCCGGGTCCCGCCTTTGATCCCGCTCTACCGACGCAGTTTCAAGCGAACAATTTAGACTACAACGATTATGTCGGCCGCGTGGCCATCGGACGATTGAAGAGCGGCAAGCTTGCCGCCGGAAACTACACCCTCTGTCGGGCCGACGGCACACAGCAGGCGGTAAAAGTTACTCAAGTCTACGGCTGGCGGGGCTTGAAACGCGTCGAGATCGACTCTGTCGATGCCGGAGATATCGTCGCCATCGCCGGCATCGAGGACATCGGCATCGGCGATACCGTCGCCGACCGGGAAAATCCCAAAGCGCTGCCCGCGCTACGGATCGACGAGCCGACGATCACGATGGTCTTCAGCTCGAACAACTCACCGTGGGCGGGCCGCGAGGGAGAATTTGTGACTTCGCGCAAGCTGCGCGAGCGGCTCTTCTTGGAGCAAAAGAAAAATGTCAGCCTGCGCATCGCCGATACCGAGCAGCCGGATTCGTTCCAAGTCACCGGCCGCGGCGAGTTTCAACTAGCGATCATCATTGAGACCATGCGCCGCGAAGGTTACGAAGTGATGGTCTCCAAACCGACCGTAGTAACGCGGGAGATTGATGCCAAGCTCCACGAGCCAGTGGAATTGCTGGTGATCGACATCCCGGAGGATTTTATCGGCGTCGTCTCGCAGCTTTTGGCGATGCGCAAAGGCAAGATGACCAAAATGACCCATGGCGGCTCAAGCCGGGTCCGATTGGAATTCAACGTGCCGTCGCGCGGCTTGATCGGCTTTCGCTCCCGGTTTCTTACCGATACGCGCGGCACCGGCATCATGAACGCCCTATTCGACGGCTGGGCGCCCTGGCATGGAAATATTCAATCGCGCACCAACGGCGCCATGGTTGCCGATCGCGAAGGCCAGACGACGCCGTACGCCGTCTTTCACTTGCAGGAGCGAGGTATTATTTTTGTTCCGCCGGGCGTGCGGGTCTACGAAGGCATGGTCGTCGGCGAGTATTCGCGCGATGTCGATCTCAACGTCAATATTTGCCGCGAGAAGAAGCTTACCAATATCCGCGCTGCGGGTCGCGACGAGAATATTATCATCACTCCACACCGAGAAATGGGCCTCGAAGAAGGCATCGAATGGATCGCCGACGATGAATTAGTCGAAGTAACGCCGCAATCGATTCGACTGAGAAAGAAATTCTTGAAGCAGGCCGACCGTCCAAAACGCCGTCAGGAAGACGACGATTAGAAGGTCATTTTTTTTCCGCCGGCGGGATGGGCTTGTCGCAAAACTCTTTTTTTACAAACATGACATACAGCCCCGCCGAAGGCGCCCTAACCTCGACCGCCGGCCGGGTTCCCGCTTTAAATTCTTTGATCTCCGCTTTGTGACCGGCGGCCTGAAGTGTCTCGGCTAGCTGGTACGGACTTTTGACATCGCTGAACTCCGGACCCTTTTTCGAGAGTATCGACAGCGACGTGCATTCGCCCTCGCGTCCCGCTAGCAGCCAGGTCGCCGGTTCCGCTTTAGCGGGCGGAGCTTTGGAACTTTTTGTCTTGTCGGTTTGCGCCGTGTGGGCATAGTAGGGAATGCAAACAAGCACTACTAGCATCAAGATCCGCGGCAATGTCTCGCGCATCGTTTTGACCCTCACCAACCCCCGATTGAAAATCCTAAAACTAATCCGAGTGCAGTGCAACTCGATTGCCTTCGCTGTCGATGATAATCGCGCGAAAGCCAAACGGCCCGATCGGATGCTTCGGCTTGACGATTTTGCCGCCATGCGGCCCCACCGCCGAGACCGCATCATCCAACCGTCCGCTCGCATTCAAATAAATCATCATGCCCTTTTCCGACGGCTTTTCCTCCGCGCTGGTGAATAGACACGCGCCAACTTCCCCGTCGTTGTGGGGCAAAATGCCGATCGTCATCTCCGGAAATTCCTGCTTCTTTACCGGCTGACCGAGAATCGCGGAATAAAATTTTATCGCCCGGTCTAGATCTAGCACTGGAATGTCACACCACACGATTTGATTGGCCATGGGATTCTCCTTCTCTTTGACGTCTATCCAAACTCTCTATTCATTCAAAAGCGGCGTGCCGGGAGGCTTCATGGTGTTGAAAGAGAGCCGCTTCGACGTGAGCGAAAGCGAATCAAGCTTCATCTCGGATTCCCACTCCACAGCTTATCGAGGAATCCACTTTTCTCGAGCTCATCCAGGTAGCGTCGGTCGTAAAGTTCTTGCGGTTTGAACTTCTTCGCCCGTGGATCGGCCGGGGCGATGTCGTCGAGGATCGCTTGCACCGCTTCCAATTTCAATTCCATGCGCGGCTCCAGCGCCTTGATTTCCGCGATATAAGCCTGGTCCAGAACCTTTCTGTCTTCGATGCGCAGGTATTTTGCCAAGACCTTGAGAACGGTTTCTTTGTCGGTATGCAGGACTTTCGCCGCTTCCGCCATCGCCCGCATGAATCGGCCGATCAGCGGCGAATTTTGCTCGATAAACGAACGCCGCGTAATCAGCGAAACCGCAACCTGTGGGATGCGTAGATCCGGACCATAGACGACATAGTGGTAGCCCTGGGAAATGGCGCGCGCATCCCAGGGCGCCGACATGGTGCCGGCGTCGATGGCGCCGGAGAGCAACGCGGCGAGCATTTCCGGTGCGCCGCCGGTTTGGATCATCGAGTAATCCCGTCCCGGCTCCATGTTGCGCCGTTTGAAGGCTTGAACGGCAAAGTAGTGCGTGGTGGCGCCGATGCGCGTTACACCGATCTTTTTGCCGCGCAGGTCTTCCAGCCTCTTAATTTCAGGTTTGGCGAGAATGCTTTGGGTCAGATGATTTTTGATGCCCGCGATAAATACCAGATCGTTGTTGCCACCCACCACCGTGCGTACGAGGCCGACGCCGCCGTCGATCAAGATCTGCGCGTCGCCGCCGAGCATTGCCGCCGTCGCCAGCGGCGAAGTGCCGATGTACACTAATGGAAATTCTAGATTGTACTTGCGAAAGATACCGGCCTCCTGCGCGATCCACGGCATCGACTGCGACATCACCCGCGCGGATTGAACACCGATAAGACGATCCGCGCTCCGAACAGCAGCAGGACAGATCGTTAAGACGACAAAGCACGCCACCAACAAACTTCGCTCCATGCGCTAGGCTCCTCCCGCTCTGGATCCCAACCACGAAATTGCCGACCGGCGCATCAGTCGTTTTTCCAACTGCTTGATCGTCACTCGATACTTAAACGCTTTACGGCCGTCGATAAACAGCACCGGAACTTCGTTGCCGAACTTTTCGCGGAGGTCGTCGGCGCCGTCAACGTCGACTATTTCGATCTCAATCGGAATCTTTAACGCCACTCCAGCGATGATGGATTTCATATCATCACAAAGGCAACAGTCCTTGCGAGAATACAAAGTTAATTTGCGCTTCATTTTGGCGACGGTTTCGCGGGTTCTTTGGGTTCTTCCGGCTTCTCTGTATCGCCCAGACCGATAATGTTTTTAGGAATCCCCAACACACCCCAAAACCACTCCGTCAGTGTCCCCAGCGGTGCCGGCGTGATCGTCGGATCATCGATGCGGCCCGTAATGTTGAAGCTCGCCACCAAAAAGGAATTTTTGATGGCGGCGATGCTCCGGCCGAGGAGAGGTATGTAACTTATCGCTGAATCGATGCCGGCGAACGGCCGCACGGCGACGATGAAATCGACTTCGTTTTTCGGCACGTCAATTTTACCGACGCCGGTCATGCGTAAATCACTGCTATCAACGATGAGATTTTCCGTGAAATAGACACCCTTGCTCACCTTAAAATCGCCGGTGATGCTGCGGAAGCGGATTCCCTGTTTCGCAAGATCCGGCAGCTGCAGAGTGAACCAGCGCGATAAATCGAGCAAATTAAGAATCTGCACGACAATGCGCATTCGGTTGATCGTGCCGTCTTCGATGCGCAGATTGAAAGCGCCGTTCAAGTTTTGTTTTCGCTCCGGATCGTTCTTGCCGACGGTTTCCAATTTACCCGTCAAATTCACTTTACCCGTCATCTCAGTGTTGGTGATATCAAACCAGTTCAAGAAAGACTGTATAGGGACGCCTTGAATCTTGGGCTCCGCTAAAACGCCCAGGGTATCCGGTCTGTCGAAAATCGTCGTCACGCCTTGAATCGTTCCACCGGCCGAACGGCCAGTCAGATTGGTCAAGCGCCATACCCGATGGTCGATCGTCGCATTGGTTTTCAACTCGGCGAATTCAAAATTTTTGATTCGGCCCTTGTTCAAGGCGATCTTTCCTTCGGCGACCAGATTCGCGTAAAAATCGCTCGATTCCGGATCGATCTGCGATATGAGATAGGTGATGTCGAGATTCGGCGCGGAAAAATCGAAGTGCAATTGGGTTTTTTCGCCGTAGCGCCACCGACCGCTGGCGCTCGCCGGGAAGCCGACCAGGGACGCATTGATGTTCTGAAAGTCAACGCCCGCTTCATCGATCTTGATCTTGCCGTTGAGTTCGCGAAGCGGCTGAAGCAGAGGATGAACCATCACCTGGACATTTAGCAAATCCAAATTGCCGACAAAGTTGCGCCGGATCTTGGTATTGAACGACCCCGAGTAACGCATCGACCCGCGCACGATGCCGGGATCTTTAAGGGTGCCGGTGTCGAGAAGCAAACTGGTAACCACGCCGGCGCTGACGCCGGGCGATTCGATGCCTAAATCGAAGGTGCCGTCGTCGCTGTCGTAATCCTTTATAGCCAATTGAAGCTGAATCGGCGAGCCGCTCACTTGCGCTCTGAGCTTGTCAGTTTTGATTTCGTTCGGTGTAAAATTAACCTCGCCGTGCAAATCACTAAAGGAATGGTCGTCGTAGCGCACGCGCACATTCTCCAGGGCGATCTTGCCGTCAAATTGCAGCGGCGCATCGGCAGATCGTTTTAGTGCGAAATCGATTTTGCTTCGCCCAGCCAAATCTTGAAGTGACGATGCAATCTTGGCGGCCCGCGCCGAAAACAAACCCGCTCTCACCTGTTCTTTTAGTTCGGCCAGGTCAACGTCGCCTCTTAATTGCAGATCCAGTTTGCCCTTCTCCGTCGGCGACAAAACATAACTTCCGTCGATATCGGTAAAGCGCGACTCGCCATAGAAACCTCTAACGTTCCGGAAGGTGACGATCCCTTTTGCCAAGCTGATTTGGCCTTCGACGCCGCGCAAAGGAAATGCTCCCCTAGCGCTCAACGTGCCCGCGATATCGCGAACTTCGGCGTCAAACCAAATCTGTGGGCCGATCCCGCTCTGCGCGAGCCGGCGGAGTTGGGAGAGCGTCGCGTTGACGCCGGCTTTTTTGATCTCCACCTGACCCGCCTCAATCGAATTGACCGTATTCTCAACCTCCGGCGAGTTGATGATCTTCAGCGGCAAATACTTGCGCAAGACCGAGACCGGCGCTGACAATGCCGATAGATTCAAGCGAAAATGTGGATCCTTCCCGTCCATCCCATCAACATCGCCTTGCAGCGAAAATTTGATATCGTTGGCGCGGAAGTCCGCGCGCAACACTCGCAAACGATTTTGGCTCCAATCGACTTCAAAAGTCATGCGGCCATCGGCGCCGTTGAGAGGCACGAGAAAGAGCTCGGGCGCGTCGATCGCCAATTGCTTGAACTCGAGGTCACTTTTAACCTGGATCTGCTTTCCCGGATTGCCTTCCACGTGGACGCGCTGGCCGAGATGGCCGGTCATTGATTTGATCGGCAGTCGCGCGCCCAGATGGTCTTTGATAAGCGACGCTGGAAAATCCACGAGCTGCAGATCTGCGATCCAGCGAGCTTCATGAAATTCCAAGGTTTCTTTGGGAAATAGCAGACGCCCCTGCGCCTTCAGATTCATCTTGGCATTGTCCTTCACGACAACGCTCCGGAGATCGAACTCCAACGCCGCCCCGCCATAATCCGATGGTTCGCGCTTCAGAACCTGCTGCTGCATGAAATCGCGCAAACGCTGGCCGCGCACCCGCTCGAGATCGATGGTGGCATTCACGAGCCGCCACGTGCCCAGACTGCCTTCCGACCGTTGGTCGGAATAGTCGATGTCGGCGTTCTGCAGTTTTATCGAACGCAGATCGAGGCTGAATTCGCTGTCCGCTTGTTTCAAAAATGGCAGATTGAGCAGCTTGTCGAGCAGCGGAATGTGCCCTTCCTTGTTGCGGACAAATTGCGCCGCAGGCTGCTGTAGCCGTATCTCGTAAAAGACCACCTGCCTGTGCAGCAGTGGCAGTAGCGCGACTCGCGCAGTGATTTGCGCCGCGGTGATGGCGGGTTGAGGCGCGTCGGGCTCTGATAATGCGAGGTCGCGGAACACGATGCCCGTGATCCAACCGATTTCCAAATCGGCCGCGCCAAGTTGCACTTTCAGATCGGCATTCTTTTCAATTTCCTCGATCAAAAAGCGGCGAAATTCGCCGACCCGCATCAAATAATAGAAAGCTAAAGTCGAAACGATAAAAAAGAGAACGACAGTTACGCTGAGGAACCCGAGAAGCTTGAGCGCCTTTCTCATGGAAATTCTTAGGATGCGACGGATTTCGATTTGCTGTCACCCCGGGGAGGATCCAAGCCATGAACGGACGGAACTCATGCTAAAGGAACTCCGTCGGAGGCGCAAGGGATTTGCTCGCGCGCACGAGCCGTCGCCGATCCGCTTTCGCAACGCTGGCCGAGTGTTAACAGCAGCGGCGAAACCTGATATGGGGATAAAGCTAGTCAAGTGACGACAACGCTCGGCGCATCACTAAAAGAACTCATCCTCGGCAAGCCCAAAGACCCTCTCGATCCCAAGGTATTTCACCAAATATCCTTGGTCGCTTTTTTAGCGTGGGTTGGGTTGGGCGCCGACGGTTTGAGCTCGTCGGCTTACGGGCCTGAGGAAGCGTACCTTGCGCTTGGGCAATACTTTTATCTCGCCTTGCCGCTCGCTTTGCTGATGGCCGTTACGGTCTTCGTCATTTCGGCGAGCTACTCGCAGATCATCGAGCTCTTTCCTACCGGCGGCGGAGGCTACCTGGTCGCGACGAAATTGTTGGGGCCGAAAGCCGGCCTGATTTCCGGCGCCGCGTTGGTCGTCGACTATATGTTGACGATCACGATATCGATCGCGAGTAGTGCCGACGCGCTTTTCAGTTTTCTCCCAATAGCATTTCAGCCACTCAAGATTTTCACTGAAGTCCTGCTCATTTTCGGTTTGATTTTTTTGAACCTGCGCGGCGTGAGAGAATCGGTTCTAATTCTCTTGCCGATTTTCTTGTTATTTATCGCCATGCATTTTGTCGGCATCCTCCTCGGCGTATTGCCACACTTAGGCACCATGCCGACGCTTGTCGCCAATTCCATCGACGAGGTCGCGCGCGACACTCAAAGTTTGGGACTACTGGCGACGTTGGCGATTCTGTTCCACGCTTACAGCCTGGGCGGTGGCACCTATACCGGCATCGAAGCCGTCAGCAATGGTTTGCAGATCCTGCGTGAACCCCGCGTCGAAACCGGCAAGAAAACCATGCTTTACATGGCGACCTCGCTCGCCTTTACGGCCAGCGGCATTTTGCTCTGTTATTTATTGAATCAAGTCAAGCACGAACCAGGCAGAACGTTGAACGCCAGTTTATTTTCCAGTGTCTTCGCCGGGTTCTTCGGCGGCGATGCGACGTTAACGACGTCGTTAGTGGTGGTGATTCTCATCACCGAAGCCGCGCTGTTGATTGTCGCCGCGCAAGCCGGCTTTCTCGATGGACCGCGGGTGCTCTCGAACATGGCGCTCGACTCCTGGGTGCCGCATCGGCTCTCTCACTTGAGCGATCAGCTCGTCACCCGTAACGGCGTCTGGTTCATGGGTTTGGCCTCCTTAGCGTTTCTCATTTACACCCACGCTGAAGTAAAGCTCCTCGTCGTCATGTACAGCATTAACGTATTCCTTACCTTTACGTTGTCTCAGCTTGGCATGTGCCGCCACTGGTTCGAGCTACGGCGATCGGAGCGTGCCTGGGTGCGCAAGCTATTGGTGAACGGGCTGGGGCTCTCACTCACCGGTCTCATCTTGTGTGTAACGATCGCTACCAAGTTCACCGAAGGCGGCTGGATCACTTTAGCTGTCACCCTTGCTTTCGTCCTTGTCTGCCAAGCCGTGCGAATGCACTATGATCGGGTCCAAAACGCGCTCAAAAGCCTTGATGACTCTCTGCTCAATATTCCGTTTCAGCCGAACCTGCGCGAGCCGGTGCCGGCCAAAAATCCGGGCGCGCCGACGGCTGCGCTCATCGTGCGGGATTTTGATGGCATCTCCGTTCATACCTTGCTTAACGTCCAGCGGCTCTTCCCCAACTATTTCAAAAATATCGTTTTCATTTCCGTCGGCGTTATCGATACCGGTCAGTTTAAAGGTCACAGCGAGATCGAAAGTCTCAAACGCAAAACCGAGGAGAATCTCAAGAGTTTTGTCGAGTATGCCAATTGTCTGGGGTGGTACGCGGAGTCGCGCTACGCGCTTGGAGTGGATGTGATCGCTGAGCTCGAGCGGCTTTGCGAAGCGGTCGCCAAGGAATTTCCGCGCACGGTGTTTTTTAGCGGCAATCTCGTTTTCGACGAAGAGAATCTATTTACCCGATTGCTGCACAATCACACGCCATTTACTTTGCAACAGCGACTGCAGTTCGCCGGGCACGACATGATGATTCTGCCGATTCGCGTATTTGCCAAAAGTCAGACGAATGCATAAGCAAAAGCTGTCCGGATCGCACAAACATTCCGACTTGGCTGCAAACGGGAAGACCGCCGGAGACTCGGCAGGGAGGGCTTTTCGACGAAATATTCCTAGCTCACGCGTGACTTTATGTGTTTCTTGCTTGACAGCCCAGAACTAACTTGTTAGAGAAAAAAGACTTTTTGCCTTCACACGACTAGGTTTTGTCCGGGGAGAGTGTATGTTAGATCGAGAAGAGGAGTTGCTTAACAGCAAGCAGGTCGCCGTCATTCTGGACATGAGTCCGGACACGGTGAATGAGTTTGCCCGCAAAAACATTCTGCCCGCCTTCAAAAAAGGCAAGCAGTGGAGATTTCGCAAACGGGACGTTTCAATTTTTTACAAGAAACAACCGAAAGATATCCGCGACGCATAACTCGTCGGCAGGTTTGCGTGGGGGTGG
>VBKY01000654.1 GCA_005879255.1 Deltaproteobacteria bacterium
CATTGTGGAAGTCGACTTTTCCATCCAGCATCGCCACCGCCAACTGGTATTGACAATTCGCATCAGGTATCAAACGACCATTGATTGTGTGAGTCTGTTCCTCAGGTAAACGCACAACCACCTCGCGAATATCATTTGCCTTTAGTCCATGCTCTCTCACGAGAGTAAAATAGCCATGAAGGGTTGCCTGAATCGGCTGCCCGACAGGATATATTTTGATGCTGGTATCCAAAATTTCATATCGAGTACCGAGATCTTTTGTCAGCTCTGCAGGTT
>VBKY01000655.1 GCA_005879255.1 Deltaproteobacteria bacterium
CGTTCGACACATCACGTCATACCCGAGAACTACTGCCGCAATCAGATCCTTTCCGGACCGACGTTCCCTTTCGGCCACCGGGAGGGCCGCTGATACGGCGACCGAACCCGGATGCGAGACGGTCGGGAAGTGAGCATCATCAGTCTCGTCCGCATGTGCCATGGTACCATTGGCGAGCGCAGCCATAACAATGCTGGTCTTGAAGTTGCTCGCCGGGACAGTTGCTTCCTCGGACCCGCGTTGTGTTCTGACAAAGTCGATCATCAAACGACCTGGTTTCAGGAGGGAGCCTGAAATTATCGCACCAATGGAATCGAGGATGTGGATTTTGGCCTTTTCCACAACTTCCTCAGGCAATCGGACCGCATCCACCTGCGCAATGTAAGCGCTAAGAGTTCGAGTTATATTCAGCTGCTCTTCCATAGAAGCCTTTTTTGCTCACCGTGTGTTGAAAGTCTCGTTGAATTCTTTGGCAATATCGTTTCGCCGACGAAGCACGGTTCCTGAGAGCGGAAAAAGCTCGAGTTTGCTTGCATCGAATGCAGCCGCTAACGGAGTCACGTCTCGGCGCGGGACGATTCGCCCAGCGGCACGGAGAAGCTGTTGGCCTTCACGTGATAGGATAAAGTCCACCAGCACCTTGGCGGAGTTAGGATTCGGCGCTCTTGAGGCTATTCCTACCGGGCCCATCTCCGCAATGATCGGTTTTATCGTGGGAACCCACTCGATTGGAGCACCCTGCTTTTTCATGGATTCAACGCGGTGAGGATAAACGATTGCTAAGGAAAACTCTCCTGCGGCCAACAATTGAGCGATTAGGGTGTGGCCTTTGTGGAACACTGGATCTAACGTAGCAAGCTGACGCATGAACCTCCTGCCAGGTTCCTGTCCCAGATATTCCAGCATTGCGCCGTACTAATTGT
Organism: Deltaproteobacteria bacterium; assembly: GCA_005879255.1. Next base: position 924 of record VBKY01000655.1, read on the forward strand.
ACTCCTCCCGGTCCATGGCGAAATTTTTTTTCCCTAACGGCTTTAAGAGATCAGGCCAATCCTTTGGCACCGAGCCGGCCGGCACCAGGTTTGTGTTATAACCGAGCACGTAATAGCTCGATTGGACGTTGGTCCAATACCCATCTTTATCCATGTCTTTGTCTGAATACCCATTTCTTTCGCGCGATTTGTATTTACCGATAAGCCCTCTTGCGATTAGATCCTCCAGCTCAAGGGTATTTGTTAGCACGACGTCGAAACGGTGTGTTTGAGCTCGTTCTTCGGTAAGGATCTTGTTTAGCAATTTCTCTGAGATTGCCCGGTAGAGTTCGACTTTGATGAATGGAAATTTTTTTGAAAAACCGTCGACCAATGGCTTCATTTCCGTAAGACCGGCGCTTGTGTAAAAAACTGCTGCACCCTCAGCCTTTGCCTTCTGCAACGTGTCCGCATCCTGCGCCCTTAGCCTTTGTGCTCCGAACTGCACGAAAAACAATGTGGCAATCAGTATTCGCAATAGCATGCGTGAATGCTTCATTTTGCCACTCCTGGTAGAGATTGATGACAGAGACATGGCAGACGGCATCTTCAACTACTCGATCAATGCGCTGGAGAACTGTCGCTATGTGATTGTCTTCGCATATTTCGCTGCCTGTTCGCCCGCGATCCGGCCAAAGACAGCGCAGCGCGGCAACGACGACCCGCCCGCGTAATTGCCATAAAAAATGCCCGTCACCATTTCACCTGCAGCATATAAACCGGGAATTCGTCTGAGGTTGTCATCGAGCACCTCAGCGAGCGTAGTTGTACGAATTCCTCCGAAAGTGAAGGTGAATCCTCCGGTGACTTTGTATGCACAATACGGCGGCGCATCGATCGGCTGTGCAAAATTTGTTTTCGGAGGAGTTAGCGAGAGGCATTGGCCGTCCTGGATAGAGGCATTGTACTGACGGACCGTGTCTACGAGACCCTCTGCATCAATACCGAGTTTACCCGCGAGCGATTGTAGGCTCTCGGCCTCTACGGGTGCCATTTCCGGCCCCGTGTAATCAGGATTGACAACGTTTCTGTTTTTGGCGTCAAAAATAATATATGCGACGCCTTCGGGTTGCGTGAGCGCGACGATTTTGCCGAACTTCGCGTAGGTTTTGTCCGAAGCATGCTCTCCTTCATCGACGAAGCGC
>VBKY01000213.1 GCA_005879255.1 Deltaproteobacteria bacterium
TTCGTAAGTAAAGCAGAAATTGTGGTGGGCGCGGTTGGCGATGCGGTTGCGCACGATCGTGCGCGCTTCAGTGCCGTCTTCGCGCACGCAGAGCATGCCGGCAGCGACGATTGCGATATCACCTGCATTGCGTTCGGCCTCGGCTGCCCCATCTCGAATTTTCTGTTTCGCCCATTCGTAAACACGGAGATCGAAGCCGGTGCCGAGGATGACACCGTCGGCAGATCGGCCGGCGAGTTGCAATCCTTTGGGTCCTTCGGCTGAGACATAGATCGGCGGGGGGCGGAGATTGAAGCTGATGCCGACTTTGCCGGTTGGGAACTGAATAGCTTTGCCTTGAACAAGCTCGCGGATCATGCGCACACCTGCTTCGAATTCCCGCATCGGCGTCGCCTTGAGTCCTTGGCTATAAACCGGCCCGTCGCCCGTGCCCAGTCCAAGAATGGCGCGGCCTTTGGAAATTTCATTAAGCGATGCGGCCGCCCCGGCGAGAACCGTTGGGTGGCGAAAAACCATATTCGTTACGGCGATGCCAAGCAG
>VBKY01000214.1 GCA_005879255.1 Deltaproteobacteria bacterium
GAATGAATCGATGGAGCTCAAATGGCTTTCGCCGAGAAAGATGCCGTGGTAGCCGAGTTCTTCAGCTCGCACCGCGCGTTTGTGAATCTCGTCGATGTTTTTAACGCCACCGTGGACGCTGTGCAGGCTGAATTTCATTTGACAGAGGCAATAGGCATCAGGCAACAGACAATAGTAGGAGCACGCACGTCATGCCCGACGAATTCTACGGATGGAATGCGACTAATCCGCAGCCCGTTGCCCAGGGGACCACGGGCTCATAGGCGAGCAGCTCAGCTTTCCAGCTTTGCACTGCGCCGGCGAGTGCTATCCACGTTCTGATCTCGTGGCCACCGGAGCCGGCTTCGATGTTGATCTCGTCGTGCGTGTAGCCGGTCAAACTAGTGAAGTCGCGAGCGATCAAATTCTCGAGAAAATTTTTATCGAAGGGAATATTGATCTTTCCATGCTTAGCTTCGCCGGGCCAATGGGACAAACCGCCGGTGGCGATCATTGCGATCCGTTTTTGACTGCGCTCTAGGGTCTTTCCCAAGAATTGTCCTAGGGCAAAGCACCGTCTCGCCGTCGGCATGGGCGGCGTCAAGGTGTTGATGATGACCGGTACGACGGGCACGGCCAAGTCGGGATTCAGGAAATGCAGCGGCAAAAAAGTCGCGTGATCGAACAGCAGCTCATCGGAAAATGTTGGATCGAATCCACCGTCGAGACACGCATCGATGAGTTCCTTTCCTAACTGAGCGTCTCCGGGCACACGAGCTTTGGGGATTCTCAGCCACTCCTCAACGGGCCCGTCGTAATGCTCAGCGCGGCCAATACAAAAGCTGGGCATGCTATTGAGGAAAAAATTGGCCCAATGCTCGACTGTGAGGGCGACAATCGCATCGGGCTTCGATGCGGCGAGCTTCTCACCGAGCTTACGATAGCTGCCTAAAATATTGGCTGCTTGTTCTTTCGGCGCGGCCTCGGTCCAGGCCGTCATTCCCGGCGCATGGCTGGCGGCGCAGGCAAATACGATGGGCATAGTTCACTCCAATCCTTTGAGCGCTTTGGCGTAATCTTCGTTGGAGACTTTATTTAGCAAGCTAAACGGCCGCAACAGCAGCGAATGCACGCCCATGGCATAAAGCGAGCGGACGTCGATGCCGAGGATCGCCGTTGCTTCGGCTGGGGTAAGCTCGTAGTTCTTAATGAACGTCGATGGATCTTGGCGATAATGTTCGCGCTGCGCTGGGTCGCGATTTACGTGGTAAATCAGTTTCTGTAATTGGTAGAGGCTCATAGTGAATCATCCAATTTTTCATGCAGCCAAGTAATAACGGTTTTGAAAATATTTGGAATCGAGCCCATGTGGCCGCCGGGGAACAGCCGGATCGTTTTCGGATTACCATGTTCGAGGAGCAGATAGAAATCCTCCAGCGGCACCTGCTTGTCTTCTTTGCCGTTGACGATCAGCATCGGCGCGCAGGGTTTTGCGAGCCAGCCTTGATCGAGCAGCGAGAGCGCCGGCATTACGGCGCAAAGCTCGTCGAAAGTTTTCTTGCCGAAGAGATTGGCGCGGGCTTCGATGAGATCAAAAAGATAGGAGTCGGCGTGGCGCGAGCGCGCTTGCCACTCAGGCTGAAAAAAATAGTGGATGCCGCCGCCCCAGTTGACTGCGGCGCGCAATTTGGCCGGCGCGGCGTGAGCGAGCTTTGTCGACCAATGGCCGCCAAAGCTGGCGCCGACCACGGCGATTTTGTTGCTATCCACTTCGGGGCGCTTGAGTAAATAGTCGAGAGCGGCAAAGTGTACAGCGTGGGCATCCGGTCCAGCGAGCATCGGGCATTCTCCCGTGCCAGGACTGTCCATGATGAAACAACCCCAGCCCTCTTTCACGAACGACTCGCCGAACGAATGGCGCTCTTCCTTCCAATTGTCGATGCCACCCCAGTGCATAATCATCGGCGCGGGGAGTTCTTTTGGAAACCGAAGGTGACCGACGATTGCCTTGCCTTGAAACGGGATCGAAACACGCTCGACGGGAATGTCGAAATATTTGGCCGCCGCGAGAAACATCTCGCGGGTCTTCCTATAGCCATGGTTTTTTCCCGGCGTGCTCGGAAACGGATGGCGGGCGATACCATAGTAACCGTACGATTTGAGGAACGCCTCTTTGGCTTGAGCGGCATTCCCCGCTTTCTCGGCAGCGTTGGCTTTCGCCTCCCAACGCGCTCCGAGTTCATTCCAGGCGGCGGCCCAGGTTTCGCCCTCGAGCGTAGGCATGTGCGCGAGAGCTTCTTCCGCCTCGGTTTTGTCGGCGTGGAGAAACGGCGCGCGATGGCCGACGCGGCTACGAATATCGATTTTCACTTCTTCGAGGGAACGTGGTTCGCTCATGACAAAATCCTTTCGCAGCGAGACCGTTGATATTGATCTTTTTGGCTTTACGCATGCGTTTCACCCGCCGTCAATAGAAAGCATTTGGCGAAACGGTCGTCAAGCGCGCGCGTGCAACTGATCGCCGGATAGCAGATGACCCTTGGCCGCTTCGCTGTTCCGATCAGGCAAGTTTGCCGCCATGATTCTGCCGCAGGCAAGGGTTGACGTTCGCAGGTCACCGTGTCATCCAGTTAATTAAATGCGGTTCTTTACAAACGGTTTTTTTGCGATATAGATTTTCATTCTCGTCACGGAGTAGGTCATGGCCTTAATCATTGACGGCAAAGCGGTCGCCAAAGAAGTTCAAAAGCAAATCAAAGAAGAAGTCGAAGGACTTGAGCGACGCTGGGGTCTGGCACCGGGGCTGGCCGTGGTGTTGGTCGGAGACGATCCAGGGTCGCATATTTACGTTCGCAATAAAGAGAAAGCGTGCAAGGAAGTCGGGATCAAATCCTTTGAGCATCTTCTTCCCGCGACGATCTCGGAAAAAGAGCTGCTCGCGCTGGTGCACCAGCTCAACAAGGACAAAAACGTTCACGGTATCTTGGTGCAGCTACCCCTGCCGCCGCACATCCGCGCTGAACGCATCCTCGAAGCGGTTTCGCCGCACAAGGACATCGACGGTTTCCATCCGATGAGCCAGGGGATGTTGCTGCTCGGCGGCGACGGTTTCAGACCCTGCACCCCGTTGGGTATCATGAAACTTCTCGCGTCGGTGGACTGCGATCCCAACGTCGGCCGCAGCAATATTGTCGGCAAGCCGGTTGCGCTGCTGTTGCTCGAGAAGCATGCGACCGTGACGATCTGCCACTCGCGCACGGCGAGTCTCCGCGACGAGGTGGGCCGGGCGGATATCTTGGTCGTTGCCATCGGCAAGGCGCGGCTCGTCCGCGGCGATTGGGTGAAGCCGGGCGCCGTGGTGATCGATGTCGGTGTCAATCGATTGCCGAACGGCAAACTGTGCGGCGATGTAGAATTCGAAATCGCCAAAGATCGCGCTTCGGCAATCACACCGGTTCCAGGCGGCGTCGGTCCGATGACGATCTGCATGCTGCTCCACAACACTTTAAAAGCTGCCAAAGATTCGCTGCAGCGCGAGCGTTAGGCGATTCAATTACGTCGGTGGGCGTGGCCCGAGAATGAACAGGACTCCTCTATACGGCGCTCATAGGCGGGCCGGAGCGAAAATGGTCGAGTTCGCCGGCTGGGAGATGCCGGTTCAGTACAAGGGAGTCATCGAAGAACACCGGGCGGTGCGTCGCATCGCTGGCCTTTTTGACGTCAGTCACATGGGCGAGATCGAAGTGCGCGGCGAAGGCGCGCTGGATCTCTGCCAACGCGTTTCGGCCAATGACGTTGCGCGCATGAGCGCGTTCCAAGCGCAATATAACTTGCTGCTCAACGAGCGAGGCGGCGTGGTCGACGACGTGATTTTCTATCGGCTGCAGCCGACGGTATTTTTTATTTGCGTCAACGCGGCGAACAGCGACAAAGATTTCGCTTGGATCTGCGATCATGCCAGCGGCGCAGTCGAAGTCGAAAACGTCAGCGCCAAGTACGGCCAACTCGCCTTGCAAGGACCGCTGGCGGCGAGAATTCTCCAACCGTTGACCGCGGTCGATCTCGGTGCGATCACCGCATTTCACTTCGCGTTCGCCGACGTCGCGGCAATCCGCTGTCTGGTGGCGCGCACCGGCTACACGGGCGAAGACGGCTTCGAGCTTTATTGTAACGCCGGCGATGTGGAGCGACTCTGGGGCGCGCTCCTAGAAGGCGGTTCTCCGAAGGGGTTGGTTCCGGTGGGTCTCGGTGCCCGCGACACTCTAAGACTCGAGAAGGCTTACCCGCTGTATGGCCATGAACTCGACGACAACATCACGCCGCTGGAAGCGGGATTGGGCTGGGTGACGAAATTTTCCAAGCCGTCGTTCCTCGGGCGCGGAGTCTTGTTGCGGCAAAAAGAAGAAGGGGTCAAGCGCAAATTGGTCGGCCTCGAGTTGTTGGGCCCCGGCATCGCCCGCAGCGGATATGAGTTGTTCAAAGACGGACGTTCCATTGGGCGCGTGACCAGCGGCACCAAGTCGCCGTCGCTCGGAAAAGCGATCGCGCTCGGTTACGTCGCCAGCGAAGAAGCCATCATCGGCAATGTTGTCGAGGTGGAAATCCGCGGCCGAAGAGTTCAATCAAAATTGGTTTCGTTACCGTTCTACCGCTGCTAAGCGGCGCAGCCAAACAGCTACGAAGGAGGTCAGCAATGGAGTTCCCTGACGGATTAAAATATTCCAAAGAACATGAATGGGTGCTGGTCGAAGGAAACACGGCAACGATCGGTATTACGGAGTACGCGCAAGAAGAGCTCGGTGACATCGTCTACGTTGAATTGCCGGAAGTTGGCGAAAAGGTCGTCAAGGACGATCCATTTGGCGCCGTAGAGTCGGTCAAGGCGGTTTCCGATGTTTATGCCCCGGTGGGCGGAACTGTGCTCGAGATCAACGATGTCTTACCGGACAATCCGGAGACCATTAACGACGACCCTTATGGGGACGGATGGATGATCCGGGTCGAGTTGGCGGACAAAGACGATCTCAAAGATCTGATGGACGCCGAGGAATATGCCGAGTACGTCGAGCAACAAAAAGCCGACGAGGATGAGGAAGAAGAAGACGAAACTGATGAAGAAGAGGAAGACGAGAACGAGAAAGAGTAGCATCGATTCATGCGCTACACTCCGCATACACCGGCCGACAAAGAACGCATGCTTCGAACCCTCGAACTCCATTCCGTTGAGGAGCTTTATCAGCATATTCCCCAGACGCTTCGTGAGCGCGCCAAAATCGATCTGCCCCGCGGTTTAACCGAACCGGCGGTGCGCAGGCGAATGGCGAGTCTCGCCGCGCAGAACGCCACCGCCGCCGACTGGAGCTTTTTTCTCGGCGGCGGTATTTACCATCACTTCATTCCGACCGCGGTCGACGCGATCATCTCGCGCTCGGAATTCTCTACTTCCTACACACCCTACCAGCCGGAGGTTAGCCAGGGTACTCTCCAGGCGCTCTTCGAATATCAGACGCTCATCTGCCAGCTCACGGGTATGGAAGTCGCCAACGCCGGCGTGTACGACGGCGCGTCGGCGGCGGCTGAAGCCGTGCTCATGTCGCGACGGATCCAGCCAGCGAGTAAGCGGCGGGTGTTAGTATCCAAAGCCCTCCATCCTCAGTATCGCGCCGTCATTGCGACATATCTCAGGAATCTTCATGACGTTCATCTCGAGGAAATTTCTTTTGATGCCAGTGGCGCCACTGATATGGCGGCACTGCTGCGTCATCTCGATGATCAATCGATGTGCGTGCTCGTCGGCTATCCTAATTTTTTTGGCGTGATCGAAGATCTGGCTCCGGTGAAATCGGCTTGTGAGCGGGTTGGAGCGCAATTGATTTCGGTGACGACCGAACCGCTGGCGCTCGGACTCGTCAAACCGCCCGGCGAATTCGGCGCCGATATCGCCGTGGGCGAAGGCCAGAGTCTCGGCATACCGATGAATCTTGGCGGACCGGCCTTTGGATTTTTCGCCTGCCAAAAGAAGTTCGTCCGTAATATTCCGGGACGGCTCGTCGGCGAAACCGTCGATACTGAGGGCAGCAGAGGATTTGTCTTAACGCTCGCTACGCGCGAACAGCATATCCGGCGCGAGAAGGCGACTTCAAATATTTGCACCAGTCAAACTCTCTGTGTGCTGGGTGCGACGGTTTTTATGTCTCTGCTGGGAAAATCCGGTATCAAATGTTTGGCGGAAACCAATGTGGCGCGCGCCCACGACGCCCACCTACGACTGGTCAGCAAGGCTAAGCTCGAAGCGGTATTTTCCGGGCCGTACTTCAATGAATTTGTTATTCGGGCAAAAAACTTGGATGAAATTTTTGCCCGGTGCGCGGCGCAAAAAATCGTCCCGGGCATCAAATTGGAACAGTGGTACCCGGAGCTGCAGGATTGTTTGCTGGTCTGTGTGACTGAAATGAACGAAGACGAGGAGATCGAGCAGCTTGTCAGAACCATCTCACGGCAGTAGGCGATCGCGCGTCCCGCCGCCAAAGCTCCTCTTCGAAAGCGGCTCTCCGGGCAGAAGCGCGGTGGACTGGCCGGCGCAAGACGGGCCCGTTGAAGGGGGTATTCCGCCGGCGCTGCTGCGCGACGATATCCCGGGATTCCCGGAGTTGGGCGAGCTCGAAGTGCTGCGCCATTTCACCTGTTTGTCGCAACGAAACTTCGCCATCGAGAGCCAATTCTATCCGCTCGGTTCTTGCACCATGAAATACAATCCGAAGATCAACGAAGCGGTGGCTCGCTTGCCGGGTTTCGCGCAGGTTCATCCGTTGGCTTCACCTGAGTTACTGCAGGGCGCGCTGGCATTGCTCTATGATCTAGAACAAATACTCGCCGAGATCAGCGCCATGGAATATGTGAGTTTACAACCATCCGCCGGCGCTCAAGGCGAGCTTACCGGCCTCATGTTGATCCGGGCCTATCTCAGCGAGCATGGCGGGCCGCGCAAAAAAATCATCGTTCCCGATACCGCTCATGGAACCAATCCGGCGAGCTCGACCCTGTGTGGCTACGACGTCGTACAAATTACCTCCAGCACGCGCGGTGTGATCGACGCTTCGGTGATCGAGAAAGTCATGGACCAAGACGTTGCCGCCGTCATGATCACCAATCCCAATACCCTGGGCTTGTTCGAAACCCAAATCGAGGCGATCGCCAAAGTCGTCCACGCCAAAGGTGGACTCGTCTATCTCGACGGTGCCAATCTCAACGCGCTCATGGGCATCGCCAAGCCGGGCCATATGGGCGTCGATGTGCTGCACATGAACCTGCATAAAACCTTTTCGACACCGCACGGCGGCGGCGGACCCGGAGCGGGGCCGGTTGCGGTAAAAGCGCAACTGCGGGACTACCTGCCCGTGCCGCGAATCGTCAAGCATGGCGACAAGTTTGAGTTGCAGGATGATTGCCCAAAATCGATCGGGCGGGTGCGCTCATTCTTCGGCAATTTCGGCATCCTCGTGCGCGCCTACACGTATATTCTTTCACTGGGCGGCGATGGTCTCGAAGAGGCGAGCCGGATGGCGCTTCTCAACGCTAATTACATTCGCAAGAAACTGGAAAAAAGCTATCAGATCGCCTACGACGAGCCGTGCATGCATGAGTGCATTTTCACGGATCGCGTGCAGCACAAGAACGGCGTTACGACGCTGGATATCGCGAAACGACTGCTGGACTACGGCTACCATCCGCCGACCATTTATTTTCCTCTGGTGGTTTCCGGCGCGCTGATGATCGAACCCACGGAAACCGAAACGCCGGAGACTCTGGACGGCTTTATCGACGCGATGCTGCAAATTGCCCAGGAGAGCAAAGAAGATCCCGAGCTCGTCAAAAACGCGCCATACTCGACTCCAGTCAGACGGCTGGACGAGGCGCGAGCGGCGAGAAAGCCGGTGTTGAGATGGGACCCTGGCTCGTCGAGCAATTCCTAGATCAAGGGTGAAATGGAAACGAGGGATGTCAGCTCAGCGACCGAAGCGATAATTCAAACGATTGTCGTCGTACTCCATTGAAGCCGAGAGGGACAGAGGATTGGGCTTTATCCAAGACGGGATAGGTGGAAACGGCGCCGCTGCTTTGATCGCGCGCATGGCTTCCTCGTCGAGCACTTGCGAACCGGACGAGCGGACTAATCGCAACTGCTCCAACTGACCATTTCCAGCGATCGTAAACTCCAATAAAAGTTTGCCCTGTAGGCCATACCGCAAGGCGACTTCCGGATATTCCCATTGCGACTCAATAGAAAGCTTAATCTTGTTGAAATAGGTGACGTAGACCGGATCCCTGGTATTTAGACTGATAGGAGCGCTGCTTCTGGAATTTGACGACGACCAGGTCAGCGGCGGCAACAAGTCCTTGACCGTCGGCAGTTGGCGCTCCGCAACCTCCGTTTGCTCCCGAATCGGCTCGCGCGGCGCCACTGGCGATGGCGCCGGGAGAACGGATTCCTCGCGGCCAAAGTCATTTTTCACCGGTTTGTCGCGCGTCGGAACAGATCTTTCTTGTCTTATCGGGGAATCTTTTTTGGCAATTATCGCGGGTGCTTTGAAAGGGCGCGTGGCTGGAGTTCTCGGAACACGGGTGGGCGCGGGTTGATCTTTTTCAGGAGTGTACAAAAGTGATACGGGGATGGTTTCCTGGGGCGCTGTTTTAACCTGCCATGACGCATAAAGCAGAGAGAACAACAGAGTATGTATCGCGGTGGATATAATCACGAAGCGGAAAAGGGATGTATTTAATAACGCCACAATCGTATATTATCGCCTTGGCGTACGGGCGCAAATAGGCGGGGTCGAAATTAATCAGCGATTCCGCTTCAATCGGGTTGATGGAGGTTCTATGTTTGGGTTAGGAATTGGCGAACTGCTCATTATCCTTGTGATCGTCGTGGTTCTTTTTAGTCGTCGTTTGCCTGATTTAGGCGAAGGGCTCGGTAAGAGCATCAAAAAATTTCGTAAAGCCATGAATGACCCCGATGAGATCGATATCACACCGAAAAACGATTCAGAAAAATCATAGCCTGTTGCCCAATCGTCAACTAAACTTCCCCTTCCGCCATTACGACCTCACAAGTGAAATCCTGGGCGTTTTTGGCCGACTTCAAAAAAACAATCGTAAAGGGTACGGAATCTCCCGACGGAATTTCAAAGCTTTTGAGCGGCTTGAGGCTCTGCAAATGAGGAATATCTTCCGTCGTCATGCCGCGGATGATTTTCGGCGAGAGGGAATTGCCGACCCAAATCGTCTGGCGCTCTAGCTCCTTACCACCTTGGTTGTAAATTTTGCCGGTGAGTTGAATTTCGCGGACGACTACGGGATTTTGATTGAGCGCCACGCCGGTGATCACGAAAATCTCGCGGTTACCCTGGATGGTTTGATATCCTGCCTGGAGTGATTGGATCAGAATTCCTTCCTTCAAGTGGTTATTCTTCAGCACGGAAGTGCCGACCACTGGGATTTTTTTAACGATTTCGTCCGAAGCCCTCGGATGGGCCTGGCTGATAACTGCGATGAGCGAGAAGCCGATCACAAGCAGGCCGAAGAGCGTGACGAAGGGTAGAATCGAGGCTCGTTGGTCTAAGTAGGGTGAGATGGCCAATATGTTATTGGAACTTTCGGATCTGTCTCGCTCGTTCGAGATTGGGAAAGCCGCATCGATGCCCGAAAAATCTTTCGAAGCATCGCGCACGCTGTCATCGCCCATAGAGTGATGGGTATCGGAGATTGTGAAGGGATGCTCGGTTTTCCGATCGTCGTCGCTCAGCGACCATTGATCGCGGTTGCCGAGGTTAGGGGCCTCCGTGTTTTTCTCTCCCGGAAAATCAACCAATGCTTCCTTGTCGCTGTCGGGGGAAGGTGGTTTCTCTTTCGGCGTGAAAGGTAAGCTCAACTCTTGATCCGCGGGCGGTGTTGTCGATTGAGTTTGGTTATCCGGTGCTCCGTTCGTGTCGAGCTCGAAGGTATGTTTGCAACGCGAGCAACGGAAGAGAGGGGCGCTACCCTGCAACACTTCATCGGATACTTTGTACGTCGTTCGGCACTTTGGGCATTGAATGAGCATGTGCGATCCTTCTAAGGATTTGGCGTGAGCAATAGCAAAAGAGCAGGAAAATCAAAGTGATTGTAGAGCAATTCGCGAAAACGTCAAGGTTTTATGCTATTAAGTTGCTTTGGCGGCTGAATAAATGTTTTTTAATGGCGTCTAACAGACAGGATCATTGTGGAGCGTAGCGACTGGGAGCTGGTTCAGAAATGCCAGGCGGGAGAGATGGACGCATTTCAAGAGCTTGTTTCCCGTTACCACCAAAAGGTTTACATGGTCATCCTGGGATTGCTGCGCAACCGCGAAGACGCGCTTGAGGTAGCACAAGAAACTTTTTTCAGGGCATTTCGAAAGATCAAAAGCTTCCAAGGCGGGTCGTCGTTTTACACTTGGATATATCGGATCGCGGTCAATCTGTCGATCGATGCGCAGCGGCGTCAAAAGAGAAATCCGTTAGACTTTCGCGAATCCATGGACGAGGTGTTGGAAGCGCAAAATGAAGTTGCCAAAGATCCGTTTTCCGATGTTCACGATAAGGAGCTGCGGCAGACACTGCTCAAGGCGATTAACGATTTGACACCAGAACACAAAGCGGTCATCGTGTTAAGAACGATCGAGGGATTGTCATACAAAGACATCGGTGAAATTCTGGGTTGTTCCGAAGGCACCGTGATGAGCCGACTCCATTACGCGAGAAAGAAATTGCAATATAAGTTGAGCGAATTTTTATGAGAAACTGCGAAGGTATTCGGGAATCCATTGGCAGCTGGCTGGACGGCGAATTGAGCGCGGCCGAGAGCGAATCCGTGCGCGCCCACCTGGTCAGTTGCACCGACTGCGGTGAGACGCGGCGGCGACTGGAAAAAATGCAACTGGCGCTGAAAGCCGCGCTGATATCCCAAGCTCCCCAGATCGAGTTCATGTCTTTCTGGCGGGGGGTGGAGCGCCGCATCAATCAGAAACGGGCCTGGTACGACGATTTGCTCGATTGGTCCCGGGGTCTCTTCGCGGCACCGAGAGTGGCTTGGATGGTGCCCGCGGTGATTGGCATTTTGCTGGTGTTGGCGTCTACGGATGTTTGGCGTCTCGGCGGATCGCGCAACAGTTTTGCGTCCGTGGAGTCCATCGATGCCTATGGACGCAGCGTCGCGCTATTGCGGGAACAGGAGACCAAAACGACTGTGATTTGGTTATATCAAGACCAAGAGGGTGAAAATGAGGCTGCTGAAGACACTGCGAAATCGGCTCCGACTTTTTAGTCTGATCGTAGTTTTGGTGGCCGGATGGGTTGGCGCGGCGGAAAAGAACCCTCAGTCCGTTCAGGTTAGGATTCGAACCATCCTCGCGGGCAATAAAAGCGATGAGTTCGATCCAAAATTGAAGGACATGGAATAGCAGTTAAAGCCCCTCAAATATCGGTCCTACCGCTCGCTCAAGGACGACAGTCAAAATGTGCCCTGGCAGGGAACCAGGTCATTTGAGATCCCGGGCGGCCGTTTACTGACCGTGGCGCCGCAGGAATATCAAAATAATCGTGTCTCTCTCAAAGTGCGATTAACCGAGGGAGATAAACCGGTGCTCGATACAGCGGTGGGTATCCAGAACAAAGGTAATTTTATTTTGGGTGGGCCACCCCACGAGGGAGGCACGCTCGTGCTGTTGATTTCTGCGGCGGCGCAATAGCACCAAAGTTATTCGATCACGTTCTTCTCGATCGGTTCCACCGTCACGCCTTTTCCCTTGAGCCAGCCGATCGCCTTGGTAACTTCACTTTCTTTGCCCTCTATCTCGAGAGCGACCAAACCCATCTCCGCCGTGACCGTCGAGCCGCGGATATTGAAAGTGATATCGAACTGCTTCGACAACATGCTCAGGACCGGTTCCTTGATTAGTTCTTTGGGAAAAGTCAGGTAAACACGCTCGCGAACCACAGCGGGATTTGCTTTTGTTGCCATCGAAAATTCAAATGGAAAATTTGAGATTTCCCACGGCCATCCGGTCGCGCCAACCGACCCACAAATTCGTTGTTAGATATTTGTCACCGAAGTCGGGGAAAATGGTTACGATCGTGCCCTTGCGAAGTTTGCGTGCAACTTTCAGCGCGGCAAACATCGCGGCGCCCGATGATTGGCCGACGAGTACGCCCTCCTCTTGGCTCAGGCGGTAGACCATCGAGTAGGCATCTTCCGTCGACACGGGAATTTTACCGTCCAATTCTTCCTCGTGATAAATCCCGGGAACGATGGAGCTCGCCATGTGTTTCAGCCCTTCAAGACCATGAAGCGCGTCGTCGGGTTCCACCGCAATCACTTGGATCTTGGGGTTGACCTCTTTTAAATATCGGCCGGTGCCCATCACCGTTCCGCCGGTGCCGATGCCCGCGACAAAGTGGGTGACGGTTTTGTTTGTTTGGCGATAGATTTCGGGTCCGGTATTCTCATAGTGCGCCTGAGGATTCATCGGATTAAAGTACTGGTCCGGTTTGAAATACTTTTCCGGATCCGCTTCAAGAATTTTCCGGCACATACGAATCGCGCCGTCAGACCCTTCCAAGGGATCACTGTAGGTGACCTTGGCGCCGTAGGCATGGATGATGTGTTTGCGCTCGGCGCTGACGTTTCCGGGCATGACCAGTTCGACCGGATAACCTAAAACGCTGCCAATCAGCGCCAATGCAATCCCGGTGTTTCCCGACGTCGAGTCGAGAATGGTTTTGCCGGGCCGCAGTTTCTTGCTCTGCAGCCCTTCCTGAACCATTCTCAAGGCCGGCCGGTCCTTGACGGAACCGCCCGGGTTGAGACCCTCCAATTTAGCATAAATCTTTACCCCGGCCGGAATTCCCTCGGTGATTCTGTTGATCTCGAGCAGCGGCGTGTTGCCGATCAGCTCGAGCACGGATTCAACTTTCAGAAGCTCTGTTTGCTGCGCCGGTACCAGACGCAAATTGGGCGATGTTACGGCCATCATCGATCTTTCTATCTAGTTACCGCCGGCGATCGCTGGCACGATCGATATGTTGTCGCCTTCCTTCAAAGCGGTTTCCAAATTCTGCAGAAAGCGGATGTCGTCGCCGTTGACGTAAACGTTGA
>VBKY01000661.1 GCA_005879255.1 Deltaproteobacteria bacterium
GAATTATTATGCGGCTGCGCTTCTTGGGACGGGTCTAACAACTTTTACCTCTTAAGTGTTTAATCACTGTCTTGTCTCTTCTCGGCAAGTTTATGCCGCTCTTTCGCATACGGCATCCTGGATTTCCGGTTACTCAAGCCCACTCGTCGTTTCCAAGCCTCGGAAGTAAATCGTCCATAGGGGGACAAAAGACTCCTGGGGGTGCACTGCTCTAATCACAATCGGCCAAGTGTGTCAAGGTTCCTTCTAGCATCATTTTTTACCTTCGATTTCTACTGTTTAATTAGGGGCGGCCGATGTTTTTGTCTGTTCCGGATCAACCTCTAGACAAAGAGCGACAAATTGTACGATCGTTGGCTGAGCAACCTTGATGCCAGCCGACTGATTTGCGCTCGGCTTTCTCGAACGATGCGAAATCAAAGACAATCTTCCGGGAAATGACGTTGGGTACAATGAAAAAAAGTGCTTCGCTGGTTTACAGAATGTAAACCAAAGTTGCTGACGACCGTTTCGCGAATACAGGTGCCTCAATTTGCGTCAAGAGAGATCGCGAATTGCAAAGCGATCGGGCACAGAGTTGCGGTTATTACACTCTCGTGTGTCAAAAAAGATACCCCTGCTAGACAAAAACCTGATCAATCGAAGGGCTGCGGCAGACTTTTAACCGATCAATCCCAAATATCTCCAGTACGGAATAGCCGCGATGAGCGCGATAATATAGGCGAGAGCATAGATTGGGTTGATCCACAGCATGCGCGGGTAGGAGAAACCTTTGCCATCGGTCGTAGAGTAGGCGAGCATATGCCAATCGACCTGGAAGGGAAAAAACCAGACCTCGGACGCGATGAGAACGACCATGGCGATGATCCACGGACTCATGCCAACGTCGATTGATAACGGCAGCAACGCGACGGATAGAGTAACGACGGCTAAGAAACTCGTAAACATCAGCTTCAAGACGTAAGTCAGCAACGCGATTACCAAGAAAAACCAAGCCGGACTATCCATGAAAGGAAGAATCAGCGGCGACATCACGTCGACCAGCCACTGATCGATCTTTGACTGTTTCAGTAGCGTTGGAATGCTCAAGGTGACGCCCATGTGTATCAACAATTCCCAGTCGATGCCCTTGCGCAGCATGTTCCAGTCAACGATGCCCGTGTTCACGAGAATTGCAAAAGCGATGATCGCAATCCATGCGCCGTCGATGCCGTGATAGGGAGCGGTGAGCCATCCCGTTACGGTGAAAAAGAGCACGCCT
>VBKY01000215.1:0-9965 GCA_005879255.1 Deltaproteobacteria bacterium
CCGAATCGAGTTCGTTATCCTACGGACCAACAGTTCGCCTCCGGTTGCTCCCCACCTTGCCTAGGGCCAACGCAGTTACCTTCGGCTACGGAGTTGTGGCATACTCCGACACGGACTTTCACCGTGCTAATGTGGCGCCCTCACGGGCGCACTCATTCCCGAATGCTTTTAGCGGTGATTCGACCGGGCTCACCACAGGCGAAAGTCCGATGGTAGACCCACCGATTAAAAACATTCGGGGGTGACGAAAAAACACCTCGATAACCCGATTCGACTCCTGCTGCTTCGTTGAGATTTTAGGTATTTTCGCGAACGGCCTTGGTCGGCGCGAGTTTCAATTTTGCCGTTCGACATCAGCGCAAAACAACTTGACGAAAAGATAGCCTTCGCCGTATGTCTTTGCTTGCGGTGGCGACAAAAGTTCATTCCATAGCATTCATTGCGATCATTTTGATCGCTCCGTTTCTTTTCTGTTGCATTCTCTCGGCGGCCACGCCTCAAAAAAGAGTCCATCTGGCATACAGCGCCTTCGCGTATGCCAACCCGCCATTCTGGATTGCTCATGACCTCAAATTGTTCGACAAATACGGTCTCGACACTGAATTGGTTTACGTGTCTGGCGCCAGACCGATTCAAGCGATGCTCGGAGGTTCGATCGATGTCTCCCAAGTCGGCGGCGCGGCCACGGTCGCTGCCGCCGCTCAAGGTGCAGACGTGGCGATTCTCGGCACGATCTTCACGCGGCTCAATTTCGCCGTGCATGCGAGTCAGCAGATCAAGCAGGTCGGCGATCTCAAGGGAAAAACCCTCGCCACCGGCACGATCGGTGGAAACACCTATTTCGCCGCGCTTCTCTTTCTGAGCAAATTCGGCTGGGTGCCGAACAAGGACGTCACTCTGTTCGCCTCCGGAGGATCCCCCGAAGTATTGAGCGCGCTCGTTCAGGGAAGGTTTCCAGCGGGCGTGCTCACCGCTCCGACGACCCATATGGCAGCGCGCATGGGATTTCGAGAAATCTTCGATCTCGCCACCCTGGACTTTCCGTTTCTTACTCTTTCGGTGGTCAGCACGCGCAAGTACAGCGACGCAAATCCCGAAGTCATTCTCAATGTGCTGCGCGCGACCTGCGAGGCAATTTACATCTACCGGACGCGCCCCGAACAAGCGCTGCCGGTAATCGCCAAATACATGCGCGTCGCGAAAGACGATCCGGCTCTTGTCCAGGCTCAGGAGACATTCGCAAAGCATTTGAACTTATCACTGACGCCGTCTCCGGAAGGCATCAAATTCATTCTCGACTTCCTCGCCGAACAGCGTCCCGCTCTCAGAGGAAGAAACCCCGCTGATTTCATTGAACTAAAATTTCTCAAAAAACTCGAAGAAGACGGCTTCTTCAAGCAGTTCGCAGGGTAGGTAAAAGGGCTCAAGGGGAAATTCGAAGCACGAAATCCGAAATTCGAAACAAATTCAAATGACCAAGAAAATAAAAAATTCCAAACATGGGTAAGTTGGATTCGTGTTTTGGATTTCTCGGTTTTTAGGCTTATTTGTCTGCCAATTTGTTTCGGATTTCGATATTCGAATTTCGGATTTTCTTTTCGGTGGTGTCTCGGCGCGGGAAAGTACTTGCAATCGTTTTATTGAAGACTTACGAGGTAACAATCTATGAGAGTCGACATCCATAGCCACACCGCACCGGCTAAATACCTCGAAGCGATCCGGCGCGATCCGAAAAGCATGGGCTGCCGCATTGAGAAAAATGATCAAGGACACGAAGCGATTGTCCAGGAGAACGGTCGGTCGACACGTGTGCGTACGAACCTGATCGATCCGGAGTTGCGGCTCCGCGAGATGGCCGCCGAGCGAGTCGACGTCATCGTCGAATCGCTCTTACCGCCGCTTTTGCCGTTGTGGGCGCCGATCGCGATCGGCGTGCGTGTGTGCCAAGTCGTCAACGATGCCATCGCCGAAGACACCGCGCGCTATCCCGGACGTATCGTCGGCATGGGAATCGTGCCGATGCAAGACGTCGGCGAAGCGATCCGGGAACTAGACCGGCTGGTCAATCAACATCACATGCCATCCGTGTTGATCCCCGCGAGCCACGCCGGAAGAAATTTAGATGAGCCGGAGTTCTTTTCTTTCTTCGAGCACGCCCAGGAACACAGCGTGCTGATTTTCATTCATCCGCACGAGGTTGCCGCCGCCGATCGATTGAAGAAATACGCGCTGGCCAATTTGATCGGCAATCCGCTGGAGACAACCATCGCGCAGGCAAGCTTGATCTTCGGCGGTGTGCTCGAGCGCCTGCCGGCATTGAAAATCTGTTGCGCCCATGGTGGCGGCTATTCGCCATGGATTCGCGGCCGCTGGCGCCACGGCCAAAACAGCCGCCATGAAGCGAGAGACGTGGTCACCGGCCCGATCTACGAATATTTGAGTCAAATGTATTTCGACACTTGCGTCTTCGACCCCGCTTCGGTGGAATTCCTGATCAAAACGATGGGCAGTAATCATGTCCTCCTCGGCACCGATTATCCGACGCCGATGATGGACGCCGGCCAAGTCTCGGTCATTAATCAGATCGATGGCCTAACCGAGCAAGACAAAGAAAACGTCCTGGGCGGCAACGCCGCCAGATTGCTGGGATTACAATGACAGCAAGCGACACGGAGTGCGAACTAAAAGCAAAGAACCAACTCGTCGACGAGCTCAATTTATCGGCTCATGGTTTAGAATGTTTGTTTCGGATTTCGAGCTTCGGATTTCGGATTTTACGTATGAGAGAGGTGATCCATGCCGCACATTCCTTATGTCGATCCTGAAACAGTCACTGACCCGGAAATCAAAGGCTACCTCGAACGCGCCCGGCGTGAAGGCACGCCGCGGCCAGAAAGCCAGGCCGTTCGCGCCCACGTGCCCGATGTCATCCGTGCTTTCTCTCAAGCCTGGGATCTCACGTTTCGCCACGGTGTGGTCGATCACGCGCTGAAGGAGCTGTGCCGCGTCTACGTCTCGAAGTCGATCCAGTGCGAATATTGAGGCGTGCAGCGCTCCGTCCAGGCTGGACGGCAAGGACTAACGGAAGAAAAATACGATGACCTGCTCAACTTCGGTGACTCGAACAAGTTCAGCGAGCGGGAGAAAGTCGCGCTGACCTATACCAGCGCGATCGCGTGGAACTCCGACATTGCCGACGATGCTCTGTGGGAGAAATTGCACCGGCATTTCTCGATCCCCGAGCTGGTCGAGCTGGGATTTTTCATCGCGTTGACGCTCGGCCAGCAGCGCTGGATCAAAACTCTTGGCATCGATCACGGTATGGTCCTCGGCGATACCACGGCCGGTCTCGCGCCGAGTCACGAACAACACGCTGAACCGAAGGTTTAATCTGTCATCTCTCCTGTTCACTTCTTTCGCCTCGCCCTCCGGGAGAGGCCGCCGCGACGCGGCGGGTGAGGGCAACCGACCTCACCCGCCCACAGGGCGAGGGTAAAATTGCAAGCAACGGGATTGGTTGATTCTAAGTGACTGCGGCGCGTCCGCCGGTCACGAGCGCCTCAACATCTTCCACGACAAAAATCGCCAGCGCTTCGCGGCGATTTCTCACGGTCAGCTCATGTCGCGGGAACGCAGTTACGGCCAATCCCGCCTGCTCTGCGACCTGCTCGGAGATAACCAGTTGGCAACGATATTCTTTGGTCAGATCCTGTAGTCTGCTCGCCACATTCACCGTATCGCCGATTGCGGTGAGATGAACCGTCGAGCCGTAACCCATGCGACCGACGACCGCCGCTCCGCAATGAATGCCGACGCCGATTTTCAGCGGTTCGGCCAATTCCTCGGCCAGGGCTTGGCTCAATGCGCTGACATTGGCGACCATCGCCTTGGCGGCCGCGAGAGCCTGACGCGACCCCTCTTCGGGGCCGCTGTCGACCCCGAATAATGCCATCACGCCATCGCCGATAAATTTATCCACGGTGCCACCCGCACCGACGATCGCTTCACCAACCGCCTCAAAGTAGCTGTTCAATAAGAAGACCAAATCATAGGGTAGCTTCTGTTCGGCGATTCCGGTGAACGTGCGTAAATCAGCGAACAGCACGGCGATCGTGCGTTCTTGCCCCGCCAGATAAGACGGTTGTGCGTAGCCGTCGCTCGGCTGCGCGTTGGCGGGCAGGAGTGGAGTCACTGAAATATTTCCCGGTGGTCTAAGCTGACAAGCCAATCGGACGTTGGGCGGTGCGCCGATGCGTTGTAAAACTCTTTGTTCCGCAGCGCTTGCCGGCGCCAAAATTGACAAGCCGTGTGTCACTCGAATGCGACAGGTCGAGCAGCGGCCGCGGCCGCCGCAAACCGAGGCGTGTGGGAATCCGGCAAAACGGCTGGCTTCCAACACGGAAAAGCCGCGCGGCACTTGTGCCTCCCGCCCTTCCGGGTAGGTAATCCGAACTCTGCTGCGTCGCTGACTTACCTGGCGAATCGTCCTTGCGGCTAACACGCCGCCGAGACACGCCCAGAAGCCGACAATAATGCCATTGTAGACGCCGACCAGATCTTGCCCTTCGTCGGCGCCTAGAGCGTTAGCCGTTCGCTTCGTCTGCTCGATCCAGCCGGGGTCGCGGGCGATCAAGAAATCGATCTCGCGCCCCGCCTGGGCAAAACCCAGCAACGCCAAGACCGGTAATAGTAGAGCAACCATGAAAAACAGCGCGGCATAGCGCGGGTACAGCGGCCGGAGTCGTAGCCAAAAGTGAAATCCGATACAGCCGTGGATCCACGCGATCACGATGAGGAGCGCCTGCCTGACGCCGTGAATAGGGCTCAATTTCCACAGCGTCAAAACGATTTTTGCGTACGAATCCTCTACCCCGTACCATTCGTAGGTCAGGCGGGTGCCGACAAAATGGACCGCCAGTAGCGGAGGAATACAAAGACCCAACGTAAGCTGCAGCGCTTCCCACAACGGCATGCGCAGATGATGGCGTTGATAGATCGCCCACAACGCCAGCCCAAAATGAATTAGCAGAGAACCGTATAACGCGGTGGTGCCGACCGGGTTGCGCCACAAAGCCAAAAACCACGCTCGCCCGGCTTCCATGGCGTCGAGCGAGATCAGACCGAGCGAATGATTAAGTAAGTGAGTCGTCAGATAGGTCAGCAGGATCAGACCGGTGATTAGTCTCGTGCGGCGAACGTTCATAGAAGCGCGCTCACTTTACTACGATCCGCGGCGCCCAGTCCACATTTGCAATGCGTCAGCCGGTGTGAAAAATCCGTCCATGGTTCGACGGAGCTCACCACGAACGGAGGGAGGCACAAGAAATCAAGCGCTTTGCCGTTCGCCCTGAGCTATGTCGAAGGGCTCCTATCGAGTTTCACACAGACTGACCTAGGGCAAGGCGCGCCTTGCCCCGACTGCTATTGTCATCATCAAATCGCCAATATCGATTGCCCGGGGCGGAATATCTCCACCCGGCAAATGCTGTTGACTCCCTCCATGGAGTCGTCTTATTTATGAAAACTGATTTTGGGTGAATTATCCGTCGCTGCCGCAATCTCGGCGACGGATCACAGAAGAGGAGTTTAACCATGAGAGATGGATTTAAGGTCATCGATGCCGACCGCCATGTGCTGGAGCCGTCCGATCTATTCGACAAATATTTGCCTGCCAAATTTCGCGGGCGCGTCAAGATCGAGGGGCCGAACCAGTCGTTCCGCTCCATCGATGGCGAACCGATTTCCGATGCCGATAAGCTGCGCGACACGACGAAACAGCAGGACTACGGTTTCACCTTCGCCGGATCAAAACGATGGCGCGAGACTTTTGCCGACGCGTTAGCTGACAAGTTCGATGCCCCATCCAACGTTCGCGATATGGATCGCGAAGGCGTCGACATAAGCGTGCTCTTTCCAACCCTCGGTCTCTACATTATGTGGCGTGACAACCTCGACCCCGAGCTCAGCGCCGCCATCTGCCGCGCCTATAACACCTGGCTGGCGGATTATTGCAGTTACGATCGGAAACGGCTTCACGGCGTCTGCCTCATTCCGCTCCAAGATCCGGCGCGCGCGGTTGAGGAGCTGGGCTACGCCAAAGAAAAACTTGGGCTCGTGGGAATTTTCTGGCGCCCAAACAAGCTCTGCGGGCGGACGCTTTCGAGCCCGGATTATTTTCCCGTCTACGAAGTGGCGGCCGATCTTGGCGTCACCGTCTGTGTACACGAAGGGGCGCGCACGGTGCTGCCGCAAGCAGGCGCCGATCGTTACAGCGAGTTTGGCCGCCACATCGCCTGCCATCCGCTCGAACAAATGCTTGCCTCGTTGAACATGTGCGCCGACGGGGTTTTGGAAAAATTTCCCAAGCTCAAAGTCGCCTATCTCGAATCTGGTTGCGGCTGGGTCCCTTTTTGGCTCGAGCGCATGGATGAGCATTGGGAACACGAAGGACAGGGCCAGGCCAAAACCACCAGAGAAAAACCGAGCTTTTATTTCAAGCGCCAATGTTGGGCGAGCTGCGAAGCGGGAGAAGAGCTCGCGCCGGTCTTTATCGAGCATGTGGGCGAAGATTACTTGACGATCGCGACCGATTATCCGCACAGCGACTGCATCGGCAAGTTCCCCGACCGCACGGTCGGCGATCTAACGACCAACGATCGAATCTCAACTGACGCGCGGCGGAAAATTTTGTCGGATAATCCGACGCGCCTATACGGACTGGAGGTTTAACCAAGATGAGCAAGTTTCACGTAGTTTATTTTGGCAGCAACGACGTGCCGGTGAATTTGATCAAACCGATTCTCGCCGAGATCGACGCCGATATGACGATCCGGCGGCCGACCAACGACGCAGAAGTAGTCGAAATGGGCAAAGACGCCGACGGTATCATCATGCATGGGTCCGTGCCGCTTACGCGCGAAATAATTTCGCAGCTCAAACGTTGCAAGGTGGTCTGCCGCACGGGGGTCGGCGTCGACCGTATGGATCTCAAGGCCGCGACCGATCATGGCTTGATCATCTGCAACGCCGCGGGGTGTAATTCCATCGAAGTCGCTGAGCAGGCCATCGGTCTCTTGATCGCGATTTCGCGCAAGCTCATGCGCATGAATCAGTACGTGCGCGACGGTAAATGGCGGCGCCACACCGCCGAGCTGCACGCGTATCGCGGGCGCGTCTACCGAATCCAGGGAAGAACCATGGGCATCGTCGGTCTCGGACATGTCGGCAAGCAAGTCGCGCCGCGCGCGCAAGGTATGAGGCTCAACGTGCAAACCTACGACCCGTATCTCGATCCGAAAATCGCTCAGGACATGGGCGTTAAGATGGTTTCCTTCGACGAGCTGGTCGCGACTTCGGACTTCATCAGCGTGCATGCGCCCTTGACCAAACAGACGCACCATATGTTCGGTGCACCGCAATTCATGGCGATGAAGAACACGGCCTATTTAATCAACTGCGCGCGCGGTGGGCTCGTCGACTCCGATGCGTTGTACGACGCTCTAGTCGCCGGTGAATTAGCGGGGGCCGCATTGGATGTCACAGAACCCGAACCACTGCCGGCAAATCACAAATTGCTCACGCTGCCGAACGTGATCGTTACTTGCCACACCGCAGCCAACTCGGACGAATCTTACGTCGACTGCCAAACCCACGCAGCGCGCGAAGTGGCGAACGTGCTCGCCGGCAAAGGGCCAACCACGGAGATCAAAGATCCGTGGCTGTTGGCGGAGGCGCAGGATGAAGGATTCGGCGGCGTGTAGAATTTCGGGCGCGCAATTTTTATCCAACTACAAAAGCCCCGAGTCCGAACGATTCGTGCCTTTCGATGTCGGCGGGTCGTTGCCGGCAGTCCTTACGTGCAACTATTCTCAGGCCTGTAACCGTCCGATAGGGGTCGGGAACGGCTTTCGCCATCCCCGCCCTCCGAACCGTGCGTGCGGTTCTCCCGCACACGGCTCTCCAGTCGGTGGTTTCCTCATCGGGATTGGCTCGCTGACACATAGATGCACTAGGATGAACAATCAAATGTGCCGCGAAAAACCATTAGCTATTTGCCTTTTAAACGCCGTTTCCGGCGCCGCCAACATGCGCTCAGTCCACACCGAAGCTTCCATCCACGTCCAATCTCGGCCGTGGATCTCTGCGCCTTGTCTAACCCTTACGGGTACTCCCGGCGCTACAGTTTGCTCTCGTTGTGGTTCTCACGCATCCACCTTCCTGCCTCCCTTCCCTCGGAGCGGCTTTGTTTTCCGCACCTCTCGCGGCTCTCTCTGCGCGAACTCGGGTATCGGCTCGAAGATCTGCGCGAAGTGGAATGGGACGCGGGGCTGGGTAATGGTGGGTTGGGGCGCTTGGCCGCTTGCTTTCTCGATTCCTTGGCGACGCTACAGATTCCAGCGTACGGCTACGGCATCCGTTATGAGTACGGGATCTTTTTCCAACATATCCGCGACGGGGCACAGATCGAAACGGCGGATAATTGGCTGCGCTATGGTAACGTGTGGGAAATACCAAGACCCGAGCGTATCTACCCGGTAAAATTTTACGGGCGCGTCACGCGCTCTGAGAATGGCCATGGACCTCGAACTGAATGGGTCGACACCGATAATGTGATCGCCATGGCCTATGATTTTCCTATTCCAGGATATGGCAATGCTACCGCCAACAACCTCAGACTATGGTCGGCGAAGTCGACGCGCGAATTTGACCTGGACTACTTCAATCATGGGGATTATCTCCGCGCCGTCGAGGATAGAGACAAAACGGAAACCATCTCCAAAATTCTCTACCCCAATGACAACGTGTCTGAAGGCAAAGAACTTCGTCTACGCCAGGAGTTTTTTTTCGTTTCAGCGACTTTGCAGGACATCATCGCCCGCTACCTGAAGGCGCACGAGACTTTTAACGCCTTCCCCGAAAAAGTCGCCATCCAGCTCAACGATACTCATCCCGCTTGCGATCCCGGAATTGATGCGCCTCTTCATCGATGATCATGGCCTTTCCTGGCAGGAAGCCTGGAGGATCACCACGCAAACCATCGCCTACACGAACCACACCGTGCTACCGGAAGCTTTGGAGCGCTGGCCGGTGTTACTGCTTGAAAGAGTTCTCCCGCGCATTCTGCAAATCATCTATGAGATCAACCGGCGATTCTTGGAGGACGTGGCGCGTGATGTTCAAGGGAACACAGACCGATTGCAGCGGATGTCTCTGATTGAAGAAGGCAACGAGAAAAAGGTGCGCATGGCGCATCTCGCCATCGTCGGCAGTCACTCTGTTAACGGGGTGTCCGACCTCCATACGAGAATTCTGATCGACGAGCTGTTTCGCGATTTTTTTGATATCTATCCGGAGCGCTTTAACAACAAAACCAATGGAATCACCCAACGTCGCTGGCTTCAACTCTGTAATCCGCGGCTCTCCAAGGTGATCAGCGAATGTCTGGGAAACGCATGGATCACAAACCTTGACGAGCTGCACGCCCTCGTACCGCTCGCGGAAGACACCGACTTTCGCGCCCAATGGCGGCAGGTGAAGGCGGCCAACAAAGAAGATCTGGCGGCAATCATTCGAAAGCAGATACAGGTGGAAGTTCGGCTTGATTCCATTTTTGATTGCCAGGTCAAGAGAATCCATGAGTATAAACGGCAACTACTGAACGTTCTTCATCTCATCTATCTTTACAATCGCATCAAGGCCAGGGAGTGCATCGTTCCGCGAACTGTGGTCTTTGCCGGCAAAGCGGCGCCGGGATACTTCATGGCGAAGTTGATCATCCGACTCATCACTGGAGTCGCCGATCGGATCAACAATGATGCCGCCGCTGAATCTTCTTTGAAGGCGGTTTTGATTCCTAACTACGGCGTGTCTTTGGCGGAAAAGATCATCCCGGCGGCAGATGTTTCAGAGCAGATTTCCACGGCCGGGAGCGAAGCGTCAGGCACCAGCAACATGAAATTCGCGCT
>VBKY01000215.1:10017-24454 GCA_005879255.1 Deltaproteobacteria bacterium
GGCTAACGGCGGAGGAAGTGCGCGCCGCCATGCGCGGCGACTATCCGCCTCGGCATTACTACGACAATGTTCCGGAGCTAAAAAAAGTCATCGACATGATTGCCGGCGATGTTTTTTGCGCGGGCAAACCAGGACTCTTCAGACCGATCGTCGACTCACTCTTAGACGGTGGCGATCCGTATATGGTGCTGGCTGATTTTGCAGCATACGTCGAGTGCCAGAGAAAAGTGTCCCTCGCTTATCTGGACCAAGAAAGCTGGACCCGTATGTGTATATTAAACGTGGCTCGGATGGGTAAATTCTCCAGCGACCGGACCATCGCAGATTATCCAAGAGAGATTTGGCGGGTGAAGCCTGTCCCTGTGAACTCTCCCCAAACAGCCAGTGACGCCTCTCCTTCCACTCTTGCCGTTTAGGCACATCCACCGCTCGCGGCCGGCATGACGAACATTCACTTCGCCTGAGGGCAAGGGATTGGACAATCCATCCAGATTCGTTTTCAGTTCAGGATCAAAAACCGCCTGGATTCCCGGCTGGAGGCTATCCTGAGCGCCGTCGAAGGGCCGGAATGACAGGAACAAGAGTCGACTTACAGTCGGCCAATTCAGAACCCCTCAGCTTGGAGCCGAGGGTCGTTCAATAGTGTAGCCGCCTTCGGACCTTATCCCAGCGCGTTTCCCCTCTTGGCACAAAATGGTCCAGCATAATCATTCTTGGCCGCAACCCAAACGAATTTGGGTCAAAGCAAGGACAGCCTTGGCCGTTTTTAGACCCGGCTTCAAGGGCATGGAAGTTGCTGGAAACTGTTACTTGCCGAGGTCAACCCATGAAAAAACATTTACCCATCGGTTTTCTCGCTTTTGCTTTGATTCCTTGGAGCATCACGACGGCCCTGGCGCAAAGCAGTGGCGATGATTTCTATCGGCAATGGGTCGATTACCGAGACGGCGAGATTTCCCTCGCCTTCGATCAGACCCCGGTTCATTTCGCGCTGTACGCGCTTCAGGCCAGGACCGGCTTTCAGATCGTTATTCCGTCAACCACCGAAACCAAAGTCGTTAACTTAAGGCTCCACCGTCAACAGCTGGAGCCTGCCGTGCGATCGCTGATCTCAACGATCGGTTTCAAAAACTTCGCTTTGATGTACGACGGCACCGGTCATCCCCATCGCGCCGTCGTTCTCGGCGCGCAACCGGTCGCCGTCGATGAAAGCATCGCAGCCGTTAAAAACGAGCTGGCTACTCAGCCGCTGGCTGTGGAGGAACGAGACAGAATACAGAAAAGCTTGGAACGTTGGGCGGAGCTCAAACAGGAAGAGCGCGGCCGAATCGAAGATCGCTTGAAGAACTTGCCTGAGTCCGAAGGACGCGAGCAATTGGTGAAAGAATACGGCCGGCAAATTTTAGGATTAGCCAAGTAATTGCTCCCTTACGCCCTCCCAAGGGGAGGGAATCAGCCCGCAAAGGTAAAAGTCTGCAGTTAAACTCACAGATTGCTCGATTGCTCACCTGCGAGTAACTATCTACCCCACAGTTCTTTGGTCGCGATGCGCGCGCCGTCGGCCATTGCCTGAAATTTCGCCCAACCGATTTGCGGGTGACCGACTCTCGAACCAATCCCGCAGTCGGTGCCGGCGACGACGTTTTCCCGCCCGACGATCTTGGCGTAGCGCACCAGGCGATCGGCAATCGCTTGCGGGTGCTCGATAAAATCACTGTAATGACCGATGACGCCGGGAATGAGGATTTTTCCATCCGGCAATTTTGTCTCTTCCCACACGCGCCACTCATGATCGTGACATGGATTTGAAGCTTCGATGGAGTAGGCGCCAGCTTTCACTTTCAAGATCAGACCGACGATATCCTTCAAAGGAATGTCGTATTTGTGCGGGCCATGATAGCTGCCCCAGCACACATGAAAGCGCACACGATCGACCGGCAAATCGCGCAGTCCGTGGTTCAGGGCATCGATGCGCATCTCTTGGTATTTGCGATAATCCGCCACGCTCATTTCCGGATGCATCTGCCACGCATCGGCCAGATCGGGATCGTCGATCTGCAGGATAAAGCCGGCGTCAACAATCGCTTTGTATTCCTCGTGCATGGCATCGGCTATGGCGAACAGATAAGCCTCTGCGGTCGGGTAATATTCGTTTTTCATCCAGTGCTCCATGGTTCCCGGAGCAATCGCCGGCAGAAAGGCTTCTTCAAATTGTTTTCCTTGCAGCGCGGCCGTCAAATTTTCGATATCCGATTTCACTTCGTCATGGCCGATGTACTTGAGCGGCTCCGCACAGTAGAACACCCGGGCGTGATGGCCGATGGAAGTCCGTCCGCCGCGGTTAAAATAGTCGGGAAACTCGACCATGTCGCGGCCGAAAATGGACGTCGGTTTGAAATTAGGATTCGCTGGCCGCTCGACAAAACCGCTCAGCCGCTCGCGTGTGTAGCGCGAGAAGTTCGATTTTCCGAGCTCGCCGTCGTTGATGATATCGACACCGCACTCGATCTGCCTCTGCACAACCTCCGCTACAGCTTCGCGGGTGCGCTTAGCGAGAGCGCCACTGTCAAACGATTTGCCCTCGTTCCGCGCCACCAGCATTTCCATTAAATCTTCGGGCCGCGCCAGACTGCCGACATGGGTGACAAGAATGCGATCAGTGCCTTGTTTCACCAGGCGTTCTCCTCTTTTTTGTAATTACCGAACAATGAGTCTACTTTGGAGTGGTGGAGTGGTGAAGTATTGGATGGTTCGAATATATTCCGGTTACCTATCGCTTTCTTCGCCTCCTGCCGTTGCTACTTTTTCCGCCGGACAGCTTCTTCTCCATGATGTACTTGATTAAAAATGGCCAGACTTGCGTCGCGTCGGCGAGCATCTCGGCGTAAATGCCGTTTTTGGCCGCTTTGCGCCAGGATTCATTCTCAGAATACGTACACCCTGAAAGATGGCCGAAGTGAGGCCTGTCGGGGCAGATTCTCACTCCGTATGTGAAACGTCGGTTCGGAAACGTCGGCCCTAGCCGCTCGTTGATAATTTCGATCAACGGCGCAACGTTTTGCACATTGTTGCGCGGCACGCCGCCGCCGATGGAAAAAATGCCGAAACGCTTGGCGCCCGTCACACACTCGATCAACTCTTTGCTGTCACGCTCCAAATCCATCAGGATTGGCTTCTTGCCGCGCCGTCTGCGCTTCATGTTGTGAATGTAGATGTCATTGCCAAGCTCCGAATCGACGAATGCCGGCACAAACACCGGCACGCCGTGAAGATAGGCCGATTTTAGAATGCCGCGTTCGTTTGGATAATGGTCCGCCAGATACTTGCCGATCAATTTGTTTAATACGGTCGGGCTGAGTGGTTCCTTGCCATCAATTTTCTCGATCACCTTGCCAATCACTTCTTCGACGGTGTCAAGATTCGTCTCGGGTTCCAGTGTATCTGTTACACGGTTGAGCTTGCGCCGCGCCAGTTCGGTGTCATTGTACTTTGGATTGTACTTGTAATGCTTGAGTCCGATCGAAGATACCAACCCATGCGCCATCAACGCGCCGGTAGAAGAGATGGCGTGGATCAATCCTTGCTCGATCATATCGCAGATGATCAAATCCATCTTGGCGACCGTCATGGCTCCGCTGACGGTCAAGAAGCGAACACAGCTCTTGTCGTGCATCATCGCTTCGAGCGCTTCCGCTCCTCTCGCCACCTGCGTCGCCAGGCCGCCATACTTTGACAGCGCTGAAATAAAATCGACGACTGAACTGCGCTTGTCGTTGATCCATTCATCGAGCGCCGCGTAAATCGCCGGCATCACGTAGCGCGGATCAGCGAACACCGCATCGGGAAAATATCCGTCGCGGATCTGGCCGGGACGCGCCATGTCGAACTGATTGATAAACACCGCGCGCGCAGGCTTGCTGTAGATGGCTTCGGCGTCCCGTTCAGAGAAAGCGCCGATGACGACGACGTTGTCTCCCCGGCTTCCAACCTTCGCGTATTCGGACGGTAATAGCATTCGCCGGCACCATTGGTTCGAGACGAATTTGCCTAAAAGTGAACCGAGCGGAGAATCGGCGAGGCCGTCGTAGATGAGCATCGGCTTGTCTTCCGCCGCTATCATTTCGCGAATAGTGTGAGCGACTTCGCCGAGCATGCGCGCGCCGAACGCGCAGTAGCGCATGCCGTTGACGATATCGCCGACGGTTTCACATTTGCTAAGATCGAGCGATTTGAGCTCTTCGAATTTTAGCGCTTTCACGGACTTTTTTTCACAAAGGGAAGTTTTTGCGTAACACGGCGATGGTGTGCAGTCAATTATGAACCATCCATATGGCGTTAAGAACGCAAGAAGCTTTCTGATAGCGGGAACACACCGGCGCCAATCGCTCAGGAATTAAATGAACCGCAGCGAGCTGCGGGGAATCAGACGATCCTATCGCAGTGCTGGTAGAACGAGCCGGGCGCAACGTTCCATCGACTTCAGCACTTTTTCCTGGCTCAGGCCGCCGAAGTGGAAAGTCAAACCGATATGGGTCGTGCCGACGACGTCGATGATGCGCTTGAGAATGCGCACGCAACTTTCCGGCCCGCCGAAGACGCCCCGGCTGTCGTGCACCATAGCTTCATAATCCAGGTGGCCGAACAGTCGCTGGTGGGCCGGGTTCTCAGGAGTTAAATTCTGCGTTTCAAGGGCGAAGTTGCGCCAGCGGTGCCAATGCTCGATCACTTCATGGCGCGCCTGCGTGTCACTCTCGCCGACGTAAACCGGATACATGGTGAACACTTCTTTGTCTTCGACCTTGTGGCCGCCTTCACGCAGCGCCGCCCAATACATCTCGACCCGCAGGCGTTGTTCTTCATTGGTGGCGATCCAGGCTAGAGTCATCAGATGATGGCCACGACGGCCGATCATATTGAAGCTCTCCGGATCCTTATTTGCCGTGATGTAAATCGGCGGCCGCGGCTTTTGCCAAGGCTGAGGGAAAACTCGAATCTTGGGAAAACGATAATGCTCGCCCTGCCACTCGAACTCGTCACCGCTCCAGGCGCGCATGATCACGTCGAGCGCTTCCGGCAGCCGTTTTTGCGCGTTACTCCAGTCATAACCGAAGACCGCATATTCGGTTGGATGCATGCCGCGGCCGGCGCCGAAATTTAAGCGTCCGCCGGAAAGCTGATCGACCATGGCGAATTCCTCGGCGATCCGCAGCGGATTGTGCATTGGAATGATCGACACGGCTGCGCCGAGGCGCATTTTTTTCGTCCGCTGCGCGGCCGCCGCAAGCATAACCGATGGACTCGGCATCATGCCGCCAAAATTGCGAAAGTGATGTTCCGTCACCCAAAAAGAGTCGAAGCCGAGAGCTTCCGCCGCGTCGATCTGCTCGAGCCAATGGCTGTAGACTTCCCGACTGTCGCCGTCCAATTCCGGAACATAGGTGTTTAGAATGTAATAGCCGAACTTCACGTGTTTGCAATCTCCTTGGTGCTTGGCAGATCTAAAAAAATAGAAGATCCAGCGCTCTGTCGATAAAGCCGAACTTCTGCGAGTCCAAATCGATTTTTTCTCTTTTCCTCAAGATCACTTCGTACTCTTTGTGCGGTCCTACTAGCGAAGCGGCTTTACCAACTGCCCGTCGCCGGGCTTGCCGACAATCTTACCTTCTTGCATGACCGTTTTACCGCGCAGGATCGTGCGGATCGGCACGCCTTTGACTTTCCTGCCATGGTAGGGCGTCCATCCGACTTTAGTGTACGTGGTTTCGTTACTGATCACTTCTTCCTTGTTCATATCGATGATCACCATGTCCGCATCCGAGCCAGGTTGGATTACGCCTTTTTTTGGATACACGTTGAAAATCTTCGCTGCGTTATAGGAAGAGATTCTGACCAAGGTATCGAGCGATAACTTGCCTTCGTTCACCGCAGTGAGAAATAGACTGAGATAATCCTGAATCTGCGGCTCGCCGCCCGGACAACTCCACATGTCGTGCCAGCCTTTATCCTTTTCGTCTTTCGTGTGGGGTGCGTGGTCCGTTCCAATGACGTCGATTGTTCCGTCGTTGATCGCTTGCCAAAGCGCTTCGACGTGCGCCGGCGGCACCCAGAAACCCAAGCAATAGGGACCCAGCTTCTCGACGTTTTCCCAGGTGCCCAAAAACATCGCCCACGGATTGACCTCGCAGCTGCACGGTCTGCCCTCATCCTTGGCGCGGCGCAGCATCGCCAATCCTTCCGGCGTGCTCATGTGCAGAATATGCAGCTTGGCGCCGAGCGCTTTCTGCATTCTGAATAGCGTACTCATCGCGGTATCCCAGATAATGCCGTCGTAGTCGCGATAAGCTTTCGCGTAAGCCTGAGGGCTGCGATCCTCACGCTTCCAGTAGCGCCCTTCGATCTCGTCCATCAGATCTTGATCGTGCGGATGCACCATCAGCGGCAATCCCGTGTTGCCAACGGTCTCGAAGCATTTAAAAAGCTGGCCATTGTTATTGATGCCGATCCCAGGCATATGCGGATAGTCGCGCCCGGTGTCTTTGACCATAAAAATTTTGAACGCGAGCGGCCCTTCTTTGGCGAGAGCGGGAATTTCTTCCGGCACCGTGCCGGAAGGATTGTGATTGAAATCGACGATGGCGTTCTTGCTGTGATGCTCGATTAGTGCGCGGTAGCGCTCCACGGTTGTCGTCGGCGGGTTGACGTTGGGCATGCCGATGGAAAAGGTCACACCGCCCGCGGCCGCAGCCATCGTCGCAGTGGTAATGTCTTCCTTGTGGGTAAATCCCGGATCACGATGATGCGTGTGCGTGTCGATCAAGCCGGGAATGACTTTCTTTCCTTTCGCATCGATTACGGCCTCGGCCGTGTCAGGCAAGACCGGCGACTTACCGAGCGCCACCACCTTGCCGTTGCTGACGGCGACATTGGCGTCGACGAATCCTCCCGGAGTCCAAACCTCGCCGCCCGTAATGAGCAAATCCAGCTTGTCCATGAAGATTAATACCCCCTTCGTAGACTGTGAAAATCTTTTATATGATCGGCAATAACTAGTGTCAAACCAAGCCTTAAAAAGACCGCGTCATCGACGCAAGTATTCTTGACTCAATAGGTGAAATCTGAAACTATTTGCTCCGCTCTCGACTGCAGAGCGGAGAGTGAATCGAGGAGGGCATGATGCTCAAGAGGATTTATTTTTTGTTCGCGCTTGTCGCTGCCATGATGACGAGCGCAGCGCCGGCTTACAGCCAGAGCGCCAACCTCATCGCCGCCGGAAAAAAAGAAGGCAAAGCCGTCGTCTACGGCTCCCTGGAGTCAGACACGGCGGAAACGGCTTTCGGCGCTTTCAAGAAAAAAACCGGCATTGAGGTCGACTACTGGCGCGCGTCGGCGACCAAGGTGATGGATCGTGCCTTAAGCGAATCCCGCGCCGGCAAGCCGCTCTTCGATATCATCTTGACCAATGACAACCCGATGCAGATCATGTTTAAAGAAGGCCTTTTTGCCAAATACGATTCGCCTTCGGCAAAAGACTTTACCAAGGAATCGATCGATCCAAATCTCGGCCCACGCTATCGCAATGTCGTCATCGGTGTCGTGTACAATAAGGATGTGATCAAGTCCGCCGATGCGCCGAAGGGGCTGGAAGATCTCGTCAAGCCGCAATATCGCGGCAAGCTCGTCATGCCCGATCCGACGCAGCACACAACCACGACTCAGTGGGTGGCCAGCCTGGATAAGCTCATGGGCAAAGAGAAGGCGGACAAATTTATCCGTGATCTGGCTGCGCAAAAACCCATATTGGTCGAGTCCCTGCTGCCGGCCGCCGAGCGCGTCGCCACCGGCGAGACGCCGATCGCGATCACCTACATTAAGTACGTTTACATTTTCGGCCAGAGGGGCGCGCCTTTGGACTACATCAGGCTGGGGAAGTTTATGGGTGATGGACACTACTTGAGTTTAAACGCCAAGGCGCCCCACGCCAACGCCGGCAAGGCATTCATCGATTATTTCCTCGGCGCTGAGAACATGGCAATGATCGCCAAACTAGGCGAGTTCGTGAACCGCAAAGGTGTGTACCCGCCGCTGCCCGACGCGGACAAAGTCCAATTCGTCGAAATGTATGATCTCGACTCGAAGAAATTCGCCGAGAAAAAGAAGGAATACCAGCAGATCTTTTTGCGTTAACTTGGTCCACTTGTGTCTGCGGATGAAAGAGCGCTGGCGGTCGAACCTAACGTACCGACTGCCTGGAGCCGAACTCGCTTAGGAGCTTTTCTCAGCCAGCCGGTGAGCTGGGTCTTTCTCATCGTCGGCGGCATCATCGCTTTTCTTAGTCTCTATCCGACTTTTTTTCTTTTCTACGGCAGCCTTACAGACGCGCCTCTGGGCGTTCCGGGAAAATTCACGCTGGAAAATTATGTGCGAGCTTACAGCGATCCGGAAGCCTATCCGCTGCTCCTGAATTCGTTCATCTTCGGCATCGGTGCGGCGGGCCTTTCGGTGATTTTCGCCCTCGCGTTGGCCTGGATTACGATCCGCACCAACGCTCCCTTTCGCAGGTTCTTCGAGCTTACCGCGATCATTCCCAACATCCTGCCGCCGATTTTAGTTGCGATCTCCTGGGTCATGCTGCTCAATCCGAGCAACGGTCTGATCAACGGCGTGTTTGTGAGACTCTTCGGGCTGGAGAAAGGGCCGTTCAATATCTATTCGATGCCGGGTCTTATCTTTGTCGAAGCGTTGATCTTAACGCCGCTGGCTTTCTTGATCATCGCCGCGGCGCTAAAAAGCATGGATCCTTCACTGGAGGAATCGGCCAAGACGCTCGGATCGAATGAATTCGGCGTCATGCGGCGCATTACATTTCCGCTGATTCGGCCCGCGATCCTCGCCGCGGGGACGTTGAATTTCGTGCGCGCTGTGGAAAGCTTCGATACGCCCGCGATTATTGCGCTCCCAGCCCGAATCGAAGTTTTCACGACTAAAATATGGCGCGAAGCGTTGGGATCGTTTCCGACCAATCATAATTTGGCAGCCGCTTACGGCGTCGGCATTCTCGTAGTGGCGCTGATATTTGTTTACCTCTATCGCATCTTCACATCGCAAGTGGAAAATTTTTCTACGGTCACGGGCAAAGGTTTTCGGCCCCATCAAATCGATCTCGGACCTTGGCGCTACACCGCATCCGGCATCGCCTTGCTGCTCCTCGTGATGCTGGTCGTGTTGCCGATCTTGGTTCTTACGTTAGTCGCGATTTTGCCCTACTATCACGTCCCCACTTGGGAGACCTGGCACCGCTTAACCCTGGATCATTTCCGTTATGTCTGGGCCACGCCGCGCGTTCACAAAGCCTTCGTGAACAGTTTATTTCTTGCGCTGGTCGGGGCCACGGTGTGCATGGTCCTCGCCTCGCTGGCGTCTTACATAACAGTGCGCACGAAAATCGCGGCGCGCGGTGTCATTGAAGGATTGGTTTTCATTCCGTGGGCGTTTCCCGGCACCGCCATGGCCCTGGGACTGCTCTGGGCATACGTCGATTTTCCGATTCCAGTGTACGCCACGATCTGGATTATTTTGATCGCCTATGTCACGCGCTTCCTGCCGTACGGCTTGCGCGCCGTGACCAGCACGATCATTCAAGTGCACAAGGAACTGGAAGAAGCTTCCATTGTTTGCGGAGCGGGATTTGTGGCGACGTTTCGCCGAGTGCTGATTCCGATGATGCGCCCCGGCGTGATCGCCGGTTGGATTATTCTGGTGACGATTTTTATGCGCGAGTTCAGCGCCACGTTGTTCCTCTACAGTCCCGGCTCAGAACCGCTCGGGCCCCTACTATATTTTCTCTATCTCGACGGCATGCGCGGCCGAGTCGCCGCCATCGGTCTGGTGATCTCGGTCATCTCGGTGATCTTGATCGCCATCGCCCAGCGCTACTCGCGCTGGGAAACGAACTGAGTCGAGGATCGAGGATAGAAAGTCAAACGTAGCGTCGATCCTCAATCCTCAATCTTCCATCCTCGACCCAAAAACAACCAAGGAGGAATAGTGGAGAAATTATTTCTAACCGTCGCCTGTGGCGACTATGACCGAACCAAACCTCTTCAGGACGGCTCGGTGGAGCCGGAAGGAACCAAACTAAATTATCTGCCGATGCAGTCGGAAGAAATCTTCTGGCGCATGGGGCATTACCGAGAATTCGATGTCTCGGAAATGTCGCTCTCCAACCATATAACCATGATTGGTCGTGGAGACTCCCCGTTCGTGGGTATTCCGATATTTCCGTCGCGATTCTTCAGGCATTCGTCCGTCTACTACAATGTCGAATCAGGAATCAAAAAACCGGAAGACTTCAAAGGTAAAAAAGTTGGCACTCCGGAATACGCGATGACGGCGGCCGTGTGGATTCGCGGGTTTTTTAACGACGACTACGGCGTGAGAGCGCAGGATATGAAGTGGTTTCTCGGCGGACAGGAAGAGCCGGGCCGGAAAGAACGAGTCAAACTAGACCTTCCCCCGGAAATCACCGTCCAGTCGATACCCGACGACCGGACACTCAACAGCATGCTGGAGAGCGGAGAAATCGATGCGCTAATTTCGGCCCGCAGTCCCTCCTGTCTTGCCAACGGTTCGGGGAAAGTGCAGCGCCTGTTTCCCAACTACAAGGAAGTGGAAATCGAATATTACGAGCGCACGAAGATTTTTCCGATCATGCACATCGTGGTGATTCGCAGGGACGTGTATGAACGGCACCCATGGGTTGCCCGGAGTCTATATAAGGCCTTTTGTGACGCCAAGAACCGCGCCATCGAGAACATGCATATTTCCAATGCGCACGCCTGCACGCTCCCGTGGCTGTCGTGGGAAAGAGAGCAGCTCAGAGAAATCTTCGGTCCTGATTGGTGGCCCTATGGCATCGAGGCCAACCGCCACGTGCTCGAATCTTTAATTCGCTACATGACAGAACAAGGGCTTTTGAAAAGGCCTCTGAAAGTCGAGGAAATTTTTGCGCCGAGCTCTATGGGAGAGTTCAAGCTGTAGAGAGGCATTAGGCGCTAGCCAAGGCGAGAGAGTGGACGTTTGGAACGACTGGAACTACTTGAACGATTGGAACGGTTTGAACTGTCCGCAGGCGCCTCACGCCTCATCCGCTCCGCCCGCGTCGCCCATCTCGCTACCGCCGATGCCGGCGGTCAGCCGCACGTCATTCCAATATGCTTTGTCTTCGACGGCAACTATTTTTATTCGCCCGTCGACGAGAAACCGAAGCGTGTCACCCCGCGAAAGCTGAAACGGCTTAGAAACATCCGGGAGAATCCACGAGTTTCGCTTATCATCGACCGTTACGACGAGAATTGGGCCAAGCTCGTGTACATTTTGATCATTGGCAAGGCTCGTGTGCTAGTGAGCGGCGACAAGCACCGCAAAGCGGTGAACCTACTTCGAAGAAAATATCCGCAGTACCGAGCAATGAGAATTGATCGCATGCCGATGATATTGATTCTACCGACGCGCATGACGAGCTGGGGCGCAATATAGACGGCTAAACGCCAATCCCCAGTGACTTTAAAAGTCGCAACAAATATTTTTCGTGCAGGCCAAGCGTCCTCGCCGCCGCGGCGCGGTTGCCATTCTAGAGTTTCTGTTGAAGAGCAAAGGAGTCTATTCAGGGTAATCTTTATATTACCCCGCGTTATCTGACGGTAATAAAAAGTTACTCTTCCTGGCGCAGAGTGTGAGGAACGAATAGAAGCGTTAACGCTATAAGGCGGCCCAGGGGCTTAGATAGCGTGCAGACTTACTGTCCGTCTCTGAATTGTGAGTCGTTGGGATCCGATCAGAACAGCAAACGGCCGGACAGTAATAATGCCGCCGCGCAAACCCAATGGAGTAGGACTGAAGAAAGGATGCTCTCCGAACGCTCTCGCGCTATCCCGGACGCGAAACCGAAAATGAGGGCACCTCCTGAAATGAGAAACCATTGACTGATTTTGGATCTGGCCACTTGAGAAACTCAGAAACAAAAGAAGAGACGCCCCGGCATACAGTGCGGTCGATATTAAAGTAGGCCAGGAACGCCACCACAGACCACCGCTTTTTTGTATCGGCAGGCGCGCAGCGAGATGTCCGAGAATCACACCGCGGAAAAGCAACTCCGCTCCCAGCGGAAGAAGGAGCGCAGCGAGACCGGTGAATTCGTAAACGTTGTCGGGTCCCATCCGGTAGGCGAGCGATCCAGGGGCCCAAGCTCCGCCGGTCACGGCGCCGATGAGAGCGGCGGGGAGCGCGATCAGCCAGCCAAAACCCGTAGGTGCTCGCCAACCGTAAAGTCCCGGAACCCGGCGGGCCTTTGACCAAAAAAGGATCCCCGCCGTCATCGTGAGAGCCACGGCAGACAAAAGCACTGTGTCTCCAGTGATAAACCCACGATCGCGGAGCAGGTTGCCGACAAAAATCAGCGCTACTGCAGGCGACAACGCCGCGACAGCGATAGGTTCGGTGCCCAAAAAGCTTCCCGCACCGCTTCGATGATCTGCGTAGGCGAAAGACTCGTTCCAGTCTTGCGCGGGGAAGCACCGTTTTCTGTTGAGCCACCCCAGCGGTTTTCGGAGCCACTTTTCACCGCCGGGTCCAAAAGATTCAGACGTTCATACGCTCGCTCGAGCGATGCCGGAAGGCTTCCATCTAACTGACGCAATCTATAGGTCGAGGGATCATCTTGAAATATCAATATTCCCAACCGCTGCCCGTAAACCTTTTGAAGCTGCCGCTGGACCTCATCTATGCTGGCGTCCGAACGGCAGGCAACCGCGACAGACACGTTGGCAATCTGGACTTGTGCCAGCTCCTCAACTTCATGAAAACCGTCAAAATCCTCTGGCGCGTAAATCAGTTCGTCGACGGCACGCAGTCGGTCGGCGATATATTCCAACAGATCGGTTTCCGACCACCTTCCATAGTTTTTGAGGACGATTTCCTGCTGCTCTAACTGCTTTAACATCGCAGAGGTGGAATGGAGCAGATCCGGCGGAAGCGCGGCTAAATCTCGAGCGAAAGCGGCATGATCTTGGCACAAGTTTTAGAGCGATCGTTGAGACGGCTGTGGTTAAGGACTACCCACAGGGCAAGAAGAGTGTCCAGATCGGCATCGTTTGCCAACACAACCCAGTCGCGATTGCGCAGTTCGAGACCCTTGCGAATCAATACCATGGCCTGTTCGCAGGTGGCCAAGGATCGAATACATCCTTCGTGATGATCTAGGTTGTAGAGTTGCTTCTGAACATCGACGAACGGATCGCCTTGTGCCGCACCGTCGAGAAAAATCGTTCCAGCCGGGTATTTGCGTGCCTGCTTGGCAGGTATCGCTAGTCCGCGCTCCGCGCGAACCGTGATCGTGGGCGCTTCAACGCACGTGAGGACCCGTCTCGCGCCGTCGTTTCTGATGCTATAGCGATTCGGCACCGCTGAAACCTTGGCGAGATCCAAGTCCTTGGCGAAAACCGATTCGGCTTTGCCGTTACCCCGCTCCCCATTGTTATGACTCGTTCCATCGCTCTTTACCTTCTCTGCTGGTGATCCATGCTGTGGAGAACGAATTCCTATCTCCCAGCCATCGTTACTCGTGAACGAACGCCGCTCGCGTTTCGTGAAGTCATCAGTAATCTCGTTCGTCGAAGTATTGGCTAGCCGCTCGCGCTGCAGAAGCAGTATGCGAGCGTCCTCGATAGACTGACACGAGAGCAAAGTGTCGCGAATGTAGTGGTCGGAATCATCAGATCTTCCTTTTGCCGGTGAAAACATCGTCTTTAGCTTGTGAATATAATCGCTGTAACCTCCGGCCCTCATAGGATTGTATTCCCAAACAGTTTGCCATGGGACTAAGCCACCGAAAGCTAGGCGAACGAGCTCGACGGAGGGCGCTGGCATACCCGTGATCAATACAAGCGCTTGCTCACCGCTGGCAAATTTTATCTGATAGTAGCGTTGGCGATCGATGAAATGATGAAGGACCCGCATGGCGGGACCAATTCCTGTGTCCGTTCCGATAGTCATCTTCGCTTCTCCGGTTTGGTTGAGCGGATCAAGTCAGTTGACCAACTCCCCTTAGGTCCTCAACACTAAAAACCGCTGCTGGATTTGGTATGCCTGTCACCGAACATCTCCCAGCAATGCTTATGCCTCGAACGGCTGCCTTTGACAGGACCATGCTAAAATGCGCACGAGAGTATCAACACGGGGCAAGAGCTGACAGCAGTCCACCGCTAAGAAGACGTTTTCGTGAAACATCGTGCGAAAATGTGCCGCTGTTGATCTCGACCTAAGGCAGTGTCGAAGCATGACCCGCCACTGAAGAACGAAGCGAGGTATCGCGGATGTCTCAACTTTGCCTTGGCCTCTTGGCAAGTGGATCGCTCGCCGTTAAGCGGCACTACGCAGGGAA
>VBKY01000216.1 GCA_005879255.1 Deltaproteobacteria bacterium
CGTTCATCGTATGCGGATATGGAATGCGGAAGTCGTCGAGGGTGCGCATGACCATTCGCAAAGCTTTCGTTTCAATCATTTTGCTTTTGGCGCCTTGGCTGCTCTTGCGCGCCCCGGCGAGCGCCCTGGAGAGCGTTATCATCGCTTACCCGACGACGAGCAGCCAGTTTACGCCGCTGTGGTTCACCCGCGACGTCGGATTGTACGAGAAATACGGCCTCGACGGAAAGTTGGTCTATATTCAAGGCGGCAGCGTACTGCTGCAAGCGATGCTCGCCGGGCAAGCCCAGGCGGCGCAGAACGGCGTCGCCGAAACCGTGACAGCGATCCTGCGCGGCGGCGATGTCCGCATGCTGGGGGTCACCGCGAAGATTTTTCCATATAGTTTGATCGCGGCAAAAAACATCAAAGGCGCTAAAGATCTGGTCGGCGGGCGGGTCGCGATCAACCGCGTCGGCGACGTGAGCGCCTATGGCTCTCAACTCGCTTTGCGCAAGCTGGGG
Source organism: Deltaproteobacteria bacterium (assembly GCA_005879255.1). The sequence goes on from VBKY01000216.1 coordinate 504, forward strand.
CTCAATCCCGACAAGGACGTGACCATGCTCCAAGTCGGCGGCTCGCCGCAGCGTTTGGCGGCGTTGCAATCGGGCAGCGTGCAGGCGGCGGCAATGGATTTCATGTCGGGGCTGCGGCTGGCCAAGCTTGGTTTTCCGGTACTCGTGCAGCTTAATCTCAACTATCCCTACTTAGGTCCCGTGGTCTCAGGAAAATTCCTGCGCGAAACGCCGGCGTTGGCCGAAGCGTTCATTCGGAGCTATGTCGAAGGCATCGCCCGCTTCAAGCGCAATCGCGAAGAAGGCGTCAAAGCGCTCGGTCATTACATGAAATCCAACGAAACGGAGATTTTGAACAAGGCGTATGATTTTATTGCCAATGAGTTTTACGCGGAGAATCTCGAACCCGACGCCAAGAGTTTCCAAGATCTGATGGACGAGATCGGTGAGCGCGAGCCGCTGGCAAAAAAGGCGACCATCGCTCAGGTTTTCGATTTAACGATTGCGCATAAACTGGACAAAGAAGGATTTTTCAAAAACGTCTTCAAGAAATAGAGAGGAAGGAAATGATGACCGACGACGCAAAAACCAATAGCGCCACTGCCGCAGCGCCGTTCAAGGTTGAAAAGGTGCAGAGCTGGCGCGCCACCCTGCGGCGCGCTGTCGCCTGGAAAACCGCTCGCTACACCAAAGGCGATATCGAAGCCACCGTAGTTGGCGTAACCGATGAAGCTGGCAACACCGGCTACGGCTACATGCCCGCGATGCTAATCGTCGGCGAATCTCCCGTGACCGCGGAAGCCTTGCTGCACACAGCGATCGCGCCCCTGTTGAAGGAACAAGTCTTGGGCGTGCCGGATGTGATGAAGAAAATCGATTTCGCCATCGGCGCTAATTTCCAACTCAAGTTTGCCGTCGAAGAAGCGTTGTTGGATTTGCAGGCGAAGCGCATGAAGACGCCTCTGTTTAACTTGTTCGGCGGGCTGGCGCGCCGAGATGTACCGGTCATGCGCATGCTCGGTTTGAAGCCGCCGAAGGAGACGGCCGCCGAGGCACAGGCTTTTGTGGATCGCGGCTATCGCTACGTCAAGATCAAGATCGGCCTCGATGACAAGCGCGACATTGAGACCGTAAAGATCGCTCGCGAAACTTTGGGCGACGATGTCTTCATTTCCGTTGACGCCAACCAGTCCTACGCGCCGATGCGCGCGGTCAAGGTGTTGAACGAACTGGAGAGCTGTAATCTGATCGTTTGCGAACAGCCGGTGCGCCGCGACGACGTGCGCGGCATGGCATTTGTGCGCCAGAACGTGCGCACGCCGATCATGGCCGACGAAGGCGTTGAGACGGCAACCGATGCGCTGCGCTTGATCGATGCGGGCGGCATGGATGCCGTCAGCATCAAGCTGTGGAAAATGGGGGGCTACTATAAATCGCGCGAGATCGCTTCGGTGTGCAGCGCCGCCAACATCGGCGTCCACGTGGGCAGCACCGCCGGCAGCCAGCTCATGGAAGCGATGCAGCTGCACTTTTGCGCGGCGATCGCGGAGTTGTTCGCCGGCGCCGAGATCGGCGAGTTTGAAAGCCTCAACGATGACCCGGCGTCAGGACTTACCGTAAACGAAGGCCAGCTCAGCGTCTCTAACCGAGTGGGTTTAGGCGTGGACATCGATATGACTAAGCTGCAGGAAACGACGTCATTTTGGCAGCCGAAGTGAGAAAGATCGGAATATTTCCCGCAAAGGCGCAAAGTTTCGAAAGAAAACGAAGCGCTGCGCCGCTCTGACGTTGAACCTTGAACTTTGAACACCGCGGTGATCCGCGGCCAAGCGAAGCGGTTATGATTCGAGTCGCATTTTGCATCGGCGGCTATCCGCCGGAAGAATACAAGCGGCGCGCCGATCTGGCGCTGTCTTATTCTAACTCAGAGATTCAAGTCGGCATCATCAACGTCGAGGCTTCCCCTTATTTTTACGGCATCACGCCGACGGAGATTCAGCTTGTCGCGCCGGCGTTCATTGACGCTTATCGCCGGGCCGAAAAAGAGGGCTACGACGCGGTAGTGCCTCTGGGCATGCTTGATCTCGGCGTGGACGGCGGCCGGTCGGCGGTGGATATTCCAGTGATCGCGCCGATGGAAGCTTGCCTCCATGTCGCCACCCTTCTCGGCGACCGGTTTGGTTTGATCATCTATCACGAAAAATTGCTCGCCTTTAATCGCGCTATCGTGCGCCGTTACGGCATGGAAGAGCGCGTCGTCGGTTTCGGCGTCAGCGGTTTCGACCTGCCTGATTTGACGGCTCATAGGGAGGAAGTCATCACGAACTTTGTCAAAGAAGCCGAAAGGCTCATCGAGTTGGGAGCCGAAGTGATTATCCCGATGGGGATTAGCCAGTGCCCGGTGCATATCGATCCCAAATGGCTGCAAAAGCAACTCGGCGTTCCGGTCGTGGAGGGCTTCGGTGCGCCGATCCGCATGGCCGGACTACTCGCGGGTCTCGGGCTCAAACAAAGCCGAATTCGCTGGCCCAAATCAGGAATTGGCAAATAGAGTTTCGTTCGAAGTTCAAGGTTCCAAGTTCAAAGTCTAGCTGCGGTTCTGACGTTCAATTTAAGATTCCCGACTTTTTCCAACAGGCACACGGAAAGTAAACCCATGTGGGAGAAGCAGTGGACAGGTAAAACCATCGGCGATGCGCTTGATAAAGCGGTCGAGCGATACGGCGATGAGGTCGGGTATGTCTTCACGAGCGGAGAACTCACCTACAATCGCCTCAAACAAACTTCAGATCTTGTCGCGCGCGGTCTCCTTAGTTTGGGAGTAACCAAGGGCGACAAAGTCGCAATCTGGATGGCAGGATACGCCGAATGGGCCTTTGTCTATTTCGCGCTCGCCCGCATTGGCGCCATCATGGTGCCGGTCAATACCCGCTATCGTCCCGAAGAGATCAAATATGTGCTGAACAAGTCGAAAGCATCTTTGTTGGTTTTTAAAGAAGAAGCGAATAAAGATTTTGTGGGTTTGCTCAAACAACTCTTTCCGGGTGAGGTTTTTGCCGGCAATTTGCCCAATGAGACGCTTCCGTCTCTGCGCGCGCTGATTGCGGTTTCGGATCGGCGAATCGATGGCTGCCTCGGCTTTGATGAGCTGATCGCGGCCGGCAAAGCGGCATCCGAAAAAGCATTACTTCAAGCCGCGAGCGAAGTGACAGGCGACGATATCGCGATGCTCCAGTTCCTCCGGCACCACCGCAATGCCAAAAGCGGCGATGTTGTTTCACAGCGCCATGCTGCGCGGCGCCTGGTGCGGTTGCGAGGTGTTGCAGCTGACTGAAGCCGATCGCTTTTTTAGTCCGCAGCCGTTCTTTCACGTCGGCGGCTCCATTCAAGTGATGCTCACGCCGATCATCTCAGGTTGCCGGATGATCGTGCAGCCCTATTTCGATGCCGGTCAAGCGTTGGAGTTGATGGAACGTCATCGGTGCAACGTCTTGATGGGCCACCAGCCGCACTACATCGAGTATCTTAACCATCCCGATCTCAAAACTAGAAACCTGGTCCTGGAAAAAGGCATGATTTTCGCCAGCCCCGAGGTGAACAAACGGGTTTACGACGAGATGGGAATCAGGAAACTGATCAGTCCCTACGGCTTGACCGAAACCCACATCGGCGGCACGGCCTGTGCGCTGGACGATCCGTTGGAATTAAGGATGACCACCGTGGGCCGGCCGATGCCGGGAGTAGAAATTGGCATCCGGCAGCCGAACGGGAAGGAGTTTTTACCTGTAGGAGAGCCAGGTGAAGTCTGCTTCCGCGGTTGGTGCATTACCAAAGGATACTTCGACGATCCGGAAAAAACCGCGGAAGCTTTGGACGAACAAGGTTGGTTTCGCACCGGCGACCTCGGCGTGATGGGTAAGGACGGTTATCTGAGGCTTGTCGGCCGAATCAAAGAGATGATCCGCGTCGGCGGCGAGAATGTCGCGGCGGCGGAAGTCGAGTCGATCTTGCTCAAGCACCACGCCGTAAAACAGGCCGTAGCCGTAGGCATGGTCGATGCCCGTCTTGCGGAAGTCGTCGCGGTCTTCGTCGAATTAAAGACCGGGGCGGAAGCGACCGAGGAAGGATTGATCGACTTTTGCCGCCACCGGCTTGCAGGCTTCAAAGTCCCGCGTCGAGTGGAAATCGTGCGCGAATGGCCGATGAGCGGTGCAGGAAAGATTCAGCGCTATGTTTTGAGAGAGTCTCTGCACCGCGCAGGATCAATGTCTTAAGTCGCGGCTATCGCTCGCGAGCGGCGCCGCACGCCCGCGACGCGATCGTGAACTATAGAGACCAATAACTTCCTTCGATGGGCTCGGGCGCGACAAAGTTGTTTTCGCGCGAGCGTGATTCAAGCGGGTTGCCCGTAATTCCGGTTCGGGTGACCTCCGGTCGGTCCGGATCAGCGCCGAAACGAAGGAGGACCAGCGGCTTGCCGCCACTGTTGTGAAACCGGTAAAACCAGCCCTTGGGCAAGATGCCTTTGCCTTTATTAAGCGCAGTCGCATTGCCTGCTCTGTCGTAGAAAGTCGCTTCTCCATCTAACACGATAAAAGCGTGGTCTTCCGTCGGATGCGTATGCAGGGAATTCTCGCCGCCTTCGTAGTAGTACTTGATTGCCACGTTGATGAGATCCGTTTGGGCGAGAATATTGTGGCTACGGCCTGTTTTCAGATACGGTGTCTTCAACTCGAATGTTTGAGCTACCATGATGGGGCCCTCCGGTTAATCCTATAGCGGCTAGAGCGCGTACAGTGCCTTGGCATTTTCGTACAGGAGCTTATTCTTGGTCTCGTCGGAGACGTCCGAACGCTTCTGGGTGTGGCGCAAATTGTCCGGGAACTCGCAGTCCCAGTGCGGAATGTCCGTGGCGTAGACGAAATGTTTCTCGCCGACATAGCGAAACGTCTCCGGCAGCAAGGTCTCGTCCGCTTCAAAACTAAAAAAGATCGGACGCTCGCGCACGCAATCGCTCGGGCGCTGCTTGAGCGAGGGCGTCTCGAAAGCGCCGCGCTTTTCCCAGTGCTCATCCATGCGATCCAACCAGTAGGGCAGCCAGGTCGAGCCAATCTCGAGAAATGCCAGGCGCAATTTAGGAAAACGCGCCGGCACACCCTGATAGATCATGTTGGAAAACTGGACGAACATGCCCACCGGAAAAGAGACCGTATGGACTTCGGTGAAGGTCTCGAAGGCGCCCGAGGCCAGTTCTTCGCCGCCGTTGGTGCCATGCACCGCGAGGGCGCAGCCCAAATTTTCAGCTTCCCGATAAATCGGATCATAAAATTTATGCCCTAGGGGCAAACGCAATCCCGTGGTGCGCACTACCGCGCCGCGACAGCCGAGATCGCGCACCGCGCGCCGCAGCTCGACGACGGCGCTCTCCGGATCTTGAAACGGCAAGATCGCCACGGGCCGCAACCGCTTTGAGATTTTTGCGTAGCAGTCGTGAACATAATCGTTGTAAGCTTGGCAAAGCGCCACCGCATACCCCGGTTCACGGATGCGCGAGACATTGCCAAGCGCCGTCGGATACAAAAACACCTGCTCAATATTGTGATCGTCCAAGAGTCGCAGCCAGTCCTCCGCGGTAGGCGCGCTGGGAAAGGTGCGCGGCTCAGGTGGCAAGGTTTTCTGGAGATCGCGGTCCCAGGGCTCTGATGCAGTGAGCGGCCCGCCGCGCTTATTGAATGGCGATTTTAGATACTTTCGCAATTCGTCGGTGCGCTCGATGATATGTCCGTCGGCATCGATCACTTTTGCTCCAGCCATAGTTCACCTCGATCGTTCGAAAATTGGGCTGACGGTGCTTCACCCCTCCTGTATCCTCCCAGTCGAGGGGAGGAGCGGATCAAAGCCTTTCCCCTCGACGGGGAAAGGTTGGATAGGGGGTGAGAGCCTGTCGCTTACGGTTCCATTTTCATTTCTGCGGGCGTGCGGAAGCTCATGTAATCATTTCTTGGTATATAAGCTTCGCTTGGCTGTTGCGTTATAATTTATAGGCGAGCATGATGCCGTCGCGAAACGGCAGCAGCACGTTTTCGACGCGCGGGTCGTTGTGAATGCGGTCATTTAAAAGGTTGACGATGCGCGCGTCTTCTTCGGTTGGATTGAGCACGCGCCCGTAGCGCAGCATATTGTCGAGCACGATCAGCCCGCCCCGGCGCACCAGCTCTAAACAACGATCGTAATAATAATCGTAGCTCGGCTTGTCGGCGTCGATAAAGCAAAGATCAAACGGGCCGTGCAGCGTCTTCAATGTGTCGGCGGCGCGACCTTCGCGGATTTGGATCTTTTCGCGATGCGGGCTCTGGGCGAAAAAGCGCCGCGCAATTTCGATCGCATGGGGATCGAGCTCGCAGGTGATAATCGAGCCATCCGGCGGCAGCGCTTCGGCGAACGATAGCGCGCTGTAGCCGGTAAACATGCCCACCTCGAGAATTCTTTTCGCCTGGGTCATGCGCACGAGCATCTTGAGAAATGCGCCCTCGATCTCGCCCACCAGAAAATTCGCCGTGGCGGTTTTCTCTTCGGTCTCTTTGAGCAGCCGCTCGTGCAGCTCAGTTAGCGCCGTCGTGTGCCGCTCGCAATAATCTTCGACGCCTTCGGGCAGCACTTTTACGCCGACGGCCCGCCGATCCTTCTTTTGTTCCATTGTAGAAAAACTCCTTTCCTGGAGGAGGCTATCTCTGAGTACCGGTATCCTGGCCTACTACTGGGTTGGCGACCGCGGCTTCGAGAGTTCTCATCGCTTTCCATTCGCTCGCAGGCCGGACATAGCCGCTGGTACCGATCTGGTCCAATCCCCAGTAGATTTCGAGGCAATGGCCATCGGGGTCGAGAAACTCCACGGCAATTTGGCAACCCGCCCGGCGCCGCCCTTCAAAAGTGATTGTGGCACCCTGCTCGCGCAACCGCTCGCGCGCGGCAAATACTTCGTCGAGGCTCCCGACCTCGAAAGCGACATGGTGTAGCTCTGCGTGTTGGGACCGCCTCGTTGCGCTGCCAACCAGCGCAATGGAATGATGGTCCGTACTACAGCGAAGAAACGCAAATCCGCCGGGTTGCAGATCCTCGGAATAAAGTTCAGTGACCTTGAACCCCAAGACTCGCGTGTAGAAAACGAGCGAGCGCTCCAGGTCGCTCACCTGTAAGACTACGTGGCCGAGCCGCTGGATTGTAAACGGCATCGCCTCCGGTGGCGCGATGGTTTTCAGCTTATCGATATCGATCGCCATTGTTGCCCCATCAAATTCATTGATCGCCCCTAGGCTACCACCATCACCGTTCTTCGCGCCAGAGAGTTTTCTTGATTCGGAAAGCGTAATCGTTAAATCCAATGTTGCAGCAACGTAACCAGTACGGGCAGACGACGTTGGCGCTTTTGTGCCGATCTTGTTGTAAACAATGTAGGGTGTAGAGCGATTCATGAATCGCTCTCGGTAAAAACATTGTGGGCTGTAAAAGAGGAGGAGAATTATGGATACCGTTGTATCGAGAAAGCTAACCCGAGAAGGCGCGATGAAAGTGCTTAATGCCGCAATTGAGAGAGCGCATGCGTTGAATTGCCATGTGAGCATCGCAGTGGTCGACGACGGCGGCCATTTGATTGCGTTTACGCGCTCGGAAAAAGCCGAGCTCTACTCGATCGCCATTGCCCAGGCGAAAGCGAAGAGCGCGGCGCTGACGCGCTTTCCGTCGGGAAAGAAAAGCCCCACCGGCAACGAACGGGATGATCATCACGCATTGGCCATAACGCTAGCCGCCGGTCCTGGCTCGTTTGTCACGATCGCCGGTGGCTTTCCGGTGTTTTCTGAAGGCGAGATCGTCGGCGCGGTGGGCGTCAGTGGCGCGGGCATCAAGGACGTCGAGGTTTCGCAGAGCGCTGCCGCGGCATTGGGCAAGTAGATAGGTTAACGTTTTTGCCGTCAGCTTGGGCGCTGCTGCGGGTTTACTCCGGCCTGATTCGTCAACGATCTGCAACCTAACTGTCAACCGCGTCGGTCTTCTCTTCGCGAAGCGATTGCGGCTACTATCGCTTCGAGGAGAAACACCTATGCCTGAAAAGATCGCACCGTTTCGCGCCGATCACGTCGGCAGTTTGCTGCGGCCGGCGGAACTCTTGCTCGCCCGCGATAAGCATCAGAAAGGCGAACTGTCCGCCGCGGCGCTGCGGGAAGAGGAAGATCGTTCGATTCGTGCCGCGGCGAAGCTGCAAGAGGACATCGGTCTTCAGGGTATTACCGACGGCGAATATCGCCGCACGATTTGGCACGCCGACTTTCTCCGGCAGTTTGCTGGCGTCACCGTCAAAGAGGGCGTCGCCGAGCAATACATCACCCGCAAATTTAAAGCGGGGGAGCAGGAAATCGCGCGTACGCCGACGCGCTTTGAAATCAGCGGCCGGCTCGAACGGCGCCGCGGCATCGAAACCGATAATTTCAAGTATCTGCAATCGGTGACGCAGCGCACAGCGAAACAGTGCATCCCCTCGCCGACGATCTTGCACATGCGCGGCGGTCGCGCAGCGATCGACCGTCAAGCCTATCCTGACATGGACATGTTCTATGCCGAGCTGGCGCGCGTTTACCGCGAAGAGATCGGGGCTCTGGCGCAGCTCGGTTGCACCTACCTCCAGCTCGATGATCCGAACATGGCCTACCTGTGCGATGAAAAGATGCGCCAGAGCGTGCGCCAGATCGGTGAGGACCCTGACCAGCTGCCGCGCACTTACGCGAAATTGATCAACGATTGCATCAAAGACCGCCCGGCCAATATGACCGTGTGCATGCATATCTGCCGCGGTAATTTTCGCAGCGCTTGGGCTGCGGAGGGCGGCTATGATCCGGTGGCGGAGATTCTTTTTAACGAATTCAAGCTCGACGGATTCTTCCTTGAATACGACTCGCCGCGCGCCGGCAGCTTTGCGCCGCTGCGCTTTGTGCCCAAGGATAAGAAGATCGTGCTCGGCCTGGTAACAACCAAGACCGGTGAAATGGAAACCGCCGACGAAGTCAAACGGCGCATTGAGGAAGCCGCCCGCTATGTTTCTCTCGAACAGCTGGCGTTGAGTCCTCAGTGCGGTTTTTCCAGCACAGTGCTGGGCAACAACCTCACCGTCGAGGCTGAGATAGCAAAATTATCCCTGGTGGTGCGCGTGGCGCGCGAGGTGTGGGGTTAGACGAGAGCGCAGGTACCGGAAATCTTTTCTGGGCTTCGGTCACCCCAAGCGCAGACCGTACCGATAATAAAGAGGCCAATCTTCACAAGAACCTGGTTGGCAACGATCTCCCATTTGAGATCGATTAGCTGCCTCCTTTGGAATCGATTAAGAACGGCGGATCGACGTGAATATGCGCGTTTTCGTCTTCTTACCGCTCAAAAGAATCCCTCGACCCTCGCTTGCGGCGACAACTCCTTGTCGAACCGGGCGACGTCCAGCTTGGAAAATTTTCTATCGACGTTTAATGTTTTCTTGCTGTGTGGCAGCACCGGTTTTTCAGCAAGTGCTTGACATGACCTCCCACATGGAGGCAGATTGGCCATTCTTGGAGCATCTTCCCGAGGACGCGATTGATTAAGTTGTCCAAATACTTAACCAGTTAATCGGAAATGATCATGCAAGAATTCGCTAGGTGCGCGTTGCCAAAGGGACGATGTCAAGGCGATGCGTTGTTGAAACCACGGCAGTGTAGCAGGAGATAGTTATAACAGTGAAGTCAGATGCCAAATCAACCACCACCAATCTCTGGTGGGAGTCGGCCTACGACCGATGGCTAGCATCCCAGGACGTGCCGGTCTATTCGGGATATCATGTAGAGGATGTGCGTACTTTGGAATTGGGCTGGTGGTCGTTACGGGAGTGTCCCGGCGCCGTGCTGAATCTGGTAGGGCACCAGGGCGTCACCGAGGCTCACGTGCTGGAAATCCCGCCGGGGCAGACGCTTCCACCCTTTCGGATGGCTTTGGAGGAAGCCATATATGTGCCGGAAGGGCAGGGACTGGCAACGGTGTGGGCTGAGGGGCGCCCGAAAGTAACCTTCGAATGGCAGAAACACAGCCTCTTTCGCATCCCGAGCAATTATTTCTACCAGCTGACCAACGCTCGAGGTGACCGGCCCGCACGGACGTTGCACGTCAGTTATTTGCCATCTGCCATGAGCATCCAGCCCGACCCGAACTACTTCTTCAACAACCCATATTTGGATACGGGCGAATTGTATAGGGAAGAGAACAACTTTTATTCAGCGGAAGCCCGCGCCGTTCGAGCAGAGGTGAAGCGGGGGGAGAAGGCCAGCGTGACGTACCATTGGTACGCCAACTTTTTCCCAGACTTGACCGTGTGGGACCGCTTGAAGTCACAGGGGAGCCGGGGCGGCGGCGCCCGCAGCGCTGGAATCCAATTTCCCAATTCTTGCATACGAACCGGGCTCATGGTCCTTCCCGCCCAGCGCTACAAGAAAGCGCACCGACACGGGCCCGGGGTAACCATTGTCGGCATATCGGAAGGAGAAGGCTACGTTGTCATGTGGCCGGAAGGAGGCGAGAGGGTGGTGTGCCCGTGGCGCGAGGGAACTGTATTCGTTCCGCCTAACCACTGGTATCACCAGCATGTGAACACGGGGCCTGTTCAGAACAGACAGCTGCGCATCTTTCCACCCCGTCCCATGATGGGATACAACATCCGTGACATGCGGCAACAGATTGAGTACGTGGACGAAGCACCCTGGATCCGGCAGAAATTCGAGGAGCAATTAGCTAAAAACCGCCTTACCTCCTTGATGCCCGAGGAAGCGTACAGAGACCCGAACTTCAAGTTCGACGATGAGGAGATGCAGGGCGACTGACAAATGCCAGAATGCACCTTTGGTTGGGGTCGAAAATCTTCAGGTTATTTTCCTCGCCAAGTTACTCTGAACCATCCGCCGGAGACTGCGAAGCGTTAGTATAGTACAGCGTGTATAGTATAGCGTGTCGATAAACTCGAAAATCTGCAGGAGGTCGCGATGGAAATGAAGTCAGATGGAATGGCCGCCGACTTTTGGTGGGAAACGGCCTATGACCGATGGTTAAAATCCCAAGATGTACCGGTCCACACCGGACACTACGTGCAGGACCTACGGACCTTGGAGCGAGGCTGGTGGTCGCTGCGTGGCTGCCCGGGAGCCGTGTTGAATTTGACCGGCCATCAAGGTGTTACCGAGGCCCATATCTTGGAAATCCCAGCGGGGCAAACGATCCCGCCTTTCCGGATGGCCTTGGAAGAGGTTATCTATGTGGCAGAGGGCCAGGGACTCACATCTGTGTGGGCTGAGGGGCACCCGAAGGTCACGTTTGAGTGGCAGAAACACAGCCTCTTCCGCATTCCTAACAACTATTTCTACCAGTTGAGCAATGCCCGAGGGGACCGCCCAGCACTGACAGTGCATGTAAGTTATCTCCCCATGGCAATGAGTACGAACGCCAACGCTGACTACTTCTTTAACGATCCCTACGTGGATCCCAGCGAACTGTACGGCAGGGACAGCAGCTTCTATTCAGCGCAGGCCGTTCAACGTCAAATCAAAAGACCCGGAGGAACGACCACTTCCACGCAGTGGTACGCGAATTTTTTCCCGGACCTTACTGTCTGGGATAGGCTGACTGCATACACGAAAGCGGGTCGCCTGGCCTACAGCGGCGGCGTTCGATTTCCTAAATCCGCCATCCGGACCGGACTCATGGTCCTTCCGTCCCGGAGATACAGGACCGCTCATCGCCACGGCCCAGGTGTAACGATCGTGGGCGTACAAGAAGCCCAAGGCTTCGTTATCATGTGGCCGGAAGGCGGTGATTATGTCGTGGCGCCATGGCAGGAAGGATCCGTTTTCGTTCCCCCCAACCAGTGGTATCACATGCACGTCAACTCGGGAGCCGTCGAGAACAGACAGCTGCGGATCTTCCCGCCGCAGCCCCTGATGAATTACACCGCTCCGGATCCGAAGAAGTACATTCCGTTTGTCGATGAAGACCCCTGGATCCGGAAAAAGTTTGAAGAAGAGCTAGCGAAGAATGGACTCACCTCCTTGATGCCGGACGGGGCCTACACGGACCCGGACTTTGAATGGGACGAGGACTGGTTGAAGGAGGACTGAGCCCGGATTCCGCAGTTAAACCTACGGGCCCTTGAACGAGGGCCAAACCTGGAGTTACTGAAGACTAGGTTCAAAACGTTCAAGTGTTCCAGTCGTTCAAAACGTTTGGAACCATTGGAACTTTTGGAACAACCAGTAAACTTTCGTAAGGCAAAGACCAATTTCCGCCGAAGGCGGATCAGCCTCAGGCTGAGACTAGGTTCGCTAGGTCAGGTTTGCTCCTTGCGGATGAACGACTAAAGCAGCCGGAGGCACCGATACGCATGCACGACGATGACGATCATTCCGATGGATTTGATCTCGGTTCCGTCGATGAGGGATCGAGCGAAGAAATCGAGGGCCTCGAGCGCTTCACACTCAATAGCGTAGGCATCGATATCGGCTCCTCCACGACGCACGTCATCTTCTCCCGCTTGGTGCTTAGGCGGCAGGGTGTCACTCTGTCGGCACGTTATGTGGTCACCAATCGCGAAGTCCTCTACCGCTCGCCGATTCTGCTCACGCCGTACCTGACCGCGACCTTGATTGACACGGATCAAGTCAAGAAGTTCATCGAGCGCTCCTACAGAGAGGCAGGGTTCGAGCCTGGGGATATTGATACTGGGGCAGCGGTCATTACGGGCGAGGCCCTAAAAAAGGAGAACTCCCGTCCCATCCTGGAGTACTTCTCCAGGGAGTCAGGCAAGTTCATCTGTGCTTCAGCCGGACCCATGCACGAGGCGCTGCTGGCGGCCTACGGCTCCGGCGCCGTGGCGCTCTCCCAGCGTCACCGCAACGCCGTCCTAGACGTGGACATGGGCGGGGGCACGACAAAGATCTCCCTGATTCGGAGCGGCGAGATCGTGCAGA
>VBKY01000663.1 GCA_005879255.1 Deltaproteobacteria bacterium
CGGCAATCACTTTGTTCACTCCATGCGGCGCAACGTGGATCTGACCTACATTGTGATGAACAATCAGATTTATGGACTTACAACCGGACAGATCTCTCCGACCAGCACTAAAGGGATGAAAACAAAGAGCACGCCTATTGGCAGCGTGGAGAATCCTATCTTTCCCGTTTCGCTCGCCATTGCTGCGGGGGCGACTTATGTGGCGCGGGGATATACCGGACAGGTAAAACATCTCGTCGATCTCATCAAGGGCGGCATTCAACACAAGGGGTTTGCGCTTATCGATGCCTTCAGTCCGTGCGTGACATTCAATCTCGACAACACCCACGAGTTTTTCAAACACCGGACAAAAAAGTTAGAAGACATGGGGCATGATCCGACCGACTTTGCCGCGGCTATACAGAAGAGTTACGAGTGGGGGGATGAGATTCCCATCGGGCTTTTCTGGAAGCGAGAAGATCTTCCCTCGCTGGATCAACTAGAGGCGATTCTTGACGAAGGCGGCCCGCTTGCCCGCCGTCCGCTCGGGATATCGCCCGAGACCGCGAAATCTTTGGTGCGCGAGCTGATGTAACGCCGCGCATATCGACCACGACCGGCTCGTCGTCTTTCGAATGAGCATTTAATTCCCGCCTGGTTCGCACACAGCGGTAGGGGCAGGTTTGAAACCTGCCCCGATAATCACGCGTCGTTGATACCCTCTTAGTCTACCGCGTAGTTGACATCCCAATGGGGGATCGCGATACTCGTCAGCCAACACCAAAAAATCAGGAAATTTGCTCATGAAATCCAACTTCAAGATTATGGATTCGGACATGCATCTGCGCGAGCCGGCGGATCTCTGGGAAAAATATATGGAGCCCGAGTGGCGCGAGCGCGCGCCGAGGATTTTGAGCTCCACGGCGCGCAGCTCGGCGATGGTGCTGATCGACGGAAAGATTCTCCAAGGCTACAAGCCGACTTATCGGGGCGGCATCTTCGATGCGACCCGCATCGACGGAGAAATTGCCGAGTATCGTTTGCACGGCTTCGATGCGGGAACGCAGCTTCACGCGATGGACCGGGAAGGATTGGACGTCGCGGCGCTCTATCCATCGATCGGTCTCGGCATCATGATGCGGGACGATATGGATCCGAAGCTAGCCGCGGCCATCGCGCGTGCTTATAACAATTGGCTCTATGACTTCTGCCAAACCGATCCGAAAAGATTGAAAGGTGTAGCGATGCTCCCGCTCCATGATCCAAATGAAGCGGTTAAGGAAGCTCAACGCGCGGTCGGAAAGTTAGGATTTATCGGCGCGTTCGCCCGGCCCGAGCCGCTGCGCAATCTGCCGTGGCACTCGCGCTACTTCGACAGCCTGTGGTCGGCGCTGGAAGAGCTGGGTGTGCCCCTGGGATTTCATTCCGCGACTGCCGCCGGCGAAGTGCCGCAGATCGGCGATCGCTTCGGCGATAATTTGCTGCTGCGCCACGTGGTTTCCCATTCCCTGGAAAACATGGTCGCCATGACCGATACAGTCGGCGGCGGCGTGTGTGAACGTCATCCGAAGCTGAAACTAGCTTTTCTTGAATGCTACTGCGGCTGGGTTTCGTTTCTTCTGCACCGCATGGACAACGCCATGGAGAAGGGCCGATTCCCGACGGCGGGCAAGCTCAAACCGAGCGAGTATTTCAAGCGCCAGTGTTGGATTTCCACCGAGCATGAAAAAGAGCTGCCGATGATCATCGATTTGATCGGTGACGACAACATCGTCTTCTCGACCGACTATCCGCATGGCGACTCCGACTTCCCGCATGCCGTTGAAGAATTTCTGGAGATGGACGGTATTTCAAAAGAAAGCCAGAAAAAAATTTTGTGGGATAACTGCGCAAGGCTATATAACCTTGCATGAGCGTAGATTGGCAAAAAAGCAGATTCTTCGCTCCGCTCAGAATGACATCGTGCGTTAGTTGCCTTCCATTGAGGTGTCATCCTGAACGAAGTGAAGGATCTGTTTTTTTCCTTTAACAACAAAAGTACGCCATTACGGTTTTTCGGACTGTGGGAGAAGGTGAGGGTAGGCTGTGAGAAAGCAAGTTGTTCTGCTCGTGCTGCCAGTGTTGTTAATGGCGATCGTCCAGCTGTCTCAGGCGCAGCAGACAGGGAAAGTCCCCCGCATAGGTTTCCTGGGTAATAGCACTGCTTCCGGTAGCGCGGTCCTCGTGGAGGCGTTCCGACAGGAGCTGAGCAAGCTTGGTTGGATTGAGGGGAAAAATATCACCTTCGAGTACCGTTTTGCAGAGAACAAAGGCGCTGAGCGTCTGAAAGAGCTTGCGGCGGACCTGGTTCGTCTTAAGGTTGATCTGATTGTGGCTATAGCGGGAGTGTCGGTGTTGGCGGCC
>VBKY01000659.1 GCA_005879255.1 Deltaproteobacteria bacterium
CTCTTCAGGGCGGCATTCCGATTATCGTCGACGGGCAAATCATTGGGGCGGTCGGTGTCAGCGGCGCCGCAAGCGCGCAGCAGGATGAAGAGCTCGCCGTTGCCGGCGCTAAAGCGCTGGCCACGACTTCGGCCCAAGCACAGTAATTTTCCTCTCGCAAAATCACGAAAGGAACCCATCATGAAAATTATTAAGACTATGATTGTACTCGCGTTGGCTTTGTTACCCCCGGCTGTCGTTCGCGCCCAACTCCTGGAGAAAAAAGTTCTAACTCTCGAGGCCGCCGACAAGATCGCCGGCGCAGCCGAAACAGAAGCCAAAAAGAGAAACGCGACCGTCGTTATCGTGGTCGTTGACGACGGCGGCTATCCACTGGTGCTGAAGCGTCTCAACGACACTCAGGTGGCGAGCGTCGACGTAGGTATCGGTAAAGCCCGCACCGCGGCGATTTTTCGTCGCCCGAGTAAAGTCTTCGAAGACCAGGTTAAGAACGGGCGTGTTGCCGCTCTCGCCCTTCCCGGAGCGACACCGCTTCAGGGCGGTGTGCCGCTCATTTTCGACGGTAAAGTGGTCGGCGCCATCGGCGTAAGCGGAAATACGCCGCAGGAAGATGAAGACATTGCCGTCTCCGGCGCTGCCGCCTTCGAGGCCGCGATGAGATTGCCTTCGTCGCCCGTCACCTACTTGCCGGCAAAACAGGTAAGCAACGCGTTCGTCAAGGGGATGCCGTTGACTCGGGGGATGAATTACAAGGTCGACGCCAGTCATCGCGATGAACCCGGCATCGTCGAGGTGCACACACGCGACACGGATATCATCTACATGCTCGAAGGCTCCGCGACGCTCGTCACCGGCGGCACGGTCATCGACGGCAAGACCATCGAACCGGAAGAAATCCGCGGCAGCGAATCCAAAGGCGGCGAAAGCCGCACGATCACCAAGGGTGACGTGGTCATCATCCCCAACGGCACGCCCCATTGGTTCAAAGAAGTTAACGGACCCATCAATTATTACGTCGTCAAAGTCCGATCAGCCAACTGAGGTTCCATCCATGAAGATGCGAAACATTTTACACAGACCAGAGAGAGTATTTAATCATCACCGCTCTCTCAAACAAGAATTCCCTCTCCTCTTGCGGGAGTGGGCACCCTCACCTCATGCCTTTCCCGTCAAGGGGGAGGAGGCTAATACCGCGAACATTCAGCTAAGCATCGCAATTATTCTCGTCGCCTTTCTGCTGTTGCCCGCAACGTGGGCGCACGCGGCATCGCTCGATGACATGCTCGCCAAACGCAAACCGGAGGCGATAATCAACTTGGCAAGCAATGATGGCGTGCAACTGATCAAAGGCGACTGGCGCTACAGCGACACAAAAATCATCGAGATCGATTTTAAAGCGCCGGGTGTGGACGGACAGCCAGGTAGCACACCGAACAAAGCCTATGACTTCACGCCACACGCGGGCCGCGCCGATTTCGATGATTCCAAGTGGGAAGTCATCGATCCAACGACCCTCGATAAACGCCGTTCCGCCGGCAAGCTCGCCTTTAACTGGTATCGAATCAAAATCACCCTGCCGAAACGCGTGGGCAGTTTCGATCCGACCGGCTCGACTTTGGTCTTTTCGACTTCGCTCGACGATTACGCGGAGGTCTGGGTCGACAGCGAGATTCCCCGCGCCGCGGGACAAAGCGGCGGCTCGATGATCAAAGGCTGGAACGCGGAAAATCGGCTCATCATCGGCCGTGGCGTAAAACCGGGGCAAACGATCCAACTGGCGATTTTCGGAGTGAATGGCCCGATATCGAATCCGCCGACCAATTACATCTACATGAAGTATGCGAAGCTGGAATTTCACAAAGTGCCGGCCCGCCCCATTGCCGTCGGGCCGCACGAAGTGAACGTCGAAGTAATACGGCTTGATCCCGCCATCGATGCGATCGTGCCGGCGAATCCGAAGATTTTTA
>VBKY01000660.1 GCA_005879255.1 Deltaproteobacteria bacterium
CTACAGTCTCGGCGAGCGCCAACGCGAAGTGCTAAAAGTGCGCGCGATCACCCACCGACGCGATGCGATCTTCCAAGACATAACAGTCGGACATCTCGATCACCTGATGCTTTCGACCACACCCATCGAGTCTAATCTTTACCGAGCGGTGCGGGCGATGGTACCGACGGTGAAAGTCGTACGAGTCCCGGCGCCGTTTACGTGTTACGTTTCCATCGAGCAAAGGATCTCCGGCCAGGCGAAAAACGCTATCTTGGCCGTGCTCGGCGCCGATCTTTACATGAAGCGCGTGGTGGTGGTCGATCACGACGTGGACATTTTCAATGACCGGCAAGTCAACTGGGCGATCGCGACGCGCTGCCAGCCCGATCGCGATATTGCCATCATCAGTAATGCCCGAGGATCAGACTTGGATCCATCGACCAAAGAAGATGGCTATACGAGCAAGTGGGGCGTCGATGCTACCGCCAAGCCTTCGCTGGCCGCTTACACGCCGCGCCATGGGATACCGAAGGAAATTTGGCAGCGCATCAACCTCAAAGATTTCACGGGTAAGTAGATGCGAAATCAGTTCAACGTTCAAAGTTCAAGGTCAACGGAGCGGGACTCCAATGAATAACCCCCCGCAGCAAATCGCGCGTACCGGCACCGGCCGATCAGGAATGTCTTAAAGGCGTCACCCCCGAATGTTTTATCGGGGGTCCAGTTCCGGTCTCGCCTGGATTCCCGCTAAAAGCATGCGGGAATGACGGACTTTGGTAATGGATTAAATTCTGCGCAGCGAGCTGCGGTGAATCCAGTCCCTTGAGATTGAACTTTGAACCTGGAACTTTGAACAAAAAAATGCAGCAAGAAAATTTTGTTTGCGCCATCGAATCCAACGCGCGCCGCTTTCGCTCCAAGACCGCGCTCGTGTCGGACGATCGCAAACTCACCTGGTCGGAGCTTGACGCTTTCGCGTCCGGTTTCGCTCGCTATCTTTCAACTCAGGGAGTTAGTGTGGGAGATCGCGTAGCGATCTTAATGCCGAACGGCGCGGAATTCGTCGTCGCATTTCTGGCCGTCCTCAAATTAGGCGCGACGCCGGCTCCTCTCAATCCCCTAGTCAAAGAAGAAGAGCTTGCCGCCTTCAAAGCCGACCTGAGACCGAAATTGAGCGTCGATCGAGTCGTCATGAGCCAAGGCTCCTGGCAAACGATCGATGAAGTCCGCGCGCCTTCCTTGATTCTCTATACCTCGGGAAGCACAGGCCGACCCAAGGGCGCTGTTTTTAGCCACGACGCCTTGACCTTCGCCAATCATTCTTGGGCCGAACCGGTCATGGGTCTTTCGCCCGACGATACAGTGTTGGTGGCCGTTCCATTGGCGCACTCGCTGGGACTCAACGGCGGTCTGTTGGCGCCGCTTCTCACCGGCGCGACTATCGTTATCCTCGAACGATTCACGCCCGAAGCCGTGTTCGCGGCGATCAAGAAACATCGCGTAACCGTTTTCCCCGCGGTAGCGACCATCTTCCGCCGATTGCTTAACTCGCCGGCATTCGCTCAGGCCGACTTCTCGGGCCTGCGTCTGGCGGTTTCTGGCGCGGCGCCCTGTCCGTGGGAATTGGCGGTCGAATGGAGAGAAAAATCAGCGACTCGAATCGTGCGCGGTTACGGCATGACCGAGTTATTCCGACCGTTGTCATTCCGCTCCGAAGATCCGACCGAAGTGCCGGATGCGGTTGGACAGCCGGTCCCAGGCGTTGAGATACGCACCGTCGTCGAGGAAAAAGCGAGTCGAGACGGCGTCGGCGAGCTGTGGATCAAATCGCCGGCGATGATGGACGGCTACTTGGATGCGCCGGAGGAAACTAACGAAGTCATCTCCGACGGCTGGTTCAAAACCGGTGACCTCACGATAATTTCTCCGGAAGGTTACGTTCAGATTGTCGGCAGGAAGCGCGAACGAATTCTGCGCGGCGGATATTCCGTCTTTCCGCAGGAGGTCGAAGCTGTGCTGCTGTCTCACCCCGACGTCGCCGAGGCAGCGGTCGTAGCGGTTCCTGATGCAGATCTGGGCGAAGAAGTTGCGGCTTATGTCAGTTTGAAACGCACGGCACAGCTTAGCTCCGGGGATTTGCTCAGTTACTGTAAAACCCACCTCGCCCGCTACAAGTATCCTCGGCAAGTTTACATCGTTCCAGAACTTCCCAAGGGCCCCACGGGTAAAATTTTAAAATCTGCCCTCGGCAAGAGCGAGGCATAGAAGGAATGTTCTTCTTGAACCCAGTAATCATTGGGTCAGCTTGCTGCGTAATGGGGAGTCCTGAGCCGATAGGGGTCGGGAACGGCTTTCGCCGTCCCCGCCCTCCGAACCGTGCGTGCGGTTCTCCCGCACACGGCTCTCCAGTCGGTGGTTTCCTCATCGGGATTGGCTCGCCAGCTTCCAGGCTGTATGCATGGTGAACAGTCCCTGGGCTGCGAAGAATTTAGTGGGCCAGCTATCCATCCATAATAAAGGTGTTCGGATGAGCCTGCTTGAAATAGTTAAACCAGCCGCGCAGCGTCGGATTCAATTCGACGATAATTTTCGCCAAACTATCCCCGCGCGTGCGCTTGGTCCTCATCCGGATGCGATCCTGCATGGCCTTAAGACTTTTGCGCCTCACCCAGCGTCGCCGCACTTCGAAGTGATAGCCCAGAAAGTCAAAGCCCCTGCCCCCATTGCCGACAGTCTCCCACGTGGGTCTTCTCGGCGTTAAGACTCAGGCCATTGACCTCTACCCAGGCTTTTACCTCCGCAAGCGCCGCTTGGGCTTCTTCAGCACTACGGCACAACACCACAAAGTCATCCGCGTATCGCACCATCCGATAGCCCTTCTGCACCATCTGACCATCCAGGCCATGAAGGTAGATGTTGGCCAAAAGCGGACTGATCACCGCGCCTTGCGGTGTGCCACCGCTCGGCCTCCATTTCTCCATGTCCTTGACGATGTCTTGATGCAGATAGGCCTCGATCAGCTCAAGCACCCGGCCATCGCTCACACGCCCCTTTATGCCTTCCATAAGCCGCGCATGCGGAATCGTGTCGAAGTAGCTCCTCAAATCGCCATCCACCACAAAGGTGTAGCCCTCTCTAAGCAGCCGGTCCACTTCGCGTAGCGCGTCTTTGCAGCCAAGACCCGGGCGAAAACCATAACTCATCTTCAGGAACTCCCGCTCAAAGATGGGCTCCAGCACAAACTTAAGCGCCGTCTGTACGATGCGGTCTTTAACTACCGGTATTCCCACAGGACGCATCTTTCCTTTCTCCTTTGGAATCTCCACCCGCCGCACCGCCATCGGCCTGTAGGTTCCCCGCTCCAACGCTATGCTCAGTTCCTTCAGATACATCTCCGCCCGTGCCGCAAACCGCTTGACGCTTTGACCGTCCACTCCCGCTGCTCCACCGTTCGCCGCTACCTTCTGCCAGGCTGCTTTAAGCGTCTCGACTCGGTACACTTTGTCGATCAGGCTGAACCACTTACCTCCTTTGACGCCGTTTGCCAGCGCCGCCAACATGCGCTCGTTCCATACCGAAGCTTCCACCCACGTCCAATCTCTTCTGTGGGCCTCTGCGCCTTGTGTAGCCACCTCCGGCACTCCCGGCGCTTTGCTTTCGCTTTGCTTCGTCGTGAAACTCACGCTTCCACCTTCCTATCCTCCCTTCCCTCGGAGCGGCTTTGCTTCCCGCCCCTCTCGCGGCTTTCACCGCAGCGGTACTACGGGGACTCTGACTCCTGCGCCGCTCACCTACGGCACAGGTCTCCCCGCTTACTGCGCCACACCTTCCTGTCGTTCCGTCTCCAACCACGTGGGCTGCCTGGTCATCGCTTCACCCACCACGCCAGCGTGACCAGCGAGTTTCGGACTTCGCCATGAATGAGCAGGCTCGTCGCAGCTCCCCGCCGAATCGAGTTCGTTATCCTACGGACCAACAGTTCGCCTCCGGTTGCTCCCCACCTTGCCTAGGGCCAACGCAGTTACCTTCG
>VBKY01000217.1 GCA_005879255.1 Deltaproteobacteria bacterium
TGGTTCGAAATCCACTGAAAACATGGACGTCCGCCCGGATTCATTCGCCGCGAGGTTACCGCGCGGGTTGCCGGGCGCAATTAGAATCTCCCCATCGCTGGCTTTCTTTTTTAAGCCGCAGTACACGTCAAGGACCCGCCGGTTCCAACGCAGATCAAATCACGACACGCAGTAATAGCCGCTCAAACAAGCTTTCTCAGCAACGAGTGGATCGTCTTGTTCTTGCGAATCTCTCGTCTCAAACTCGCCAGATGTGCCTCGTTGAGGATCAATGGGCCGCCTTGAAAGATTCCGTCGTGATAATAGCAAAAACGCAGCGACTTCACTCCGGAATCGAACGACAGGAGCTGGACAGACGGCTCATGATACTCGGTAACTGACCGCGCTTCTTCAGTGATCCAGCCGCCGCCCCAGTGCAGTTTGAAACGCCGCTTGCGAAGCCCTTTCTTTTTCATGGCAATCTTGTAAAAGTTTCGCTGGCTCCTTGCAACATCTCTCGATCATGCGTCTGCACTTCCGAGCTCACGGCGACGGTGTCCCCTTGATCATCGCCCACGGCTTTCTCGGTTCCCTCGACAACTGGCGGACCATGAGCACACGCCTGGCAGCACATTACCGGGTGTACGCTGTCGATCTGCGTAATCACGGCCAGTCGCCACACAGCAAAGTCATGAACTATCTAGTCATGGCACAGGATCTCCGCGAATTCATCGAAGAGCACGGCCTGCGATCGCCGGTCATACTCGGCCACTCCATGGGCGGCAAGGTTGCCATGCAGCTTGCACTGCAATACCCGGAACAGGTCGACAAGCTTGTGATTGTCGATATTGCGCCGAAAAGCTATCCGTCGATGCATGGGCAGTTGCTGACCGCTCTCCGCGGTCTCCGATTGCAAACCTACAAATTCTTTGGCGAGATCGACAGTGCCCTTACCGGGGCGATTCCCGATCCACTTGTTAGACAATTCCTTTTGAAAAATCTGACACGCGACCCGAATGAAGGATTTCGTTGGCGCATCGAGCTTGATGCTATCGTCGAAAATTACGCTGAGCTGACCAAAGCCGTTGCCGCCGGGTCTCCGTTTACCAAGCCCGCTTGCTTTATCCGCGGTGGGCGCTCGAATTTTCTCGTGGAACAGGATTATCAATCGATTCGCGGATACTTTCCACGAGCTCAATTCAAAACGATCGCCAGCGCCGGCCATTGGGTCCACATTGACGCCCCCGATGAGTTTTACAGAATCGTGACTGACTTTCTCGCTGCTTCATCAAGGTAAATGGCAACTGCCCGAAAAAAGATAAGCCTCGAAGAGCTGATTCAGCGCGCCACGGCGGACGCAAATTTAACCGTCATGAACTATTCCGACCATCGCTCAGCTACTATCTGCTCAAAGATCCGTTTTGGCTCTGGTGCGAACATCATGCGCCGAAGCAAGAAGCGGTCGATGAGACCACTCGATACGATGAGCTACGCATGCAACAAGGCGTCGAATACGAACAACATTGGGTAAAAACGCATTATCCGAACGCGGTGGCGATCGAGCCTAGTTTCGGCCCCAGATTGAAAGGCCTGGACCGCGTAATCAGGTATGGATCTGCGGATCAGGCCAACCGCGCCCACGACTGTGGACGTTGGCTCACGCCTCGTGGTATGAATCGAATCAACCACGCACAATCCAGGAGGGCAGTATGGCGAAAAGAAAAAGCATCCACATTAAAGGCATGGAACATGGCGCGCCGATCCCCAACGGCGTCGTTATTGGCAATATGATTTTTTCCTCGGCGCTCTCCGGTAAGGACGCAAAAACCGGGGTGTTGTCGCCGGAACCCGATCAGCAAGCCGATGCGATGTTTCGCAATTTGCGTTTATTCTTGGAAACGGCCGGTGGCAGTCCCGATAACATCGCCTACATGAAGGTTTACCTGAAGGACGAGAAATACCGTGACTCGGTCAACAAGGCTTGGCTAAAGATGTTCCCAGACGAACATGATCGGCCCGCGCGCCACGCCATTAAAGTTGATTTGCGCGGCAATAACCTGTTCCAGATCGAAGTCATTGGAGTTTTGTAGCTCGAATAAGAACAACAAGGAGGAATTTTCAATGGGCATCGAAGTCATCGATCTCGTGGATATGGCGCACAAGGAAAAACGGCGCAAGAACATCTTCAACACGCCGCGCTTTCACGCTTGGATGCATTATTACAAACCGGGGCAAAAGGACGACATGCACTGCCACAACGCCGACCAGACTTTCGTGGTCCTCGACGGCGAATGCACGATGAGCTTTCCCGACGGCGGCAAAGTCACCTTAAAGCCCGGTCAAGCCGCCCTGATTACCGGCGGATCCTTTTACACGCTGGAAAACACCGGCGAGGGGCCGATGATCATGATGGGCAACCGCTCCGGGCCGGCCGAGAATATCCAGATCATCGACTATGTCACACGCAAGGACATCCGGCAGAGAGTTCAGGCGGAAGTGAGTAACGGGTAATCAATAAGGTATTGTTCAGCCATTTAAAACATCCAAGTCGTTCGATCCGAGCCTTAGAGCCCGTAAAGCCGCTTCGGATTGTCGTAGCTAATTTTTCGCTTGGATGTTTCCGGAATATCTTCGCGACTTAAAAATTCGTTCACCGCTTTGCTCATGTCGACGATCCCTTCGTGGGGAAAGTCCGACGCCCAAAATAAACATTCGTCGCCAAGCAGTTCCAGATCGCGGCTGGTGGTCATCTCTTCGCCGCACTGAAAATACATTTGCCCGCGCTCGATCAATTTTGATGGGCGCGGGAGCTCACCGATGCGGGCTTCCATTTTGCTCATAAGATAGGGCACCCATCCACACCCTGCTTCCAGGAAGGCGATACGCAAATCGGGATATTTCCCAAATACACCCGAGAACGTAAGATTGGTAAATTGACGCATTTGCGGCCAGACATGGGCGAGCGTCGCGGCTTCGTGGCGCCACATGAAGAGATCGTTGTTGCGCAGCGAATTCTGCGAGTGCACCGCGAGCATGCAGCCTAACCGATTCGCTTCTTCGTATAGAGGATGAAACTCCGGATGGCCCAACGGCCGCGGCAATCCGTCGGCGGGCAATAATCCACCCACCATTCCAAGCTCTTTCACTGCCCGGCGCAACTCGGCAACCGCAACGGGAATATCCTGCAATGGCAGGACCGCGATTCCCTTCAAGCGCTTTTCCTGACGCAGGAAGCGATCGTCGAGGTAATCGTTATAGGCGCGGCTCAAATCGACAGCGAACTCGGTCATGCCGACTTGTCCGATATGCATAAATCGCGTCGGATAAACCACAGCGGTCTCGATATTGCCTTGATCCAGCGCCAACTGCCAATCTTGCAGCGTGGGAATCAGGAACGAGGCGCCCATCCCGCCGTGTCCCGCCTGCCGATGCCAGCCATGATGCGGCAGCAACGGAAAATACAGGACCGCCTCGCGTCGATTCTTGTAGTAGTCCGGCAAGTACTCAAAGACATCGCTCTCGACTTCGCGAATATGTCCATCCGCGTCGATCATTTTCCAGTCTGTCATGGTTTTCTCCAATTTGTTTTCTGCCAATTCAATCAGGGCGCGATGAATCGCGCCCCTACGATATTTTCCGTTCCACTTCGATCCTCGATCCTCCATCTTCCATCATCGATCATCCGCCTCATCCGTCGGCGATCATCTCGCCGAATCTGCCGCAGAACTCGCCGATGGCGCCGTGGTGTACGAAGTCCGCGATTTCGTCGAGCGGACCAGGCTCGCGGTTGATGATTGCCAATCGCGCGCCGTTGCGCTTGGCAACAACGGGAAATGACGCTGCCGGCTGCACCTGCAGCGACGATCCCATGACGATGAATACTTTGGCCTGCTCGGTCCACTCCTGTGCTTGGCGCATCGCTTCCTCGGGCATCGCTTGGCCGAAGGAAATCGTCGCGGATTTGAGAATGCCATCGCAGAGATTGCACTTGGGCGACGCAAAATCACCGATCAGCCGTTTGATGATCTCGTCGGGATCGTAAGTCTGGCTGCACTTAAGACAGACGACTTTGCGGTTGCTGCCGTGGAGCTCGACAATTTTTTCATCCGGCAGACCTGCTTGACTGTGCAGTCCGTCGACGTTTTGCGTGATCAGTCCGATGAGTTTTCCCTTGACGTCCAGCGAGTGAACAAAATAATGACCGACATTCGGTCTGGCGTTCTTGTACTGCTCCCATCCATCCAGGCGCCGCTTCCACGCTTCGATTCGCGCCGCCTCGCTGCTCATATATTCCTGAAACGTGACCGGCCGGTAACGCGTCCAGATGCCGCCGGGACTGCGAAAGTCCGGGATGCCGGATTCGGTGCTGATCCCCGCGCCGGTGAACACGACGATTTCATCGTGCTCGCGGATTTTCTCTGCGAAGTCATTCACGGTCATCATGGCTCATTTTATAGAACAGCCTTGACGGCGAACACAACCAGCGCGTTACTTTGCGTCTTCGACCGGCTCAGGAAGCCTCAGCAGCAGCGCCAGCACGCCGCCGATAGCGATCAACGCGCCGGTAATGGTGAATCCTGTCGCAAAGGATCCGGCGTCGCCCATGCCGCCGATGAAGGTTGGAATCGCGCCGCCGCCGATCAGAAAACCGAACGGGACCGAAAACGCCACGGCTAGATTGCGCGCGTTGGGAGGCGTGATCATGGCAATTGCCGCGAACGCCGCTGGAAAAAACCACACGGCGAGTAGGGGTTGTAAGAGCACCACCAGGCTTAGCCAGGTATTCGAAGTTAGCCCCACGAGCAATGTAGCCAATCCGGTGAAGCCCAGACTAACCACGATGGTTTGTTTTGCGCCGAGCTTATCAGACGCCCAGCCGCCGAGGAGCCCAAAAATCGGACCAGGGGAACGCGAGAAAGCGACGATCGTATTGGCCCAGCTCGGCTCCATATGCCGTTCAACGACAAGATACAGCGGCAGCATGGCGTACACCCCAATGGTGGAGCTGACACCCAGGCCGAAGAGAATAACCATAAGCCAGAAAGTGGGCGTACGGACAAGCGTCCCAAACGCGTTGGATACCGGCGATTCTCCCGGAAAGGCACCGCCGCGGCCGAATTGACTAAAACTCACGCTTGCTAGAATCGACAGGGCCCCAAGAACACTCAGCGCAGTACGCCAGCTAGACCATTTCAAAAACAGTTCCGCGATAAACGGACTGATAAAGAATGCCAAGTTAGGCGCAACCTCGTGAACCGCGATCGCTTTGCCCCAATGTTGTCTATCGACCAATGATGTGATCGTGGCTATTGCCGAAGGCAGATATAGCCCGGCGGCGAAACCGAGACCGATCAACGCGCAACGCATTAGCAACAAGTTGGTCGCGGCAGCGATGGCCAACATCGCGACGCCGATGCCAGCGATGGAAACTACGATTGCCAATCTGTGCGTCGACCGCGACGTGAATAAGCCCGACGATAAAAGCCCAACCAAATAACCGCCGGAGCTTAAAAAGAAAAAGAATCCCGCTTGGCTGTGACTGATTCCAAGTTCTTTCTCGATCGTCGGCAATAGCGGAGAAAGAATAATTCTCGAGACGAAATTAAGCGAAAAAATGACGGTAAGAAAGAAAACCGGGCTGAGCTGCGCCCGCAAGGATCGGACGTCAACCTCTTCGGCGCTGCGGTCTTCGTCTGACGCGCTTTTCTTAATCGCCACCTTTGATGTATCTTCGCGCTGCATGGGAGACCGCTCTTTGCGTCTCCCCTGTTTACACCGCACAGGACAGGAAACCAACGAAGCAAGTAGCGTCCTTCATGAGAGCGCGACAACTAGAAGTCCCCATCGATCGGGATCTTGGAAGCGGCAATCTTGCTTTTGACGCCATCCGACCTCTCGAGCACCGCATGCGGCAATTAGTTAGGAGGCATGAATGTTTCGAAACAGCTTACGCATACTAGTGCTATGGGTCACCTTTGTCCTGTCACCGGCGGTCGGTTTTTCCGCCTCGACAACGATCTCCATGCGTCTTCTCTATCCCAGCTTCGCCGGCTCCTGGGCGACCGCTTGGATCGCTAAGGAAGCTGGTTATTTTTCCAGTGAAGGACTCGATGTGGAGCTCATCCGCGTCGGCGGCAGCACGCGTATGGTCGCCGCCATGCTCGGCGGCAGCGCGCCGATCATTCAGGCCGGCGCTTCTGCAGCTTTAGCGGCAACCGCTGCGGGCAGTGATGTCGTGATCATCGGCGCCACGGGGACGGTGTCGCCATTTCGCCTGATGGCGCGGCCCGAGATCAAACAGCCGTCCGATCTAAAGGGCAAGAAGGCTGGGATTACGACTTTTGGCTCAACCTCCGACCAGGTTCTGCGCATCGCGCTCAAGCAGTTCAACTTAGAGCCCAACAAGGATGTTGCGATTCTCAGCCTGGGGGCACAGCCCGAGGCGTTTGCCGCGCTGCAAAGCGGCGCCGTGCAGGTGGTCGCCTTGAGCTACCCGCTCTATCCAAAGGCAGCCAAGATGGGCATGCGCGAGCTGGTGAATTTCGGCCAGCTCGGCGTGGAAGATATCAACGGCACGGTGATCACGACGCGATCCTTCATCGCGCAGCAGCGCGACACCGCGCTACGTTTTCTCCGGGCTTTCACGCGCGGCATGCACCGCTATCGCACCGATAAGGAATACAGCAAAAAAATCCTCGCGAAGTACGGCAAAATCACCGACGAAGAAATTGTGGAAGGTACCTGGCAAGACTACGCGCCGACGCTGCAAAAGAGCCCGCGTCCGTCATTGAAAGCAATTCAGTTTTTGATCGAGAACCAATTCCAAGGTAAAAAGCCCCTGCCCAATCCGGACCAGTTTGTCGACACTTCTCTCGTCGATCAGTTGGAGAAAAGTGGCTTTATCGAATCCCTTAACAAGTAATCATCGTTGCGCCAGGAGGAGAATTTCCAATGATATGCTTGAATCGTCGCTATTTCTTCGGCGTGCTTTTGATCTTTTTCGCCGTTGATTTAGCGACACAACTTGGCGCGGCGCAAACCAGTGGTCCTTTGGTTCTACAAGGTGGCACGCTCATTGATGCCACGGGTCGCCCACCGATCGAAGATGCGGTGATCGTAGTCGAAGGCAACAGCATTAAGTCGGTGGGAAAACGCGGCGACGTCGCGATCCCCCGTAAGGCTCGCGTCATTGACGTCAAAGGCAAAACCGTTCTTCCGGGGTTGATCGACGGCCACTGTCACCTGCTCGATTTCGTCGGCGAGATTTATCTTCATCTTGGGATTACCACCTGTCCCGATATCACCCAGAATGACGATGAATGGACGCTCGCGGAGCGCCAGGGCACAAACCTCGGAAAAATTCGCGGTCCGCGCATCTGGTCGACGGGCTCGCGTCTGGTCGGTCCGCCACTGGCTTGGGCGCTCCGCGGTGAGCGCGGCTATTTGATCAAGACGCCGGAAGAGTTC
Organism: Deltaproteobacteria bacterium; assembly: GCA_005879255.1. The sequence goes on from VBKY01000217.1 coordinate 7,447, forward strand.
GTTTCCAAGAGCGTTCGAAACCTAGATGCGGCGGCGATCGAATATCTCTATCGGCTCTACATTACGGAAGTGATTCCGCCGCGACCCCATCTAAAAATCGAAGGGATCGAGCTCGCCACGCAGATGTCAGCGTCGTTACTTCCCTCAGCTCGCGCGATCAAAGCCGAAGAGCTAATCGACGCACGGTCGTGCCCGAGCTCGAGAAACAAGGACGGTGCAATTTCTAGATTTCTAGCAAACTGCAAATTGAACGATGAGCGAATCTTGCCAAGACTACCGAAATCGCATACCTTAACTTCATGTTCGGCATCGGCATGCCAGAGTTGCTTTTGATCTTGGGGCTGGCGCTGATCGTTCTCGGACCCAAGAAACTGCCAGAGCTCGCCAAGGCACTCGGTAAAGGCTTGGCGGAGTTTCGTCGCGCCACGGATGAGTTGAAGAGCGAATTCAGGCAAATGGAGCGAGAGGTCGACGACGCGTCGGCCGACGCCACGGTCAAAGACGATTCGGTATTGGAAAAGCCCGCCGAACCAGCCGCAGCGAATCCCACTTCCGATTCTGAGAAAAAGTGAGCACAAGCCAGGGTAACGGGCAGTTGTCTGATGTCCAGATGCCCTTTACTGCCCATCTGGCCGAGCTTCGTTCCCGCCTGATCAAGAGCGCCCTTGCGGTCGGAGTCGCTTTCTTCGCCTGTTTTGCGGTGGTCGACGATATCTTTGCCATTCTTGCCGCTCCTGTGCGGAGTCTCCATATTCGCGGCCTGATGCTGATCGGTACCGCCGTTACCGAAGCTTTCTTCACAAAGATGAAGGTTTCTTTCGTCGCCGCCGTGATGCTCGCCTCACCGGTTTTACTCTGGCAAGCTTGGCAGTTTATCGCGCCCGGGCTTTATGAGCATGAGAAACGTTATACTCGCAGCTTTGTCTTTTTTGGTTCGTTGTTTTTTATTGCCGGCGCAGCCTTCTGCTACGCCATCGTGATTCAACAAGGACTCCATTTTCTGTTGCACCGTTACGAAGCCATCAATATCCAGCCCATGCTCCAGGTCGGTGATTATCTGTCGCTGGTCTCCCGCCTGGTGCTCGCCTTTGGCGTCATGTTCGAGCTGCCCGTGCTTGCGTTCTTTCTCGCACGCGTAGGTCTGATCGACCACCGTTTTTTAATTCGCCATAGTCGTTATGCGATCGTGGCGATCGCCGTGTTCGCTGCTGTTTTGACGCCGCCCGATTTGATTTCTCAAGTGCTTTTGATGGTGCCGCTAACCCTGCTCTATGTCCTTAGCATCGCCGTGGCTTACGCCGCGCGCTTCAGAATGAATCGTCGAGAACGAAACGGGGAATAAAAAAGGCCAACCGACGGCCTGGCCCTTGTGGAAGCGATTCGAAAAGTTGCCGAGCGGTATTTAGCTGTCCTCGTTGACAAAAGCACAGGCGGCAAACACTGTTGTCCAAAGCCCATCTTTGTTGCCGATGGCGGACTGAGTAATGTTCGAAGTGCGAACGATCTTGCCGGACATTTTGAACAGATTTTCTCTTTCATCCCAAGCGATGTCGGGGTCGAATTCTATACCGAGCGTCGTCGCCAACATGCTGGCAGCCAAATCTTCCGCGTACTCGCCGGCCTTTTCTTCGGTCTCGCCGAAGGAATGATGCTCGGAAAGGTAACCATATTGTTCTTGATCGGCCGGTATGGCTACTCCAATCGACGCTGCCACTAATCGGTTCGGCTCGTTGGTACTTTCGCGGTCATAGACGCAAAAAACGATTTCGCCCGGGCGTAAAAGCTTGATACCCTCTTCCTTGGAAATGCGTTTGCACCCCGGCGGATAGATGCTCGATACCAAAACCAGATTGCAATACGCTAGCCCGGCTGAACGCAACGCCAACTCGAAAGACGCCAGCCTTTCTTTGTGGACGCCGACGCCTTTGGTAAAAAAACATTTTTTCGGAATCATCGTGCGCTGCTATAACATGAAAGAAACTGACTGACAAGAATTTGACTCAAAAAATTCGTTAAAATAGTGTTACTCGACGACCACGAGCACCGCGCCGCCTTCGACCGTCTCTCCGGGTTTGACTTTGATCTCCTTGACCGCGCCGGCAATCGGGCTACGCACCTCGTTCTCCATTTTCATCGCTTCGACGATCACCAACCCTTGCCCCTTCTCCACCGCGTCGCCTTCGGACACTAGGACGGCAATGACCTTCCCGGGCATCGGTACAGACACCCTTTGCCGGCCCTGAAGCTCCACGCCCGATTGCGCCCCGCCGACGCGCACGCGTCGTTCATCGACGAGGTGGATACGATAATTACGCCCATCAACTAAGACACGATACTCGTCATCGGTATTGTCGACTTCGATTTCAAAGGA
>VBKY01000218.1:0-8195 GCA_005879255.1 Deltaproteobacteria bacterium
ATCCACGGCCAAGCTAAAGCGGGTGCGGCCAAGGGCAAACTGCGGGGTTATTTGTTGGACGCCAGCGCCTTGAAACACGCCGTCCAGGCATTGCGTTTCGACTGGCAGGGCGACGAAGGTGGCTTTGTCGGCAGAATCCGAATCGAGGGCAGTGACGATCTCTCGGCCTGGAGCACGGTCGCCGATCGCGCCGCGTTGGTGCGGCTTTCCTTCGGCGGCCATCAATTACGGCAGGATCGGGTGGAACTGCGTGGCGTAAAATTCAAATACTTGCGCGTTTCATGGCCGGAGAATCAACGGCCTGTCGAGGCATTGACCGTCATCGCTGAGCCCGCGGCCGAAACAGTTTCGTCGCGCCGCGTCTGGCAGAACATTACCGGCGTGGCAATCGCCGCCAAAGCGGGTGAATACAGTTACGATCTCGGCGGACCTTTCCCCTTCGACCGGCTGCGCATCGAACTGCCTCAAGTGAATAGTTTGGTGCAGCTGGAGATTCTCTCTCGCGTGAAAACAAGCGAAGACTGGCACCCGGCGACGAAGGCAACGGCGTATCGTTTGCGCGATCGTGACGCTGAAGTGACCAGCCCCGAAATCGCTTTGACCAGCCACGGCGAACGTCATTGGCTGCTCCGCATCGATCAGAAGGGCGGTGGGCTGGGCGCGGGCGTGCCGGTAATTTCAATCGGCTGGGTGCCGCAAAAGTTGGTCTTTGCCGCGCGCGGCGCCGCGCCGTTTAAGCTTACGTACGGCAACGTCAAAGTGAAATCCGCGGCCTACTCAATCGATTCGCTGATTCCCGGCTACAAAACCGACGCGGAATTTAAAGTCAAAGCGGCGCCGCTGGGCGAGCAGGTTACATTGGCAGGGCCAGCGCGCCTTAATGCGCCGATGGATTACAAGACATGGGCGCTGTGGGGAAGCTTGATCCTTGGCGTCTTGGTGCTGGGTTGGATGGCCTATCGTTTAGCGCGGCAAGTTTCGAATGCGCCGGCGGATTCCCAGATGACAGACAAATCGAAATAGCGCATCGCGCGTCGTAGCCGCACGGAAATTGAGCGCGACAAGTGGACGCGATTGTCGCGCGCGTGTTATAGGCAAAACAGATTTTGACTCCAGGCTGCCGAGAAAGCTCGCCTCCTTCGGCCAGTTTGGAGTACGTTGTGCAATCGACATCAGCAAGGCAAGAAAAGTCCGAAAAGCCTCCCGACGAATGCACTGAATCGGTAACTCAAGAAAAGCTCTGGCTGGAGTGTTGGAGTACCGGGTTGAGTTGAACGAGCGTTCTTTTTCTTTCAGTCCGTTAATCCTCTCAGTGATTTCTCGTCGGTGGGTGGACGTTGTTCATTCGCGCATGCTATAGCAAATGATCATCCCCACACCTCGGCTGTCTCCTGCGGCCAGTTTTGGAGCTTGTTCTGCAATCAACACCTGCACGGCAAAAAAAGGCCGAGACGGTACCGGAGACAGAAAGCGATCGAGAAGCTTCCCAACCGCTTTCACGTCCGATCGAACTCTTGGTTCGCCTGCGCGCATTTGAAGCGCTGCGCCACCACGAATACCGATTGCTTTGGTACGGGCAGATTTTTTCATCGATGGGCACCTGGATGGATCAGGTCACCCGTGGTTGGCTCATCTACGAGTTAACCGACTCGGCTTTGCAACTCGGTCTGGTGAGAGGCATCCAGGCCATACCGTTTCTGCTGCTTTCGCCGATCGCCGGCAGCACGGCGGACCGCTATTCACGCAAGTTTCAGGTCGTGGCCGCGCAATTCGCCAATGGATTCCTGTATGTTGTTACCGCATTGCTGATTTTCACCGGTCTCATTCGGCCATGGCATGTCTATGTGACGGCCTTCTTGATGGCGTGCGTGCAGGTGTTCTTACAGCCGTCCCGGGCTGCCATGATTTCCGATACTGTGCCGAGCAAAAACCTCACGAATGCCATCGGTCTCAATGCGGTGGTTTTCAACATGGCGCGCAGCACGGGGCCGGCGCTGGCAGGGTTGCTGATCTCACTTTTTGGCACTGGCGTTTCCTATGCGGTTCAAGCTGTCTTTTTTCTCTTGGCGACAGTATGGACTACTCAGATGAGATCCGGCCGTTCTGCTTCCGGCTTCGTGCGCGGCGGCGCGGCCGCGCACGAGGAAACTTTCGGCCAAAGCATCATCGAAGGATGGAAATTCAGCTGGCGCAACGAAATGGTGCGCACGGGCATCCTCGTCGTCATCATCGCTTCTCTGTTCATGATTCCGTTCTCGACCCTCTTGCCGGTCTTCGCGCGCGATCTGCTTCAAGTCGGCGCCAGAGGACAGGGTTTGCTGCTCACGTCAATGGGGATCGGGGCGCTATGCAGCTCTTTTCTTATCGCGTCCGTCGGCGATCGCATGCCACGGGGCATGCTGATGGTCGGCGGGGTCGCGCTCTATGGTATGCTGGTGGTGATCTTTTCTGCATCATCTTGGTTTTCACTTTCAATGGTACTGATGGCGGTCATCGGCCTTTGCCATGTGAGCTCTCACGCGCTCGTGCAGACCATCATTCAAACCTACTCACCGTCGGAGTTTCGCGGCCGAACGATGGCAATCTTTCATATGACGCATGTTGTGCTGCTGCTCGGCGGTTTGCTGATCGGCGCGATGTCCGCGCTCGTCGGCGCGCCTTGGGCCGCGGCGTCGATGAGCATCATCGGCACCCTATGCATGGTCGGGCTTTACTGGGCGGCGCCGCGAGCGAGGGACATAAGGTAAAGGAGAATAGAGATGGGAGTGATGGGTTAACGGAAGATTCATCACTGCCCCATAAACCTGATCAACCAATCCTCCGAAGTGCCATCGACGGTGGATGTTATCGCTGAAAAATTCGAAAAGGATGTGACTAAGTTTTCCGCTACGGAGTGATATCTGAACTCGCCGTTACCTGACAAAAACGCGTCCGAAGCCGAATCACTTGACGCCGATCAGTCATCGGCTGCGCGAGGCTTTTGGCATGGGCTTTCCGGATTATTGCGACTGCGCGCGCTCACATCGTTACAATACCGCGACTTCCGTCTGCTCTGGTTCGGTCATATTTTTACGTCAATGGCGTTTTGGATGGACCAGGTATCGCGCGGTTGGCTGATCTATGAATTGACCGATTCCACGGTTCAATTGGGGTTGGTACGCGGTGTGCAGGCCATTCCCATTCTGTTGCTTTCTCCAGTGGCCGGTAGCGCGGCCGACCGGTATTCACGCAAGACGCAAATTTTGGTTGCTCAGATCATTGACGGAACGATGTTCGCGGCGCTGGCGCTGCTCATTTTTTCCGGTCAGATCCAACCCTGGCATGTCTATGTCACGGCCTTCGGCATGGCCATCGTCCAGACGTTTCAGCAACCGGCGCGCGCGGCGATCGTCAGCGACGTTGTGCCGACTCAAAACCTGACCAATGCGATCGGCCTGAGCTCGATCATCTTCAATGTGGCAAGAAGCACCGGCCCGGCGCTGGCCGGCTTGCTGATCGCATCGTTCGGCACCGGCGGTTCTTACAGCGCCCAGGCGATGTTTTACGTTTTGGGCACGTTCTGGACGCTGCAGTTGCGTGCCGCCGAGCGCACGTCCTCCAATGCTCATGGTGGTGCCGTTCACGGCGTCTCTTTCGGTCGCAGTATTGTCGAAGGTTGGCAATTCAGCTGGCAAAACGAGGCGGTGCGCACGGGCTTGCTGATCACGATGTTCGCCTCCCTGTTCATCGTTCCGTTCACCACGCTTTTGCCGGTTTTTGCCCGCGACATCCTCGATGTCGGCGCCACCGGCCAGGGATTTCTTCTGACCGCCATGGGTATCGGCGCATTGGCGAGTGCGGTGATGATCGCGACGTTCGGCGACCGCATGCCCAGGGGATTGTTCATGCTTGGCGGGGTCGCGCTGTACGGCCTGAGCGTCGTCGCCTTTGCGGCTTCCTCTTGGTTCCAGCTGTCGATGATCCTGATGGTGATCGTTGGATTCGCCAACGTTTGCTCACATGCGCTGGTGCAAACCGTCATTCAGACTTATTCGCCGCGGGAATTTCGCGGGCGCGCGATCGCCTTGTTTCACATGGGCCAAGTCGTCATGACGATAGGAAGCATGCTCATCGGTTCGTTGGCCGCATTTTGCGGCACGCAGTGGGCGGTGGTGTTGATGGGCGCGGCGGGCGTGTTTACGATGCTGGCGATTCACCTCATTCTGCCGCGCGCATGGCAGATTCGATAGATAACAAAATCAAACGATGACGACTGAAAACGGAGAGACAAAGATTTCCACCGAGACCCCGCTGGCGCCCGCGCTGCCGATCTGCGATGCGCATCATCATTTGTGGGAGCGGCATCCTAAAAATTATTTGCTGGAGGATTTGCTCGACGATCTCAACAGTGGTCACAATATCGCTTCGACGATTGCGGTCGAGTGTGGCTATGGGTATCGACAAACCGGTCCTGAGGAATTCAAGCCCGTCGGTGAAACCGCATTTCTCGAAAGCGTCGCTGAGCGAGCCGCGAACGACCCGGCGATTAAACCGCGAATCGTGTCTGCCATTGTCGGACACGCCAACCTCGCTTTGGGCGATGGAGTGGCGCCCGTGCTCGAAGCCCACATCGCTGCGAGCCGGAGCCGCTTTCGCGGTATTCGGCACTCGACGACGTGGGACGGCAGCGGCGCGTTGCGCAATGAAGCTGCGCAGGGATTGCTCGCCGATAGCAAGTTTCGCCGGGGATTCGCGTGGCTGAAGAGATTAGATTTGAGCTTTGATGCTTGGCTTTATCATCCCCAACTCACGGAATTGGCGAACCTGGCAGGCGCCTTTGCCGATGTGACCATCATTTTGGATCACATCGGCGCCCCGCTGGGCGTCGGTCCGTATGCCGGCAAACGCGATGAAGTGTTCCGGCATTGGAGTGAAGGAATCGCCGCGGTCGCGAAATGTTCGAACGCCGTCGTCAAACTCGGCGGCTTTGGATCCGTACGCTCCGGATACGGTTGGCATCAGCGCGTGATCAAACCTTCGTCCGCGGAACTTGCGACGGCTCTAGCGCCCTACTTCGAATTCTGCATCGAAAAATTTGGCGTCGATCGTTGCATGTTCGAAAGTAATTTTCCGGTGGAAAAACTTTCGAATTCCTACGTCGTGGTCTGGAATGCGTTTAAACGAATCACGGCACATTATGCCGCTGCCGAGCGGGCAGCGTTGTTTCATGACACGGCGACGCGAATCTATCGCACTTTCCCGTCCGCCTAACCGCCTAAAAAAAGACTTTATACATACTTGACGACGTGTGCTGTCCGGTCGCGGATTTCACAAATATCGGCGGACGGGATTAAGCGCAGAATTCCCACAATAGGTAGTAGAGCGATATAAAGAAGAGGGAGCCATAAATGGTCGATGTTAGAATCAGGGCTTTCATGGCCAGCGCTTGGCGCCAACGTCTAAGCGCAAAGATCATCGCCAGCAAAGCACAGGCGAACAGCTTCCAGTAGACAATTCCCCAAACGGCGCCCCACTCAGCGATGGCGCTACTGACGAGCGGATTGGCTTCCGGAACGCCCTGGGTCAGCACGTGGTAGGTAAAGAGGCCATCAAAGATCTGCAGCAATAGATTGAACTTGAATTGGGACCAGATGCTGGGAAGTATGAACGCAGTCATCGGGGACACACAGTCTGGCTAATGTGCTTAAGTAAGCGCAATAAAAATGCCAGATGAAAAGTCGCAGAAAAATCAAAGAAAAAAGTTCTCCGGATGCAACCATGTCGTAAAGTCTTCTTACAAATCTACTTCCGTTGACCGGAGCCGTCCAAACAATCGAAGTAGCGGATATTTTTAACGTGTTGCCTGTTAGATGTTCTTACACGATAGTAAACAATTCGGTGTTAGTTTACAGTTTCTATCGCCGCTCGGCTTTGGCATTACCCATGCGCTCGAGTCTAGAAGAAATTTTTGAACAATTGTAAAAAGCTTTGATTGTCCCATTTCAATCAGACATTCGAGCTGTACCAATCCCGATTACGGGACATGCGAGCCCGCCGAAAGACAGGCGCACAATGCCATGCTGCAGGTTGTCGCAGCGCACCGGTGGCAAGGCGCCAACGGTTAATAATCCCCTTAACCATTCTGCCGGACAATTTTACGAGACGAGATCTCTCGTCGATTGCCGCATCTCGGCCCATGGTCTGATTAGTAAGGCGCTCAGTGCGGCGGCGATGAGCAAAGCGATCGTCATTCCCAAAAACACCAGAGCGTAACTCTGGGTGCGGTCGTAGATGGCACCAGCGACGAAGGGGCCAAGGATGGCGCCCCAGGTGTAGAAAAGGTTCATGTTGCCGCGGATCGTACCGAAAGACTTGCGGCCGAAGAAGTCGCCAACCGATGCCCAGAAAACCGGAATCGACGCGTCGAGCACTGTGTAGAGCGCAGCGAAGAACCAGAGTGCCCAGAGCGAATTGGTCCACAACATCGGCAGCACGGCGATGACTCCCAGAAGCAGGCAGATGGTCACTAACTTAGGCTTGTTGACAAAGTCGGCGATCCAGCCGAGTAGAAAGTGAATCGGCAGATTGAAAATGGCGAACCCGGCCAAGAGAACCGAGGCGTCGGTCTGGGTTAAACCTTTCCATACCATCATCGGTATGAAGTGAGTCGTCACAGTGGTGAACGCGAGCGACCGGGCGGTCATGGAGCAAATCAGGTTCCAGAAAATCGGCGAACGAAAGGCTTCGTGCGCCGTGACGTCGGGATCCTCGTTGCGGCTTGTTTGGGTTTCTTCATGGACATTGCCATTCGTTTCGCGCTGAGGCGTCGCGCGGTCCGGTTGCATGCCGATGCTCTCGGGAGAACGGCGTATGCCAACGCACAACGGTACTCCCGCCATTAGAAATAGCGCTCCCGCGAGAAACGCCGCCCAGCGCCAGCCAAAAGTTCTTACAGCGACCGCGAGCAGCGGCGTGATGATGGCGCCGCCAACCGGAACGGCGGCGCTGACGACGGTCATCGCGCGGGCGCGCAGACGGATGAACCAACTGTTGGCGACGACCGCGGGCGCATGGACGAATCCTGCGGTAAAGGCGAGCGAAATGACGCCGAGATAGACGATGAGAAAGGTTGAATAGCTATTCACCCATGCAAAGAGAATGTAACCGATCCCGGCGAGCAGCGCGGCGGCGAGCATGAGTGGCTTGGGGCCACAACGGTCGATCAGATAACCGACAAGTGGCGCGGCAAGAGAGCCTTCGGCGCGGGCCAATGAAAAGGCCAGAGAGGTGGATGCCCGGGTCAGACCAAGCTCTTCGCTGACGGGGAGAAAGAAAACCGTGAAGCCATACTGATGCAATCCACCGCCAAGCACACGCAACGCCGAAACGATACCGATCATGCGCCAGCCGTAGTAGAGGCCGGAAATACGTTTGCGGACGCTGTGGAGAATCACCGTCGGCGAGCGAAGGGACACGCTAGGTTAGGTTAGCAGATTGCTGAAAAACTCCCTCGGAGTCCTTCGACGGCGCTCAGGACGAACGGAGGGGTTGTGATATCATTGAGGATTTTCCGTTCATGCTGAGGTTCTCGAAGCATTCCGAAGCTTTTTTCAGAACCTGCGAGCTGTCGGATTTCAGGGATAACAATTTTCGGCGCGCCCGCGAGGCGGTCAACTAGAGAGAGGGAAGATGAATTATTTCGCACCGATCCACCCGGCGCTGGAGACGTCGATCACCTGGTCATCGGGGCCGACGCACTTGACTTCGAAGTACGATTGCGGCTGCCCTGGATCGGCCGGCGTGACCGACTGTCGATCGTTCAATGATTTTCCACCGAGTTCTTTGATACGCGCGACGGCAGCGTCAATGTCGTCAACTTGAAAACCCACGTGGTCGATGCCGAGCTTCATGGACTCCCCCTCGACGACGGCACGGAAGTTTAAGATAGCGATGTTCAAATGGCCGTCGGTGAGATAAATGCCGCTCTGGCCCGTGCCCACGCGCTCAAGACCAAATGCTGCCTGATAAAACTTGGCGGTCTTTTCAACGTCGTTCGTTCGTATCGCAATATGTTTAATCCGCGCCATGGTGTCCTCCCGAAAATCGACTACGCAAGCTCCTCGGCCAATACCGGAGCCGTTTTTCAAGTATGAAATCGCGGCTCCTTGCGCAGTTGGACGAAGAAATTCCTTCTCTCATAAAGCGTGGCGCCGATA
>VBKY01000218.1:8250-21994 GCA_005879255.1 Deltaproteobacteria bacterium
GGTGTTGCTCGGTGAGACTTAGCACAACCGCGGAGGTTGGCGGAATTCTCGCCGCAGGGAACGTCACCATTTTTTTCCCGGCGCTTCGCCGCCCCAGAGCTCTTTCAGAAAGCCACTCTTTTCTAGATTGTCGGCGAAACTGTTATCGTAGGTCTCCGCGGGTTTGCGCCGCACGTTGGCGCCAGCGTGGCGCGCAATTTCGATTGTCTCCGCCACGCGCGCGGCCGGGATCGCAACGCGGCGATTGACGAGCTGTTTGGCGTAGGCGTCATAGGCTGATTGTGCCGACTCGGGATCCTTGAGCGCGAGAACTTTGCTAACGGAGGCTTTAGCTTTGTCTGGATTCTTCTCGACAAAATGTACGGCTTCAGCCACAGCGGCGACGAATTTTTGCACGATCGCAGGCCGTTCTCTGATTATCCGGTCATTGGCAAACATGCTGCTGTAGATCGCCGGCAAATTGAGATCGTCGAGATGGTAAATCACGTTCAAGCCGTCTCGCTTCGCGTGCGCATCGAGGGGCGGCGTAACCATCGTTGCCTGTCCCAAGTCTTGAAGCAAGGCATTGAAAACTTCGGTTTGCCCGGCGCCGCCGATGTGACGAATTTTTAAATCGTCGGCGGTGTAATGCAGCTTTTTCATCAAGATGCGAATCAGTGTATCCGGCGTGCCGCCGGGCCGCGTGACGATGAAGACTTTACCCTTCAAATCTTCGACCCGCTTGATATCTTTGCGGGCAATGATCACCCAAGGGAGACCGACCAGCGGCGAGGCGATCATCTTCGCTTCCGCTCCGGCGGCTAAACTGGGAATGATCGCATCGGCGGTACAGTACAGGAACTGTAGCTCGTTAGACGTGAGTGCCGCGACCGAAACTCCGGCGCCGCGCACGAGCAGAAACTCCGGCTTGAGCCCGTACTTTTCGAACAAGCGGTTGTCCAGCGCCGTATAGAGATGCATGAAGCCGCCGCTGATAGCACAGGCGGCGACGCGAATCGGCACCGGCGCTTCCCCCGGCTTAGCGAGATATGGATTGGCTTGACTCTGGATCGCGCCTAGCGCCAGGAGCAGCGCTAGTGACGCAAACAATCGGCGCAAAAGAATCATGCAACAGAGCTCCACTTTTCGACTGGGACTTTTTCGACGCGACGGGGCTCACATCGGCGGCATGATACCGCCGACACCGACGGTGATCCGGGTCGCGGTGATGGTGCCGTCTTCGGCGCGCACGGCAGGAATGTAGACGCCGGCGCCTGGTTTGAGTAACGAACGGTCACCCGGCACGTTTCGCACAATTGGCGTGCCCGGCGGAATCAAGACTTTCTGTTCACCGTCTTTGTATCTAAGCGTGAGTAGTTGTCCTTGCGCTTTTTCAACCATAACTTGTTCGACTTTTTCAACATTCGCGTTAGTCATGGTCGAGCCGGGCTGGAGATCCCAGGGCCGGTGGCCTTCGCCCGTGCCGCGCGAGCTTTCCGGAAAAATGTGCACCTCCAGCGCTTTCAGCGTTCCATCCGCTTGCTTCACGGCTGTTGTCCCGACGTAATTACCAGTAGTAATGTCAGAGAGTTTCGCCGCATCGACGCCGCCGATCCGGATATCGTCGGCGATCTGGACCATCACGTCGCCCGCCGCAGTTGTTACTTTGAGCGCTTGTTTTTCAACGGCGGCAATCTTGCCGCGGATCGTCAGCGGTTTCCCTTGCGGCGCTTGCGCGGGCACCCATTCGGGTTGGCACATGATTATTCCAAGCGCGAGCATAATTGCCGGCAATGAGCGAAGATTTGTGCGATTCATTTCATTGTTCTCCAATTTCAAGCGACCAAGCCCCGGCGGTTTTTCTTTCGCGGGTCGTGAATTATTTGGCTAGAGTTGCCAGCGCCTTTTTGTAAAAGCGCTCGTCGACATATTTTTCCGGCTTGGGCACCGGCGGTTTCATCAAGCCGGCGACTTCGCGCAACTCGAGCACGGTTCGGATGCCTTCGAGGTCAATCCGGCTGCGCGGGGTGAGGCCCATGGTTGGGCTGATCGTTTGCGCATACATCGCTTCGGCTCGCGCTTTGTTGTTTTTGGTTTCGCTCAGCAGCAGCTGAATCGCCTCATCTTTGTTCTTCGGATCCTGCACCCAGTCGGAGGCCCGGATCATCGCCCGGGTAAAGCGCACGACCAAGTCCTCATGGGTATTGGCCCAATCTCTGCGCGTGGCGCCGAGCCCGCGGGCATAGTGTTTGACGTAGTCTTCGGATTTGGCGAGGACTTTGAAGCCGCGTTTTTGGATGTCATCGTCAGGCATGCTCATCATCGCACCGGACGCGTCACCTCGGTTCATTGCATCCGCCCGAGCAGTCGTGTTGCCGAAGGATTTAAATGTATAGTCGCGATTCCACTCAAGACCGTGCTTTTTCATGATGTAAACGCCGACGATCGCGTAACCCGTGGTCGGAGCGTCAACGGCGAAAACTTTGCCTTTCAGGGCGCTAAAATCATTGATCCCGGGCGCTACCACGAGCTTTTGGTCGACGCCCTGGCTGCCGCCGAGGAAGATCACGAAGTCGTTTTTCTGCGGATCCTCGCCTTGGCCCTCCGCCCAGGCAATGACGTTGTCGGCGTTATTGAGGATGAGATCGTAATTGCCTTTGATGAGGTTGCGCAACAGAGTCGGCGAATCGGTGACCGTATTGATCTCGACGCGAATGTTTTCCTGCTTTAGAAAGCCTTTGCTCTCGGCGACGATAATCGCCGTGTCCCGATTGAACAGCCCCAGCTTGATGACATCTTCAGCCATGACCTTAACAGGCAGCAGCGCGAGCGCCACCGCCACAGCTCCCTTCGTTAATTTCATCTACGGACCCCTCCGCCCGCCAATCTTTCATTTCATCCGGTTGATTGTCAAATCGAAGTGGACACGGAGGGCACAACTCGGTGATTTTCGGATGGAGTTCGACGGTTACGCGCCAGCGCTGTGCCGGTGCGTAAACCCTTTAGGAGATCGATCGCTTTGGTTTCCTCCGCTCCGAAAGCTGGATGACCGTCTTGTGCTGGCCATGATGCTGGTCGTCGCCGGGCTCCAGAACGGTAATCAAAGTCTTGCGCAAGGTCTCACGGGTTTTGTCGAGTTCGCCGCGAATCGCCTCGGTGGCTCTAAACGCTTCGTGCAATATTTCTTTGTCGTGTTGTTCTTTCATGTCGGCGAGAATTCGTGTCCGTGCAACAACGAGCTCCGTGCGACTCCTTTTTGCGGCAGAAAGAATTGGTTTGATCATCGTCACGAGAACCCCGCCGGTGATCCCGGCGGAGAAGATGAGCAGGTCAGAAATCCAATCGCGCATCTTCGCTCTCCCTTAAACTAATCGGTACGCTCTTGGGTCGATCCGGACCCGTGTTACGCTAACTTTTTTGATTTCAAGCGTACATCAGAGCGATAGTTTCTCCCAGTCGGAGCTCGACGCATCACGCGCGATCGCCAGGCTGCCATCGGAGCCGGCGAAGACCGGGTCATGGACAACGGTGGCCCGCCCGCCTCCGAGCTCGTCGAGCGCTTTGCTCAGGGCTTCGGGCAGGCCGCTAATGAGCGAACTTCCTCCGGCGATAATCACATTATTACGAACCTTGCTCTGAAATTCCGGCTCCACCTTGGTCAGCAGGGCGATCATGGTTTCAGACACTGGGGGGAGAATGCTTTCGCAGGCGGCGCGCATTTCGCTGGTAATATCGACTTGAGTCTCTTTGCCTTTGATCGGCACCGAGACCATCAAGCGCTCTTTCCGTTCGCCGACGAAACTCGAATTTTCCTTCCACTCGCGGATCATATGAATGGAAAATTGCGCATCGGGATGGCGTTCCCGCACGAGCTTCATTAATTGCTCGTCGATCGAATCGCCGGCATTGGGCAAGGTTTTTTGATCCTCGTCAGTGGGATAACGGCCCTGCATGACGCAGAAGTCGGCGGTACCCGCGCCGATATCAATGACCAGAGCGTGTAACAGAGCCTCCAGGCCATAGGCCACAGCGAACGGTTCGGAGACCAGCATGACACTGTCGGCGATCCCCTCGAGAGCGTTGCGGAGGTTTTGCCGGCTAACACGAAAGGCTTCTGCGGGCACGCCGACCACAGCTCGCACCCTCGCCTTATTCTTGCCCTTTTGCTTGATACCGGCGAGGGAGATTAGATGGCGCAGAATTTCTTGGACGGCTTCTTGGTCTTTCTCTGATCCGTCCTTCATGACACCTCGCTCCAATGGCCGGCGCAGGTCCAACATGGGGCGGTTATCGAGGGCCTCGCGGCCGACCATGACGGGTTTCTTCACCAGTTTGCGGGCGACCATGTCGACCGGCCAGCCGACATAACTGTCGATCACATGACGCTCACCGTTGGACGCCGATACCGAGCTACGAGAAGTGCCGAGGTCGATTCCCAAACAAAGCGTTTCGTTGGTTTCTTCCATGAATTATCTGCCTTTCCCGTCGAATGCCTTGAAGCCGTTCGCGTAACCGCGAATTCCTTCTAACAGCGCCAGCGCGATATTTTCGCGATAATCCATTTTTGTCAACAACTCGACGTCTCCCTCGTTGGAGAGCGAAGAGATTTCGACCAACACGGCGGGCATCTGCGTGCCGATCAGCACGACAAAGGGCGCTGTTTTGACGCCGCGATTCTGCAGCAGGGGATTTTTCGGCTTGAGCGAACGGAACAGCCGGCTTTGGATGGTTTTAGCGAAAACGCGCGATTCATCACGCCGGGCGTCGACATAGATTTTCTCGAGGATTTGCTTGTAGTCCGAAAGGGCATAGGCGGAGTCCTTGTTTTCCCTGCTGGCCAATTTAAGCGTGGCGGGGTCGTCGGTCGGGCCGACATAGTAGGTCTCCAACGCGCGGACGGTGTGCGGCTCCATCCAGTTGACATGAATGGATAGGAATAAATCAGCCTTATGTTCATTGGCGAAAGCTACGCGTTGATCGAGGGAGAGGCGCCGATCACTCTCACGCGTCAAGAGCACTTCGAAGGGTCCGTTTTCCAGGAGCCGGCGCAAGCGAAGCGCCACATCCAAGGTAATCTCTTTTTCAGTGACACCGGATTCCGATATCGCGCCTGGCTCGCCACCATGGCCGGGATCGATGACGATGGTCTTTATCGCCAGCGGAATGGCTTCACGATTGATCGGCCGGGGATGTGAGAGGGGAACTTCCGATTCCGGTGTAAAATCGATATTCAGCACGGCCGCTACGGGACTGACCGTAGCACCGCTCCGTGCCGGTGCGCTGCCTCTGGAAATGAGATATGAAGAAAGCGTCGAAAGAGCGATGACTATCGCCAGCGAGCCGCTCCAAAACCAGAGCTGGAGCCGGCCTTTGCGGCGAATCAACGGTCGCGTTCTAACGCCCTGAAGAACGTCGATGTTGTCTTGGACAACGCCGCGCAACAGCTGGGCCTTAGTATCGTCGATACTGGCCATTAACCTATTTTACGCCAACTTCGAGAGAAAATCTTGAACGATCTTGAACCTGGGAAAGTAGCGGTCATGGCGGATCATGTCAACCCTAAGCTTAATGGCAGGATGATCTTGAAACGCGCTAATCATGGATTGAACCACCCATCGACCACACCGCCGGACCAGGTGTTAAAATCGCTGAATTAGAAAGAGAGTATGCTTATGCCGATCATCTTAAGCGAAAGAGATTTGGCCCGATTATACAGTAATCCTGAAGCCATGGATGGTCTCTTGGACGGCATCGAAGATTCCATGCGCGCGTTCAACAGCGGCAAAGTCGCCGGTCAGGTGCGCCTGGAAACGAGCCTGACAGATACACACAAAAAATTTCGCATCACGACTTCCGCGGTGCCGCAGGCGGGGCAGGGGATGCGCATCAACGCGCTCTTTCGCGGCGCCAAGGACGCCTATTTTATTCTCCTGTTCGACGGCGAGCGCGGCGATTTATTGGCGCTGGTCGCCGGTACTGCGCTAAACGTCTGGCGTACCGGAGCGCCGGCCGGCGTGGCGAGCCGATATCTCGCGCCGAAAGGAGCCGACGTGCTGGGACTGATCGGTAGCGGCCGCCAGGCGCGCGGGCAAATTCTGGCGATTCGCCGGGCGTTGCCGGCGCTAAAAAAGGTGAGGGTCTTCAGTCCGACGGAAGCGCATCGGCGAAGCTTCGCCAAAGAAATGAGCGCGTGGCTGGACGCCGACGTAGAGGCGGTCGACGATCCGCGGGCGGCGGTGGAGAACGCGCCCATTGTGAGCCTGGCGACCAGCTCGCGTTCGACGGTCATCGAGCCGCAATGGATCTTTCCCGGCGCGTTGGTTGTTTCGATCACGAGCGGTCAACTGCCGCGCGAGACGGTCGCGCGCTCGCGCCTGATTGTATCGTGGAAAGAGGAGCTGCTAGGCGGGGAAGTGCCGCGGCAGCCGTATGCGGCGATGATCGCGGACGGCTCTTGGTCCGCGACAAAAATCGCTGGAGAACTTGGCGAAGTCCTTGCCGGCGCGATTCCAGCGCGAGAGAAGGAAAACGAGACGGTGGTTTTTGAGTCGGTCGGTATGTCGCTCTGGGACAGCACGACGACCGCGTGGGCGTATCGTTGGGCGCTCGAACAAAAAGTGGGGACACCGTTCTCATTGGCGTAATGTCTATATTGAGGCGGCTTCAATCCGACGACAATGACTTTCCCCCCTCCGCCGTCACTTCAAAACTGTCGCCGAACAGAACAAGCTTACCTTCGGTTTCGAGCGTCACTCGCAACGCCAGCGTCATGTTTTCGTTCAGTGTCGTTGCCCCGACCGAAAGCGCTCCGACTTCCCGAGCATCCTCCTTGTTTAAAAAAGGCGCTTCCCATTGGTTGAGGCCGATGCCGTTCGCCACACCGTAGACAGAAGCCGTTGCATAGAATTCACCCAGCTCGCGACGCGCGGCTTCGTCGATCACCGCCACAGCACCTCTCGGCTTCAATTGATTAGCCATCGCCGCGACGATTTCTTGGGCTCTGGCGTAAGCATCTTTAAGCTTGGCATCGTCGACAAGAATATATGTTCGGCCCGCCTCGGCCCAGTAACGCTCGTGCTGTACCGCCAGGTAAACCGCCCAGTGGCTTCCAATATTCGCCGTTTGCTTGAAGCTCGGTGGATTCAAGCGCTTATCCCCGGCAAGGATGCGAATGTCCTCGGCGCCTTTGTCACGCGCCAACCGGTCGATGTCGGCGACGATCTCGTATTCTTTTCTTCCTGGTCTAATAAAATCGCGCGCGCCGTCACAAACTTCTTTTAACACACCCCCGGCCTCGCGCATGGCACTTAGCTCTTGCGCGGTCTTTACGAGACGCTGCGGCTGGATCATCGAGTGGCAGTCCTGCCAGCTCACCTGCGGCAACGAATTTTTCATTTCTTCCAGCTGCGGCAAGGGAAATCCCTGCCCGGAGTCTGCCAGGCCGATCTTAGCCTTTTCGAATCCCTTTTCTTTGAGCAATTTCGCGCCGTCGCCTCCGACTTGATTCGACGCCCGCACATCTTCGACCCAGGTCAGCGTCTTGGCGAACGGGACATCACGGCTGCCAATGTTAAGCAGCAGAGAAATCGCGCCAGCGCGCGGCACCACCGCGATGCCGCCGCGCACTTTGGGAAAATAATTGGTCAAATAGCAAAGATCGGCGAAGCAGTAGTTGTCCCCGTAAATCACCAGCGCATCCAAATTCCGTCGCGCCATTTCCTTGCGCACCGCATCGAGGCGCGCCTGGAATTCCGACTGGGGCACTTGCCGCGGATCCCACGTGGAACAACCTCGCTTCAGGACGGAATGTCGACCGAAAATCATATTTTCCTCGCAACGCGGGCTTATCGCCCGAACGGTTTGAACCGTTTGACCGTTTTGAACGGCTTGAACAATCTATTCTTTAACAAAAATTTCCCACGACGATTTCATCAGCGATTGCGCTTTCGTCTTCGTCATAACCACCGTATCGCCCAGCGTCAAATAACCAGTCTCCGGCAGATACTGGTTGGGATGAATAATAAAGGTCATCCCCTCTTCCAGTTTGGTTTGATTATCGTCTTCCAAGCTCCCCGGCGCGAATGAGCCGCAGCCGAGTCCGTGGCCGCGCACGCGCATAAACGGCGGCCGGCAATATTTTTCGTAGCCGGCTTCGATGAACGTACCGTTGATCGCCGCGGCGACGGCGCTCGCTGGCGCGCCGGTCCTCGCCGCCTCCATGCCAAAGCCCATGGCGGTCTTGAGGATCGCGTATTTCTCGCGCACCTCCGGCGGCGGCTCGCCTAATACCATGGTGCGGCAAATTTGCACGAACAAGCCACCGATGCATGGCGTGATCTCGCCGATGATAATATCGCCCGGTTGCGACACTCGATCCGTTGGCGGATGAAGCGCCTGATTATGATTGTTCGCGACCACCATGCCGAAATTGTCTTCGGCGCCGAGAGAACGCATGCGGTACTCGACGATGGCGGCGAGCTCGTACTCTTTTAATCCGACGCACGCTTGCTCATGCAAAGCGCTAACTCCCGCATCGGCGATCTCGGCCGCTCGCCGCAGTCGTTCCAGTTCGAACTCGCTTTTGCATCGCGCCATGTTTTCGATGATGTCTTTAGCATTGACCGGCGTTTGCTTGAGCGCTTTGACAATCTCGTCATGAAGATCGACATGCATCACCTCTCGGCCGATCACACCAACCTTCCCTGAAATTCCCGCCAACCGGGTCCAGAAGTCTTTGAACGGGCGAACATCGGAAACCCATGACTCTTCTTGCGCGCGTGGGATATCCCACACCGGCGACAAATAAAGAACCGGCGCGTCGTCCAACGGCAGGACGAGCATGGTCTCCGGTCCGACGCTGATGAAGTCGGTGAGATAGGCGACGTAGTTCATGCGCAGGAAGTTGTGCCGTCCGGATTCGTAGACCAGCAGTGTATGCAGTCCCTGCTCGCGCATGGCCCAGCGCACCTGAGATAAACGCGTGGCGAATTCTTGCTGCGCTTCCATAATAATCTCCTATGTATCCGTTGCCGAAACGTAGCCCAGCCGGCGGTCTCGTTCAACGAGCTCGCACGGCCGTTCTTTCGCCGGTCCGTATCCACCACCGCCCGCGGTGAAAAACGTCACGCTGCCGCCTTGTTTCAATCGATAATTTGGTTTCTTGGTCAGCCAAGTGCCGGGATCATCGGACGACTGCTTCACCAGCGCTTTTGCCACCGCGCCGTTCTCGCCGTTGAACAATCCCCACGGCGCCGTGCGCTGGCGCTCGACGTTGATATTGGTAAATGCATCGCAGAGCACGCGCACCGAAATTTCAATGCCCAGTCCGCCGCGAAATTTTCCTGCACCGCCGCTGCCTTCGCGCAGGCGCTGGTGTTCAACGATGACAGGATAGTAAATTTCTTGTAATTCAACGGGCGCATTTTGAACGTCGCCCTGGCACATCGACACGGTTGCGTTTTCGCCGTCTTCGTGTGCCCGTCCGCCCCAGCCGCCACCCATGATCGTTTGGCAGAGAAAGCGCCGGCCCGTGCGCGGATCGGTACCGAAAAACGCATACCCTCCCATGTCACCCTTGTGTCCCGCCGCGACTTTGTCCGGCAACGCCGGCGCCAGCGCTCGAAGAATTAAATCGATTACCGTCGGCAACGTGCGGCTCCAGTTGCCAACCGGCGCCGGCGGCGTCGCGCTAAGAATTTTTCCCTCGGGGATGATGACTTTCAAGGGTCGAAAGCAGCCTTCGTCGATCGGCGACGACGGCGCGACGAGCGACTTGAACGCGACGCGCGCCGCGGCCACCGCGCCGGATTGGCCGGAATTAATCGAGCCGGGCACTTGGTCGCTGATCTCGGAAAAATCGATGGTCATTTCGCTGCCCGCGACTTCGACTCTTACCTTGAGCGGCACGGGCTGGTCGAGATTAATGCCGTCGCTGTCGAACAGCGCGTCGGCTTCATAGCTGCCGGGTTTGATACGGGCGACCTGTATCGTTTTCACACATTTCTGGAAAACGTCGAGGCCGTAGCGATTCACGAGAACGCCGAGCCCGCGATCACCGACGCGG
Organism: Deltaproteobacteria bacterium; assembly: GCA_005879255.1. The sequence goes on from VBKY01000218.1 coordinate 18,293, forward strand.
CACGCGGCGATCTGCGCGCGCAGGTCGCCCAGGCAAGATTCGGCGAACCGAACGTTGTCCGTGATGATTTGAAAAATATCCTGATTAGGCTGATTGCCGCGGTAGAGCTTGAGCGAGCGAAACTGCAAGCCTTCTTCATAAATCTCCCGCGTGCCGCTGAAGCCGAAGCCGACGCGGGTGCCGCCGATATCGATCCAGTGCGCCCGCACGGCGAGGAACGCCACCAGCTCGCCGCGATGAAAGAAAGGCGTGTAAACGACGACGTTATTCAAGTGCTGACCGCAAACGTAGGGATGATTCATGATCAGCACGTCGCCCGGCTGAAAGCCGTCTCTGCCATGCATGTGCACACCGTCGACGATAGCCGGGCCGAGATCGGCGAGAAAGATCGGCAGCGCGCCGAAATTCTGCGAAAGAATATTGCCGTCCGGATCGACTATGCCGACGCAGTAGTCGCGCACCTCGTATATCATCATATTGTAGGAAGTTTTGCGCAGCACGGTAGCCATCTCGTTGGCGATATGCGCCAAACCGCTGCGTACGACTTCGACCGTGACGGGGTTGACGTCGGTCTGCGTCATCTATTTTTTCTCGTCTGCGGTGACGGCGCGGGACGCGGAATGGATCGGCACCGTCGCTTCGCGCAACGAATAGAGATATTTCACGACGTCTTCGTTGGACATATACTTACTCATGTCGTAGCGCTCTCGATGAACGATATCCTCGAGTGGCCGGCGTACACCTTCGCGCGCCGGCACGTCCGGATAGCCGATCGGAATGATCAAGTAGAGCTTCAATAGGTCGGGAACGCCAAGAATGCGCTTGTGCGGCTCTTCGATGTGGATCGATACCCACTCGGACGTGAGCCCCAACGAGGCCACGGCAAGGTGAATCAGAAGACAGGCGTTGGCAAGGCCGTCCGTCAAATGGGATTGATCTCTGCCGAAAGTGTGCGCGCCCATCACGGTACCCCACTGACGCCGTCCGTCGCCAAGGACAACGATGACCGCCGGCGCTTGATGCCAATTGGCCTTGGCCTTGTTGAAGCGCAACGATTCGTGCGGATCGTTTTTCACTTGGTAAGAGGGATGCGCAGATTGTACTAGCGCTGCTGCTCCATCCAGAAAATAAAATCGGTATTGTATTCCGAATAAGCGTCGCGCAACTGTTTTTTGATCTTCGGGTCGGTAACGACGATAAACTCCCAGGGCTGGGAGTTGGCGCCGGACATGGCCCAGCGGGCGACTTCGAGAATTTTGTTGATCGTATCGTCGGGAATCGGATCGGGTCGGAACTTGCGCACGCTCATGCGCGTCTTCACCAGATTAAGCAGCATGTCATAGGTTTTGTTGTTGCTGGGCATTCAAATCCTCCATCAACATTCTCCGTAGTGGATCACGTCACTGTAGGGGCGACCGGCTGGTCGCCCTGCAATTCGCCAACCGCACATCTTCATTTCACCCGCGCCACACATCCTCCAGTTCTGGGTTCGTTGCCGCTGGATTCTCACGGTCAAAATCCCAGCGTGCGGGATTGGTGGCAATATATTCTCGGATGCGATGTAAAGACTGTTCATTGCGAATTACGTGTTCATAATAGTTGCGTTGCCAGACAAGTCCCGACGTTCGTTGTAAATCATTAATACGTTTGGTTGTGGCCGATTTGAACCCGCTGAGAAATGATCCCAAGGAGCGCTGGTGTGGTCCCGGTCGAATGGACGACCCGCCGGTCGCCCCTACATTCGATTCCTTGATGATGACAACACCGTGAACGTGGTTCGCCATTACTACAAAAGCGTCCAACGTGAGCTCTTGACGAATCGTCGCCGAGATTTCCCACTCTTGCGAGACAATGCGGCCATACTCGGTTAAGCGCATGCGGCCTTCTACGATGTCGCCAAATAGAGGCAGGCGATCTCTCGTGCAAATCGTCACAAAATATGCACCTGGCCCTGAATAATCGTAATCCTTCAGTCGAAGAGATTGCCGACGGATTTTCACACGACCAAGTTCCATATATTTACACGGGTTATTTTTGTAGGGGCGACCGGCGGTCGCCCTTTTGCACGAAAAATCTACGGATACAACTCCTTCAACAATCCGCTTTTTTCCAGCGCGTCGAGGAATCGAAGATCGACGAATTGCTCGGGCTTGGCGTTCTTTGCGGCGGGAACCGACTTAGCCAGATCGTCCAACACGTTCTGCACACCGACCATGTTGACATAGGGCGCTTTTTCTAAAACCTTGTTCATATAGAAATCGTACGCCTTGCGCAGTACTTCGAGGTCTTGAATCTTGGTATACTTGGCCATCGATTTATAAGTGAATTCGCGATCGTTGCGCGCTCGATGAATGCCTCGGGTGTAGGCGCGGATGAACCGGTTAATCACGTCTGGCTTGCCGCGAATGATGGATCCCACTGCCACCAGAGCAGGATTGGGAAAGGCGAAATCCATGTCGGTGATACTGATCAGTTCTTTGAAGCCGGCCTTATCGATCGCGAACTGCGTCGGCGGCGATACCACCCCGCCCTCGATTGATCCGCCCTGCAATCCGGCGGCCACTGTCGCCATGAATCCGAGCTGAATCAGCGTGAGATCCTTATCGGGATTGATGTTGTACTTTCTGAGCGCGTAACGAATTGAAATGTCCGGCGCCGAACCGAAGCGCGTAATGCCGATCTTTTTGCCCTTTAATCCCTCAACGCTTTTGATCTCCGGTCGAACGTAGAGCGAAAAGACCATCTTGTTGCCGGAGTTGCCGATTATCTTGAGATCGGCGCCTTGTAACGCCGCGGCAATCGCCGAGCTGCCGTTGAGCGAGCCGATTTCGATCTCTCCTGCTACGGTCACCTGCGCGAGCTGCGTGCCGCTGGGAATGAGAATGATGTCATCCTGCAGACCTTCTTTAGCAAAGTAGCCGGCGTCGTGCGCCACCCAAATCGGTGTGTAAGCACCGCTGATGGAACTGTAACCGATACGAACACGATCGGCTGCGCAGAGTTGATTGGCCCAAATAAGAAAAACAAGAAGTCCCAGCAAAACTCGTTTCATGCTCGGTCCTTTCAAGGCAAACAAATGTCACTTGTCGCTCCGACGTACTTAATCCACCATTTCCCGTTCTTCAAGTAGCGGGCACGGCGTGCCGCGCCCCTACCTAATGAACATCGACAGTTCATCTATCGAGGCCGTCCGTGGTTGGGCAAAATCGTTTGACCATCATTAGACCATCGAATATCGTGACCGCGTTAGGGCTAGGCAATCCAGGAGGGACCATGAACAACCGCATGATCGTTATCGGCGCCGGTCCAATCGGCGGTATCATCGGCGGCCGGCTCGCGCGCGCCGGTCACGACATCACGTTTGTCGATATTGACAAAGAACACGTTGCCGCCATCCGCGAGAAAGGCTTGCAAGTCGACGTGCCCGATGGTTCTTTCAATGTCAGAGTCAACATTGTTTATCCCAGCGAAATTCAGGGCAAATTCGACATTGGTTTCATCGCTGTGCGTTCGAACTACACACCTGATGCACTCCACACCGCGATGCCGCATCTTGCCGAGAATGGTTTACTTGTATCCATGCAAAACGGCATCAATCCACCATTGCTCCAGGACCGGGTCGGGCCTGATCGCACCGTGGGTATGGCGATTCGCATGGGTAGCCGGAAAGTCGCGCCAGGACATTTGCACACGACCACCCGC
>VBKY01000219.1 GCA_005879255.1 Deltaproteobacteria bacterium
TTCCAAACGTAATAACCAGTTTTCGAGGCCCCTTGGGCATCCCGGTGAACCCTACCTATTAGGTAGCTTTCACCGGGACCGGCGAAAATCAAGTTTCGTTGCACAAAATGGCCTTGAGATACAGTCTTCATTTAACTTTTGATGCAGGATTTAGGTTTATTCCAAAAGCGTCACCCTCGAATGTTTTAATCGGGGGTCCAGTTCCGGTCTCGCCTATGGTGAGCCCCGTCGAACCACCGATAGAAGCATTCGGGAATGACGGACTGTCTATTTCTTGCCGAGCTTCAAGCGCTCGACTGCTTTTTGCACGAAGGACGGATCGAGAAACGGTTTGGCATCGTGATTCTTGATCCCCTGCGGGTTGAAGCGCTCGTGAAAGCCGCTGATCATGCTTTCGATGCCCGCTTCCCACGGCAACGGCACGCCGCCGATGGCATCGTATTGTTTCATATAGGAATCGTAAGTGCGCTCGAGTAATACCGGATCTTTCTGCCGGGTCAATTCAAAAATTGCTTTATAAGCCTTCTCCCTATTGGTGCGAAAGATCTGCATGCCCTCGATCACGGCGGTCATATAATCTTCCACCACCTTTCGATTGCGATCGCGAAAAGCTCTACTCACGGTATGCGGCACACCGGCATAGGGCATTTTGAAATCGAGAAAATTAGCCAACTCGCGAAAACCTGCCTTCTCGAGCTCGTACTCGTTGGGAGGATTCACCGCGACTCCATCGATAAGTCCCTGCTTCATCGCAGCCGCGCGGCTGGGAACACCGCCTGCCAAATAGACGAGCTGGACGTCCTTGTTTGGAACCAAGCCAAGTTTTTCCAAATAGAGAATCGTCGCATACTCGTCCAGACCTGCCTGTCCTGCTCCGAGCTTTTTGCCTTTCAGCTGCGCCGGCGTTTGAATCGACGCGTTGACCATCATCCGCAACGGTACATAACGCGTTTCGGTGGCAATCACGGCCAAGTCGAATCCGCCGGTGGCGATTGCCCGCGACACCGCTGTCCCACCGCCGTAGAGAACTTGAATATTGCCGCTCGCTAGAGCCGGCATGTACACCGACGCGCCTTGCATCAATACCATCTCGACGTCGAGACCGTATCTGGCGAAGATGCCCTCGCGCTTAGCAATCCAGCCCGGACAAAATGTCGCCGCGGGAGAAGCATAAGCCACGATGAGTTTGGTGGTCTGCGCCTCGGCGCGCCAGCAGTTTACCAACAATAGAAGTCCAACGACGGTTAATCGAGTCTTCTGGTAGTGGTTCATTTTCAATCCACCATGACTCTTAAAATCGAGAAAGATTCCTCGCTTTGCTCGGAATGACAACTACATAAGCCATGTGTCATCTCGAACAAAGTGAGAGATCTTTCCCAAACTGAACTACTACCAGTCCTCTTAGTCATTGCCGTTCGCCCGGGGGTTCAACGCTGCGGCGACATTGCTCGCCGAGTCATCCGTGCACTATATAAAACATCCGCTGTGCCGAGCCCCAAATTAGTCCACTCGGTGAGATAATGTCCAGCATCGATATTTCTTGACTCTTCGTTGGACGATTGACTAATCTTCGAGAGCAACGATGGGAGGCCGAACCATGGGTCGAGAAAACACGGTTACTCGACGAAGCTTTCTACAGGCAGCGGCCGCAGTAAGCTCGGTCGGATTGGCGGCATGCGCAACCAGCTCGCAACAATCATCAAGACTATGGACCGTGGATCGAACCTCCGGAAAACTCCCGGCCCGCGGCGAATTTGTCGTGCGCAACGCTTACGTTGTCACGATGGATCCAAAACTCGGCGACATTCCCGTCAGCGACGTCCACGTGCGCGATGGCGCATTGGTTGCCGTCGGCACTAAACTTAACGCGCCGGGCGCCGAAGAAATCGACGGTCGTAATCGGATCGCTTGCCCTGGCTTTGTCGATACCCATTTTCATCTTTGGGGTAGCTTCGCTCGCGGCATTGTCGCTGACGGTGATTTCGATTATTTCCCGGTGATGAGCCGGCTCGGGCCGGTCATGACGCCGGAAGATGCATACGCTAGCGCCAAACTGGGAATCGCCGAGGCGATCAACTCCAGCCTGACGACGATCCATGACTGGTCGCACAATATCATCTCCGGAGCATACGCCGACGCAGACCTGCGCGCGCTGCGCGATTGCGGGATTCGCGCGCGTTTTTCCTACGGCTTTAGCCGCGATCTCCAACAAAAGCCCAACGAAACGGCTGACTTTAACGATATCGCGCGGGTGAAGCGGGAATGGTTCGGTCCATCCAGTGATGGACTTCTCACGATGGGCTTTGCATCGCGCGGCGCCGGCGATACTCCGCCGGAGGTCTACCGCAAGGAATGGGAATTTGCCCGCAGCCAAGGGTTGCCGATTACTCAACACGCCGGGCGCTCGCTCGCCGAGATCAAAAGATTTCGCCGTATTGAAATGCTCTATAAGGACAAATTGCTCGGCCCGGACGTGCAGCTCATCCATACTTACAGCGCCTCGACGGAAGAGCGGGGCATGATCGCTGAAACCAAGAGTCATGTCAGCATCGCCCCTTATACGGCGTCGTGTCTCGCCTCCGGCCTGCCCTATCTTGGCGATCTGCTCAAGCGCGGCGTGCAGTGCAGCCTCTCAGTCGACACGACCACGGTCGGCGGCAACGCCGACATGTTCAGCATCATGCGGCTGATGCTGCAGCTCAATCACTTGCGTTCGATGGACGTCATGGAAGTGCAGCCGCGGCGGATTTTGGAACTGGCGACTCTGGATGGAGCGAAGGATCTCGGCATCGCTGACCGCGTCGGCTCGCTCACGCCCGGCAAGCGCGCCGATTTGATTCTGGTGCGAACCAACGACCTGAACGTCGCGCCTTTCGGCAATCCTGCGCTATTGTTAGTCCAGCAGGCACAGCCATACAATGTCGACACAGTGGTCATCGACGGGCGCATCCTCAAACACAAGGGCGAGCTTGTCGCCATCGACGCCGACGAAGTCATCCGCAAGGCCGCTGAGTTATTCGCGGCTGCGCGCAAACGCGCGGGTGGCCCGTATTAGTACTCGGATCGTCTTCTCAATGACTTCGGACGACATCCTCGAATCATCGGTTGAGGATATGAAAATTGCAGTCTTCCGATAGGAGAATCCTATGAATGCGCTTCGGCAGTTCTGGCATCCGGTTTTATGGTCAAAGGAAGTCACCGACAAACCCGTAGCGGTCAAGCTGCTCGATCAACCGCTGGTGATTTGGCGCGCTAATGGAAATTTGTCGGCATTTTACGATTTATGCCTTCATCGGGGCGCGGCGCTTTCGCTGGGTTGGGTGAGCGGCGATCAGCTCGTCTGTGCGTATCACGGTTGGAACTACGCGGGGGACGGCCGTTGTACGCGGATACCGTCGCTGCCGCCGGATCGCGAGATACCCGCCAAGGCGCGCACGAAGGCGGTCTGGGTGTGTCTCGACGAGCCGCGACAGGACATTCCGGAGTTTCCCGCTGAATTTGCCGATCCAAACTTTAACTGGGCGCCCTACACTTCGGAAGGTCAGTGGCGCGCTAATGCTGCGCGGATGATTGAGAATCTCGCCGACTTCTCCCATTTTCCCTGGGTGCACGCCGGCATCCTCGGCGATCCTGAACAACCCGAGTCACCGGTGATCACCCTCACCGAAACCAAAGGCGGTTTCCAGTATGAAATCGATACACCGGTGAACAAGTTTCGCCCCAATAGCGCCGCCAAACAATTGTACACGGTCATCCTGCCGTTCATGGTGACAATCCAACGGCGCCAACCGGGAAGCGTCGAGCGCCATACGAATATCTACCTGTGCACGCCGGTTTCGAATCACGAGACCAAATTCTATCGTCTCGCCGGACGCAACTATCGCGACGTCAGAACCGACGAAGAATTAAACGCGCAGCATCGGCGGATTTTCGAGCAAGATAAAAGGATCGTCGAATCGCAGCGGCCTGAGGAACTCCCCCTGGATCTAGCCGAGGAGTTGCATTTGCGGGGCCCCGACACTCCCGCGCTGGAATATCGCCGGCGGCTCAAACAACTCGGAGTGGAATGGCAATGACCGCCTCGCGCCATCGAGAAACTCATGGCTGATCACTTTGATGTAATTGTTGCCGGTGGAGGTTCGGCGGGTTGTGTGATCGCGTCACGCCTTTCCGAAGACCCGAAACGGAAAGTGTTGTTGCTCGAAGCAGGACCTGATCCGCAGCCGATACCTGAAACCGTGGCGGACGCGGAGAAGGCGACCAACGTGCTGCTCGAAAGTCCGTACATCCTCATGTATCCGACCAAGCGCAATTACGACTTGAGCGAATTTTACTCGCTCGCCGGACGGATCATGGGCGGCGGCTCGTCGGTCAACATGATGTCGATTCCGCGGCCGATCAAAGCCGATCTCGATATTTGGGCGGCTCAAGGCAATCCCGATTGGTCGTGGGACAAAGTGCTGCCGGTGTTAAAGCGTATCGAATCCGATCAGGATTTTCCGCACAGTCCCATCCACGGCAACTCAGGCCCGATCTATGTAAAGCGAAAGCATGTTTTTGACGCGCAATTGAGTGACCAGGAGCAAGCCCTATTGGCAGCTGTAACGCATCTCGGTCTGCCTCGCTTCAACGACCAAAACGATACCAACCCCTACGGCATCGCGCCGACGGCGCGCAATATTCGGGAAGGCAAGCGCCAGTCATCCGCGGTCGCTTATCTCGGCCTGGCGCGGCAGAGAGCAAACCTCACGATCGTCGGCGCGGCGCAAGTCACGTCGGTAATTCTCCACGATAAAAAAGTCGAAGGCGTTCGCTACCGAAAAGACGACAACGAACACATCGCGACAGCCGACAAGATCATACTCAGCGCGGGAGTTTATCATTCACCGCAGATTCTCATGGCCTCGGGCATCGGCCCGCGCGCCGAGCTCGAGCGGCACGGCATTCCCGTTGTCCATCAGCTCGATGGCGTGGGTGAAAATTATCAAGATCATCCCGTCGTGACGATGACACTGAAGGCAAAAACCAGCGGGCACAAGCCGGACGCGCGCAGCCGCTCGACGCTCAAGCTCTATTTCAAAAGCGATCCGGCGCGCGCGTACATCGATTTTCATATCATCCTGCGCGACATCACCAGCGTTTCCGGCATCGGCGACATGATCGGGTTTTCATGTCACCTGCTGGAGCAGACCAACCGCGGTCGATTGACGTTACAAAGTTCGAACCCGGCCGACTTGCCGGTTATCGATCCGCAAATGTTGGAGCACCCCAAAGATATTCAGGCGATGATTTCGGCGATGAAATTCGTCCAACGGCTCGCCGCAACCGAGCCCCTGAGTCAGTACTGCGGCGAGTTGTTTTCGCCGAGCCCGGATGAAGATTGGGCCAAGTTTGCCCGCTCCACTTACACCAGCTATTTTCACGGCGTCGGCACCTGCAAAATGGGACCTTCTGCCGACCGTATGGCCGTAGTCAACCAACACCTGCGCGTACACGGCATGGATAATCTCTGGATCGGCGACGCGTCGATCATGGCGACGGTCGCGCACGCCAATACCAATCTCACCAGCATGATGATCGGCGAACGCGCGGCGGATTTCATCAAGGAATTGTCGTAAGACGCTCAAGGCGCGTTTTTGACAACGGCGGAACACGCAACGGTACCTCAGCTTAACTTTGTGTCGCTCACCCTGCCTGCCACCATACACAGCTATCACTGCCGACGAATCAACCATTCGATACTTGGCGCGCGCCCGTGATGAAGGAAATCATCATCTCCGGCTTTTGGTTGATGCTTTCCCTCTATCTATCCATCGAGTCGTATCGGCTCGGCTTGAGCACGGGCAATCGACCCGGGCCGGGGTTTTTCCCTTTCGGTGCTGCCGTCACCATCGGAGCGATCGCTGGCTTTCGCTTGCTTAAGAATGCTCGACCGACTTCGGCGGTTAGTTCTTCTGAGTCGGCCATGGCCGGCGACGTGAAACTCGTCATTTATGTCATCGCCGGGATGTTGGCTTACGTTTTTTTGCTTGATGTGCTCGGTTTCTTTCTTTGCACGTTTTTGCTCGTCGCTTTCTATTCGAAGGTCGTGGCCGCGCGGTCCTGGCTCACGAGCGTGAGCTTCGCCGCTGCTGTCGCGCTCGTGTCTCATCTGTTTTTTGATGTCTTATTAAACGCCCAGCTGCCGCGAGGCTTGCTCGACTGGTTAATGTAAAAGGCGGCAAGTGGAAACGCTTAATTCGTTCGCCCAGGGGATACTCACTGCCGCCGCACCGCTCAATCTGTTATATGGTTTTGCCGGGGTTTTTTTGGGCACCCTGGTCGGTGTGCTTCCTGGACTTGGCCCGGCGGGCGCCATCGCTCTGCTTTTGCCGCTGGCGCTGCATGCGCCGCCTCTGGCTTATTTAATCATGCTGTTCGGCATCACGTACGGTGCCCAGTACGGCGGCTCGACGACGTCGATTCTGGTCAATATTCCCGGCGAAGCGTCGTCGGTCATCACCTGCCTCGACGGCTACGCCATGGCTCGTCAGGGGCGCGCCGGTCCGGCTCTCGGCATCGCCGCCTTCGGCTCATTCATCGGCGGCACTGTTTCACTCTTGGGCGTGGCGTTCTTAGCGCCGGCGCTCGCGGAATTCGGTCTTCACTTCGGTCCGCCGGAGTACGCCGCGCTGATGCTCTTCGGTTTGACCGCACTCGTTTATCTGGCGCACGGCCCGATGGATAAAGCGCTGCTGATGGCGCTATGCGGCAGTCTCCTGGCGAGCGTCGGATTGGATCCGGTCACCGGCCAGCCTCGCTTTACGTTCGACATTCTGGTGTTGCGCGATGGCGTCGGCCTAACGCCGGTCGTCATCGGCCTCTTCGGAGTTTCAGAGGTCTTGGTCAATCTGCAGGCGCAAGCAGGAGAAGTCTTTCAAAACAAGATAAAGGGGTTGCTGCCGACGCTACAAGACTGGAAAGATTCCATTTTGCCGATCACGCGGGGAACCGTTCTCGGTTTTTTAGTCGGCGCGATTCCCGGTTTAAACGTCGTCATCGCCACGTTCGCCGCCTATGCAGTCGAAAAAAAAATCTCGAAGCATCCGGAAAAATTCGGCCGCGGCGCGATCGAGGGCGTAGCCGCGCCCGAGACCGCCAACAATGCGGCGAGCTGCAGCGGCTGGATACCGCTGCTCAGTCTGGGCTTGCCGACCGGCTCCGTCACATCGCTGATTTTCGGCGCCTTGATGATCCATGGCCTGGCGCCTGGACCGTTATTTATCAAAAACTCACCGGAAGTTTTCTGGGGTGTTCTCGGCAGTATGGTCATTGGTAATGCAATGCTGCTCATTCTGAATCTGCCGTTGATCGGCCTGTGGATCAGAGTGCTGCAGATCCCCTACTTTTTTCTTTTCCCTTTGATCATTCTGTTTAGCATCATCGGCGCATACACCGCCTCGGGCAATACCGGCGACGTCATGATCATGATTATTTTTGGTGTTGTCGGGTATCTCATGAAAAAATTTGCCTATGAGCCCGCGCCAATGGTACTGGGATTGGTGATTGGTCCGCTGCTGGAGACCGCCATTCGACGTTCGATGATTATGTCCAAGGGACATGTCGGAATTTTTTTTCAACGACCGATCGCGGCATTCTTCATGGGCGCCGCGTCTCTCATGCTGTTGAGCCCGTTGCTCACACGGCGACGGCTAGGGCACGAGATCATCGAGAAGTTGGAAGAACAGTAACCGCGAGTCACAAAACAGCTTGGGAGGTCCCATGAGATTGAAGATTATAATCGTAGCTTTCGCAGTGTTCGGACTGAGTCCCACTCTCCACGCTCAGAGTTTTCCCAACAAACCCATCGAGCTCGTTGTGTCATCGAGTCCGGGCGGAGGCATCGATCTCATATTTCGCCTCCTCGCCGAAGACCTGGCGAAGGTTCTGAAAGTGCAGGTGAATGTAGTCAATCAAACGGCCGGCGCCGGCGCGATCGCCGCCGAGAAAGTAGCCGGCGCGCGCAAGGACGGTTACACATTGTTAGGCACATTGCTCGGGCAAGTCGCCACGATGACAGTGGCCAATCCGAAGACTCCGGCAAACTTAGTCCGCGACTTTCAGCCGATAGCGATCTTGCACGGCTATGCGGCGGTAATCATGGTCGGTCGCGCCGACTCGGAGTTTAAGACACTCAAGGATGTCGTCGCCCAGGCGCAGAAAAAGCCCGGCGATCTGATCGTTGCCGTCGGCCCGGCCGGGACGAGCCTCACGTTGGAAGTCGAGTTGTTGAAACGCGCGGCGAAAATCGATATCACCTCCCTGCCTTTCGCCGGCTCGGCGCAGGCGATCACCAATTTGCTGGGTGGCCACGTGAATTTCGCCATGGCGTCGGACGTCGCCGCGCAACCGCACATCAAAGCCGGCAAGCTCATCGGCCTCGCCGTCGACGTTGAGTCGACGGTTCTCCCCGACGTGCCGACGTTCGCCAAGCAGGGTTACCCCCAAGTGAATCTGCTCGCGAGCGTCGCGTTCCTGGCGCCAAAAGGCTTGCCCGAATCAACGGCAAAACTACTGGGGGACGCTATTAGAAAAACCATGGAAGAAGCAAAGCTCAAGGAGAACTTGAAAGGCCGCGGTTACAACGTAGATTTGCGCACTTCCGCAGCGGATTTAAATAAATTGATCAAGGAAGAAGTCGACAAATACTCTCGCTTCACACCCGAGGATCTCGGATGGAAAGCACAATAATCGAGGCGTATCATGGTTCCTGCGGAGCCGAACAGCGACGGTCGATCAAGGTCTCTTAGGGAGTTTGCCCTGAGTCCGTCCCGAAGGGTTCGAGCCGACAAATTCCATAGCTGTCATTCCGAACGAATGAGAGGAATCCTTCCTAGATTTGTCGAACGTCTCAGGTCAAGATACGAACCTATTCGACCTCCCGACCCTATCACTGCAATGTTTTTTTCGGAGTCGGACGGAGCCAAGATAAACCTTCTCGCGCGGAAGAAATTTCAGCTTCCGAGGAATGTCCCGATGCTACGACTTTCTCAAAACACTCACGTGCCTGACTGTCCCGTCCAATCGCGTGATATGAATAACCCATCCAAAGCAAGGCATTGCAATGAAAAGAGCTATCTTCTGGAAAAATCTTTATAATCCCCTCGAAGGTAGCAGCTGCATTTTCGTATTCTCCTTGGTCGTAATAGACCTTTCCCAGACCGTCTTGGGCAGACGCTCGCTCTGCTTCTAAGGCAAGCGGCGAGTTTAGAATCTGTTCATAACAACGTCGAGCGTCATCATAAGCCCGCATACCGTGATAGGTTTGCCCGAGCCAGAGAAGAGCACTACGGTGTTCAACGTTGTCGACCGGATGGTAGCTAAGGACTTTCTGGAAAGCTGCCACTGCGTCTTCGTACCTTCCGGTTTCGTAGTATAACTCTCCCAGATTTCCGTAGATTTGCGTTAAATAGTGAGAGTCATGACTCGAGTAGGGATGAGACTCTAACGCATGGAGAGCCTCCTGAAAAAAACGACGCACCTCGGCCGGGAGATTTGTTAACCGTTTTACCATTCCCATTTCCATATAGAGCCTGGGCAAGGCTGCGACATCAGCCTTGACCAACTTGAACGCTTCTTCCAGAACCTTTTCGGCTTCACTAAATTGTTCCTCTTGCCGGAGAGCCTCGGCTAAAACGACCAAGCATTGAAGCCGTTCTCCCTCGCGTAACTCGCATTGAAGGCATTTCTCACAGAATTCGACTGTATCCTTTGCGTGCCAAAGCAAGTTCGAGAGGCGCGCTGCATCGTAGTAGACGCCCGCTATATTAACAAAATCGGGCGCATCGACCATGACTCCCTTTAGGCAATTGAGCGCTAGCTGCGCTGCATCAGCTCCAGCTTTTTCGTCCGTGAAGAAAATGCAATGGGCCCGCAGTCCTTCACTTGCTCCGCGCCAGGCTATTACTTCTGGAGTGCCCGCTTCTTTCCATAAAGCTTCAGCTGCGTCGTTCGCTAGAAGCAAAGCTTCGGCAACCCTTCCTATCTCATAAAATAGCCACCCTAGCGCCGTAGATACTTGTGCCTTTTGTAGTCCCGTCAGGGGCACACGGAGCGCTCGTTGATATAATGAGATGGCTTCCTCTACGCGTCCCGCTGTCAATATGAACTCGGCTAGATCACAAAAAACTTGTGGGTCTTGTGAACCACGGGCGATTTCTTCTCGGAGTTTCTCTTCTGCCATAAGCGTCGAAGGTCTTGGTTTTGTGGTTCCTTTAGCTGTGTGCCGCCCGAGACTCATGAATGCGGAGCAAGTCTTTACTCTTGACTTTCATGCTTCCACTGCAAACAGATTCTTCTTGCGAACTCAAGATCAAAGACTTGACCTCATTGTCGGTAACTAAAACCAAAACAGGGAAAGAATTAACTCCTCAATTTTGATAATCGCCTGATGGATCAGTTTGCTGAACTTTTTGATCAAGAGCTTTTTCTCTAAGTCGCACCGGAATGCTGTACAAGGGGCACGCCCGCGTATGCGGATTCCCTAGGGCGACCACCGGGGGTCGCCCCTACAATCAAAATGTCGTGATCCTGATCCACCGCTACTGAAAGTAACTATTTCCCGCCGAACACTTTGGCGAGAAAGCCTTCTTTTTCCAATTCGGCGACGAACCGATTATTCAAAAAATCCTTGGCCTGAAGGTCCTTTGCTTCCGGTCTGTTTTTCTTCAAGATCTGCGCGGTGAATTCCAATCCTTCGGCCGTCGAATACGGTTTTGTCGGAAAAGTCTTGCTGTAATAGCGATAAGTTTCTTCAATCTGGTCCTTGTTTTTCTCCGGATCGAGCCTCAAGTATTTCGCGACATGGCCCATAACCAAAGATTTTTTCGCCGGATCTTTCCACGCCGCGAGGCCTTCGATGAGCGCGCGCAGAGTGCGCAAAACCGTATCCGGATTGCGGTCGAGATAATCTTTGATCGCAACGATCTGCTGGTGCGAATAGGCCACGCCGGATTCTGATAGATCGATGACCTCGTTAAACCCCATCTTGCGTCCCGCCAGGTTGAGCGGCGGGCTCACAATGGCGGCATCGACGGCGCCGGCTTTGAGCGCGGCAAATCGCTCGCTCTGGCCGCCGCCTTGAAGGATGATGACATCCTTGTCCGGCTTGAGATCGTATTTTTCCACCGCCGCGCGCACCGCCGTATCCGACGAAGAGCCGTAGCGACTGATAACGATCTTCTTGCCGCGCAGCTCCTGAGGCGTGCGAATCTCCGGTCTCGAAAGGATGCTGAAAGGAAACGTGTTGATCATGCCGGCGATGAAATAAAGATTGGCGCCGCGCAAGTTTGCCGACAAGCCAGCAACGCCATCCGAGGTCGCGAATTGGATATCGCCGGCGAACAACGCTTGGAGACCTACTGTTCCCCCGGGGAAAGAAATCAACTCAATATTGATCCCATGCTTTTGAAACAGGCCTAGCTGCTTCGATACATAGTAATGGCTGTTGGTTCCGGCGGGCGCTTCGATGCCGATGCGCACGGTCGGTAGGTTTCTTTGCGACCAGGCATCGCCAGTCGACGAAAAAATAAAGGCGAGCCCGGAAAGGACTGTAATGAAAATCATTAGACCTCCAATTTCCTGCGCCGTTGTAGCGGCAATCTATCGGGGCTGTCAAGCAATTCGGCTTGACTCGAAGAACCGGTTTCGATTAGCTTCAGCGCCGGCGCTTAGTTAATTTTCTCTTCGATCAACCCTCGCCCGTGAAATCACAAATCACCCCTTGGCAAGTTCTGCAGCAAAGAGATTTCGGTCTGTTTTGGCTGAGCTTGTTGTTCTCCGCCGTCGGCAGCCAGATTTCCACCGTTGCCGTGGCCTGGCAAGTCTATGAAATCACCAACTCACCTTTTCAATTGGGGCTGACCGGGCTTTTTCGCGCGCTGCCCGTGATGATCCTTTCTTTGCCCGGTGGAGTTCTCGCCGACCGCATGGACCGGCGCAAGCTTCTTATCATCACGCAAAGTCTGGCCGCGCTATTGGCCGTCGCGCTCGGACTCTTGACGTCGACCGGAGAGATCCGCGTTTGGCATATCTACGCTGTGACGTTTTTGTCGGGCGCGGTGGGGATCTTTGACGCCCCGGCGCGCACCGCGATGATCCCCGCGTTGGTGTCCGCGGAGCAACTCGCCTCGGCCTACGCCCTGAATATCACCTGGCGGCAAATCGCCACGCTTGGCGGGCCGTTCATCGGCGGCGTGGTGATCAGTGTTTTGGGAATCAGCCCGGCTTATTATATCGACGCTGGAAGTTTTCTCGCGGTGATAATCTGCCTGGCGTTCATGCGTCGGCAAGTTAAGCCTGCGCGGGAGCAAAAAGAATCGCCCATCCAGAGCGTGCGCGCCGGATTCACTTTCATTCGCGAGAATTCGGTGATCTTGGGCTTGATGAGCATGGATACCTGCGTGCAATTTTTCGGTGCCTATCGCTCCATGATGCCCGCCTTTGCCCGGGACATTCTCGGCACCGGGCCCGCCGGCCTCGGCGCGCTGTTGGGCGTACCGGCGCTGGGCGCTCTCGCGGGCTCCGGCATGATTCTCGCTGCGGGCAATCCGCGGCGCAAAGGCCGGCTCATCATCGGCGTCACGCTGCTCTACACGATCGGTCTGGTTTGCTTTGCGCTGTCGCGCTCTCTGACGCTGTCGCTGCTGATCGTTTTCTGTTTGGGACTTGTCGACGCCGTCGGCGAGACAGTGCGCGATACCCTGGTGCAACTCACTACACCCGACCGGATGCGAGGCCGGGTGAAAAGCTTTGATCAAGTCTTCATGTCCGCTGGTACTTACATGGGCCATGCGCAGATCGGAGCCGCAGCAAGCTTCATCGGCGTGCCCGGCGCATTGATCCTCGGCGGCTGCCTCGGTTCGGCCGCCGTGCTGCTAGTCGCAAAATTCGCGCGCCGCCTGCGCAATATCGACACCTAGCACAGGAAAGCACAGGAAAGGGGTCAGGGCATAGGAAAGGGGTCAGGCGCGATACTTGCGATTTGAACCAGAAGACCACTTTGGAGAATAGGTAGGGTCGAGGACTGGCGCGGTATCTCGTAGGTGAAGCCTATCTGTTACCGTCTGACGGTGCCTCACTAGCTCCACCGTAAACCCGTCTCCAGCCCCCGCCGCTTCAAACCGGACGTGACCCTTTCGGTCATCCGGCTTTCCTGAGTCTGTTCGTCATAGGGC
>VBKY01000220.1 GCA_005879255.1 Deltaproteobacteria bacterium
GGCCGAATAAGATAGGAGTCCACCGCCCTCTACCCAAACGCTTACTTCGAACATAGAAGGCAGTCGGCTCTTTATTGCGAGATCCACAATCTGCTTTTGGTAACGATTGATCTGGCGACTGCCAGAGGTGATAAGCGCGTTCACTCGCCTCTTGGCCGCCTCTCGAAATGCGCCATCTATATCAGGATTCGGACCCTGTACCTCTAGGAATTGAAGCTCTAGTTTTAGTGCGCGCGCCGTAGGCTCATAGTCCTTCAAACCAAAAAAACCCCGGGCCGCAAGAAGTCCGACGCGCGATATCCCCGGAACCGCCTCCTTAAACAATTCCAGCCGCTTTCCACTCAACCCGTGAGTAAGTCTGGTGAGCCCGGTAATATTCCCACCGGGGCGCGCCAAACTTTCAATCATTCCCAACTCGACAGGGTCAAACGAAGCCACCATGACAATAGGGATCGTCTTGGTTGCCTGCTTGGCGGCGCGGAGCGCTCCCGTACTTGAGCTGACCAGGACATCGACCTTGAGTTGCACGAGTTCGGCCCCCGAAAGCCGGTCCGGCTCTTCCCCGGGGTAGCGATATTCGACCAGGATATTCTTTCCCTCGATGTAACCAAGGTCGTGCAACCCTCCCCGGAATGCTTCAACGAGAAGCCCCGGGGTGTTGGGATTGCCACTCACTGGCACAAGTCCTATACGTGGGATCCTAGGGGGTTGCTGCGCTATCGCAGGATCGATCGCAGTTAGAATGGCCGCGGCGACTAGGTAGGAAAAGAATTTCGCCGGCATCGTTTCCTCCAAAAACTTAAAGGTCGTCCAGAAACGAAATAGCCGGAGATTGGGCTCTCAGCGGAGCTGGCGCCCAACCAAGTCCGGCGGGCGAGTCACGAAACTTTCACCTTTTTTCACTGCTACAGGAACAAGTCAAGAATTTTACTCGCAGTGCGTTAGAGCACGTCTGATGCCAACCATGCGGGAATGGGAGCGGTGATGAAAGGTATTGTAATTGCGGCGGAATTTGCAGCCCTGGACCGAGCCAAGGATATCCAGACAATGAGAGGTGTTGTTGTTTTGCTATGCCCCGTATCAATTTTGATTCACGCCACACAATGAAGGTTCAAAACGTTCAAGCCGTTCAACCGCTACCCTTCGACATTGCTCAGGGCGGTGAGTTCGTCGAACCGCGCTCCGTTCAAATCGTGAACCCGTTTAAACAGCTTGACAGGGTACGAGTGACCACACCAGGACGCCCGAAAAATCCCGAAGATAAATTCGAAATCCGAAGCACCAAATCCGAAACAAACCGAAGCCAAATAGATCTCAAATCGGTAAATTTAAAACTCGACCCCGATCCTCAACGGATCGTTATTCCGCTCAGTTACATCCGGGCTACAGCCTTGGGGGCAGGCAAAATTTAAGGTGCCCGATTCTCGAACCCAAGGGCGACCAGCCGGTCGCCCCTACACTTCTTTTGCGTACTTTGCGTTCTTTGCGGCCAATTTCCGGCTCTGAATCTTCCTACTTTGTGTCCTTTGCGCCCTTTGCGGTTGTCCCGAAGCAGTCAGTAACTCTAAATTTCCTCCTGCAATGTTTGCAGCGCGCGGAGAATCAACTCACGCCTGAAGGCTTTTTCTTTCTCCGGTGAAAGCTCAGGATTGCCCGTCGGACTGACAATGCCGCCGGAAGGAAAAGCGCGCATCGAGCCGACTTCCTTCGCCACCGGGATCATCGTGCAGATTTGTGTGACCGGAATTTCCAGTTTTTCGATTTCTTTGCTGATCGCTGCGCCGCAGCGTGTGCTGGAGCCTCACGTCGAGGTGAGAATGACGCCAGTGACTCCGGCAGCCTTAAGACGCGCCGCGATCCCCTGACCGATGTTCGTCGCGTTGTCCACTGCCGCGTGAGCGCCGCCTGTAGAGTGCACGAACTCATGGAGCTTGCCGATCACGCCTTCTCGTTCTAGGTCGCGCATGGTATCCAGAGGCACGAGACGGTTTGGGTCGCGGTTGGCGATGGCGGTGTCGTAACCGGAGTGTACGGCGTCGTATTTGTCGGCATCGAGTGAATTAACACCCGCGATGGAAATCGTCGTGAAGCGCGTCGGACGACCGGGCTCGATTTTGTCCGGATTGCCTTCGGGCACCAAGCCGCCGTCGGTGACCAATGCGATGACCGCCGATTTGAGATCGCGCAACGGAGCGGCAGCTTTGCTCGCGGTAAATTTCGGCGGCGCGATTTCGGATTTGAATTCGTCGCCGCGAAGTTTGGTGAGCAACATGTCAACGGCGCGCTCGGCGGGCGGCTTGGCGGCGAACTCGTTGCGCTTGATGCCACGCGACAAATAACCTTCTTGTTCCGGCTTGCCGATTGGTTCGACGCGCGCCAATTTCAATCCCAGCGCGGCCATGCGCTGGAGCGTCGGCACCATACGCGCAACAGTCTCGCCTGAATTCACGATGTAGATATTTTTGCGATACAAGCCGGCGCCCACATTATCCGCATCCATACCAGCCACCGCGGCGATGCCGAGCCGCTGCTGCGCAGCTTGGCAGATGGCGCCGCAGGCGATTCCATAGCGGCCGCTTTCGAATGCCGGGCCGGCAATCAGCAGATCGGGCTTGCGCTCGGCGAGCAGCCGGATCAATTCGTTGACGACAGTGTCTTGGTTTTCGGCGAAGTAGTTATCGCCGCAAAAGATCGTCGCGATAACGTCGCCGTTTTCCCCGAGGGCTTGTTGCAACGCCCGTCCCGGCCCGGCGGGCCCATCTTTGAATCCCGGGCCAACGTCGGCTTTTTCTTCGCCGCCGATCTGCGCGAAGAATTGATTCAGATAGTGGACGACGCGAATTTTCTGGTTCATGGCGCATTTCCCTTTGGCGTTAGGAGTGAGGAGTCAGGAGTGAGGCGACGGGAAACACCTTACTCCTCACCCTTCACTCCTTACGCTCTATTATTTAACTCATATACGTTGTCAGCCGCGATGCGCCGATCTGGCTGATGGCGCCGACGATATCGCCGATCCAGAGGTTTAACTTTTCCTGAGCCGGCACCAGCGTTATCCCCGGATTGCTGTTGTCCGGGTTGGCATTGTCCAGGGCGACCGTGTCGCCGCCGATGACACGCTCGACAGCCGGCAGCGTAATCGCATCGCGCGTCAAGCCGGGCGTGACGAGCGCGTTTACATTTTGCGGTACGAAGGTGATGCCGGTGTCGGGGTAGCGCTCCATGATGATCAAGGTCGCTTTCATGCCCATCTCTTCGGCGCGCGTGTAGATCATCATCAAGTCAGTATCGACGGCGCCGCCGCCGATCTTGGTGGCAATGATGCCATCGGCGCTTAAGACTTCTTTCGCGAGACGCGCGGCGAGGGCGGTGTTGCGTTCCTTTTCAGCAATGGTTACCGGCGCGACGGTGAGCACGACGCCGGCGAACCAGAGGTCAACGCCGTGGCGCCGGTAGAGTTCGTAAATCATCGGATGGTTCTGCGCGAACCAGGTAAATGCCGAATAGGAAAACATCAACGCGCCGTCGAGGATCTCATTGGGATGAACGATGGTCGGCATGAAGCCCTGGATGTTGCTGCCATAGAAGACCGTTTCGTTCTGTTGTGTCGGATGCTGGTGCGAGTGCATCGGAAAAATGTAAGCGATCCGTGGCAGATCTTTCGGTCCTTGATTGAGTGCAACCGGCGGCAGCTCGAAAACTTGGGTTTCGTGAGGCGTGACATCTTTAGCGGCTGCGCCGAGGTATACGGCGGTTTTCAAACCGGCTTTTTTCACGGCCAGGCGATAATCGTCTTTGTCAGCGCCTGTCTTCGGGTAGGGCAGCAAGACGACGTTGTGCGTGTTGCCGATGGGCGAGTAATCTGTGGCTGGACCGCACATATCGATCATGTTTCGGGAGCGGGTTGCGAGTTGGTCGGTCTCGATCACCGCGACGTTTTTGAGCGCGCGCGTTTGTCCATCGCCGACGAGGCCGTTCGGCTCGAGCGCGCCGGGGAAATTCGGCCCGTCTAATCGATAGCGTGGTTCGACAACGTCGAGCACGCGAATGATGCGGCAGGAATCTCCCGGACGCGCCAATTCGATTTCGACTCGTTCGAAGAGAGGTTCCTGTTCGAGAAGAGAGATAAGCTCTTGGCGATCGATCGACAAAATATCGGCTGCGATCGATGTCTTCGCGCCAAAGCAGACGTCTTTTATATGAATGAGACCGAGATCAAGCCGCATGGGCCGATACCTATCATCTATCGGAGAACGTGGGTAGGGGCGGCGGTGCGATAGATATGGGCGGTTGGGTTGGCCTCGGCAATTTTTAACGGTCTGGCTGAAGCAAGCCGCGCCAGCGGCGTCGGACTCGAAGGTTCAGTTAGCCGTGATCTGCATACTTATACCGCACCCCTAGACTGGCGGCGAAAGCGTTTATACGCGACTCCGGGATGGAAGAGGCGATCCACATGCAGTTTGAGAACGCGTCCGGCCACTCGAGCAGCGTTTCGCGATCAGCATAGAGAAAAAGATGGTCAAAGAGCTCGGGCTCGGCGTGATGCAGCGAGGCGCTGGCTAGAGCTTCACATAGTGCAGGCGTAAAAACACACCGGAACCGCAGGATGGTACCGGTTGACCAGAGCGTTTGCGGCTCCGGAAGATATGGACCGGGGTCTGTATGCCGCTCGAAGATCTGGACGATATCCGGAGCAATTGACGAGCCCTCGAAGTACGCAGTGGTCGCCTCAGGGAAAGTTGATGCGAGCGATTGTAGAAATGTTGTGCTGTCCACCGTGCGTTCCTCGAGCTCCCAGCATGGTCCCAATGGAAGAGAAAGCGGGAATTGCATTGGTCAAGGCGGTCGGGGGGTCACAAGATCAACGGCTAGCTATAATATAGAGAACTATATTGCGCGATATTAATATTGGCAAAGACCGCCTGCAAGGGATGATGCCGCAGGACTTAGTCACGGAGCGTTTTCTTCGGCGTCATGTTGACCAGCTTGCGATAAGAATGAGTCCATCACTCTTCAAGGCGCGATCACCCCTTCGCTCGCGCAACGCGATTTAAGACAACGGGCGAATGTTCTGATTTATGTGGAAAAAATTGCTCGGGTCGTATTCCGTCTTGATCTCCTGAAGTCGCCGGTAGTTGGTTCCGTAGGCTGCGGCGGTTGGATCGCCTGCCTCGTCGTCGCCCAAGTAATTCACATAGCGCCCAGAGCCGGCGAAGGGCTCCATCGCTGCGTACGTTTCCCGCGCCCACGCGACACATTGATCGGTATCTTTCGGCTCCATCCATTCGGACAGCACGACAAGGTTGTAACCGTCCGCGCGGTGCGGGAAAGCCGTGTCGGTGACGTTTACGCGGGTTACAGCTCCGTGGAAGTGCTCGAGGAGGAGCTGACCCATTGGCGTGGGGCAGCGGGCGAAGCAATCGACCAGCATGTCGATAGCAGCGTCGCTCAGTTGCGCTAGAAAGCTCGACTTCCAGTAGTTGAGCGCTCCTTTCGGATAGGCGCCATCGAGCATGCCGTTGAGCTGACAGTAAGGCATCGGGCCGATGGCGTCCATGAGCGGGGTACCGAATTGCTTGAGCGGCCGCGTCGCCGCTTCGCCCTCGGCACGGGACCCACAGTGACACGCCACTATTGCCGCGAGCTTTGTGCCGGAGCCGTCGGGGGCATGAATAAGGCCCCCGAACACCGCGAACTCATCGGGCAGCTTGGTAGCGAAATCCCGGACGAACCTGAGCACGTCGCGAGCGCGGTCAAATGGATGCGCGATCAAGCCGCCTGTGATCGTCGGGCCGACTGGGTGAAGCTGATATTCGAAGGAAGTCGCCACGCCAAAATTTCCACCGCCGCCTCGAACTGCCCAGAACAGATCGGAATCTTCATCCTTGCTTGTCCGCAACACCTTGCCTTCGGCGGTGACGATTTCGACCGAGCGAAGATTGTCGAGCGCCAAGCCGTATTTGCTCATAAGCCAGCCTAGACCACCGCCGAGGGTGAGCCCAGCGATTCCCGTGGTAGACACCACGCCGCCGGTGACCGCCAGACCGTGCAGCTGCGTCTCGCGGTTAAGCTCGGCCCAAGTGACGCCGCCCTGGGCCCGCACGGTACGGGCATAGGGGTCGACGTGAATGCCTTTCATCGGCATTAGGTCGATCATCAGCCCGCCTTCGACGGTCGCGCGTCCCGCCACGTTATGGCCGCCGCCACGGATGGCGACTTCGAGGTTCAGCTTGCGCGCGAGGGTCACGGCGTCGACGACGTCGGCTACGCCGCGGCAGCGCGCGATCAAAGCGGGCCGCTTGTTCACCAGGCCGTTATGGACTTTTCTGGCTTCCTCGTAACCTGCATCGGTGGGCTGTAGAAGTTGCCCGGAAAACTTACTGACAAGTTCGGTGACAGCCTCGGCAACAGATGGAACTGACGTCATGGCGTAATCCTCCTTAGGGTCCGGTTGATGGACTTTGAATTTGGTAAGATCTTCTAACGTTATGGGTGAGAGGCGCGGTCCGCCGCGTCCGTCTCCACCTAAAGGTTAGCCACTTTTTGCTTGCTATAACGCTCTTATGGTGACGTTCCCGCCAGGTTGCACCTGGACAGTAAGCTCATAGCCTTCAAGCAGAGACATTCCAAGTAGCGGAACGGTTTCGACCTCGTCCACGGGAATGCGTCGCATCTCCCCGTCCCAATCCACCGTGGCTTCATAGATGTCAAAAACGCTTTCACTGCCATCTGCCAAAAGTGCACGGCCACGCCGATGCCAAACTAAGCCGAGGCGGACAACAAGAGAAGACGGGAGGCTCAGCCACCCATCAAAGCCTGTGTCGATGATCGCTTCAATCTCCTGCTCTTGCCCAGCGGGACCACGCACCATCAGGTGGACGATAGCTTGGCGGTCGTCCCTGACAACGCCGGTAATCATGCTGCTGGTGATCGTGGATAGGAACCGAAGTGACGCGCGTAGCGGGAGCCAATTCGCCTCAACCATATCTGGGCGTTTGGAACCCGAGCCAAGAGGCGGTCCGAGGCAGCTAATTCATCTCCGTCTACCTCGTAGGCTCCGGTTTCGATATCGATGGCAACGAATTTTCCCTCATTCCCGCTTTCCAGAATGGGGCGAAGCTCAGCTTCATAGATCGCATCCCCACGGCGGGCGAACTCTTCTTTGCTGTAACGCGGTTGGTTTTTCATTGCGACACCAGACCTTCGCTTCTGAAACCTGACTCAAATATATATCAGCCGTTGCAATCTTGCCATCACAGTTTAACTGGCTAACTACTATTTAAATATACGGATCTGTTCTTTCCGATATTAATATCGGTAAAGGCAGCCTGCAAGGTAAGGGCCGATTCAGTTGGGTTCCACACGAGATGGGGCAGGCGAGGGGCCACGCCTTCTTAAATGCAACGTTCAGATCAGGAGCGTCAACGCGGCGGCAGCGGTCCGGCGGCGTTGAGTTTTTTGAAGAGATCGACAATCTCCGGATCGCGCGGCAAATCTTTGATTGCCCGCTCCATATCTTCGGCCAACAGCGGCGTGGGTTCTTCGCCGACCAGTTTTTTGTATTCTTTGTGAAACTCGGGATCGCTGAACATCTTGGCCATGGCATCGCGCAGGATTTTTACTTGTTCTCTCGGCGTACCGGGCGGCAATATTGACGGCGTGCCGATTTGTCTGAAGGTCCGGATCATCGCCAGCAATTTTCGCTCTCTTTCCGACTTGGCAAACTCTTCGATTTCCGGTAAACGATCGAAACCCGGTTGCTTGAGACCTTTGGGGACTTCCATGATCGCATGAATGTCGATGGCTTTGTTAGCCAACCAGTCCGCGTTGCGAATCATCAGCGTGTCGGGATTGTTGATGCGGCCATCCAATTCTCCTCTCATCAGCGCTAAATCGAGCTCCGTGCCGCCGTAGCCAACGACGAACTTGGGATCTTTAAATCCAATCAGATGCGCGAACAGCCGCCCGACGAAATAGTTTGAATGCCCCACCGCCTGCGCGCCAACGCGAATACCGGGGGTTGCACGCAACGCCTCGATATTTTTCAAGCCAGCTTCTCGTCTCGTGATGAACACCAGTGGTAGGTGCTGTGTGGTGATCCTAGATAAATCAGCTTACTCAAATCATAAAGCACACCTTTTTCGCCGAGGACAGCGTTTGCGACCAGGCCGCCGCCGACGCGACCTATGGTTAGGCCATCAGGGCGGACATTCTTGTAAATGTGGTTAGCAGCCTTGATTCCACCTCCACCCGGCATGTATTCAGACACGACCGTCGGCTCTCCGGGAATATGTTTTTTGAGATAAGCGAGCATGGACCGTGTCATCACGTCCGAGCTGCCGCCGGCTTCGGTGCCCTGGATGATCGTGATGGTTTTGCCTTGGTAGAAGGGCGTCTGGGCGAAGGTGGAGTGGGAGAGGCCAACGAGTAACGCGATGAGCGTGGTTTGGGCGGCACCTTTTATGCGCAGTCCATTCAATTTCATATGACTCCTCTTCGTTGGCGAACGCTCGCCCAGTGTTAGGAGTTAGGAGTAAGGAGTCAGGAGATCCAACTCCGCACACCTCACTCCTCACCATTCACTCCTCACGGTTATCTAATCACCGCGGCGGAAGCGGCCCATGCTCGGCCATTTTCTTGTACAGCGCGACAGTCTCGGGATCGCGCGGCAGCTCGCGTATCGCGACTTCCATTTCCTCTCCGGTGAGCGGTGTCGGATCGTTGGTCATGAGCTTTTTGAATTCTTTGTGAAACTCAGGATCTTTGAAAGCCTTCGCCATCGCGCCGCGCAAGACTCCCACCACTTCTTTGGGCGTTCCGGGGGGGACGATATAGGGCCAGCGGGGATAGAGAAAGGCGCGAAAAAGATTTACCAAGTGTCGCTCCTTTTCGTTTTTGGCAAAAGTTTCCAACTCCGGAGCTTTGGGCAATCCCTGTGGGAACTTGCCCTTGGGAATTGTGATAAAAGCATGAAAGTTGAGCGTCGCCTTGTCTAAACCTTCACGATTACGCTGGAAGATGGTATCCGCGCCATTCGCTCGTAGATCCACTTCTCCCTTGGCCAGAGCGATGTCGATCTCCGGGCCGCCGTAGCCTACGACCATCCTGGGTTCTTTCAAGCCCAGCAGGAATGCGAACATGCGACCGCTAATGAAGACAGGATGGCCTACTGCCTGCGCGCCGATTCTGAGCCCCGTGGCGGCTCGCAGTTTGTCGAGGCTGTCGAAGCCGGCCTCCTTGCGGCTAACGAATACGTACGGATCGCCGCTTTCCGTCGAACCGAGATAAATAAGCTTGTCGATATCGTATTGCGATCCGGCTAGGCCGAGGATCGGACCCGCGACTAAACCAGCGCCAACCGCGCCGATCGTAAGGCCGTCCGGTTTCGCCGAAGAGTAAATGTGATTCACCGCCTTCCGGCCCGCGGCACCGGGCATATTCTCGACAATGATCGTCGGGTCGCCGGGAATATGTTTCTTCAAAAAAGGAATCAGCGCTCGCGCCTGCAAGTCACCGGACCCGCCGGGCTCGCCGCCGCGGATGATCCTGATGGTTTTATTCTGGTAGTAGGACTGTTGGGCGAAAGCGACGCGCGGGGCGAGGCACCCAGCCAATGATATTGAGAAAAGTCCCGAGAGGATTTTCCGTGATGTCATATTATCTTTCTATGCGTTGAAAAAAAATATTGCAGGCGCTGCTCATCACCCGAAAAGAATCCCCGGCGGCCACCTCGTTTCCAACATGTACTCAAACAAACCCCAAACGAACCCGTAAGTACAAGCTGCCATGATCAGAGCGGTGTACCATTTCTCCTTGCCCTCGATCACCGCGTAGAGAAAGATCAATAAAGGCAGGCTGATCACCAGGCCCAAGAGCCAAATGCCCAACGCGCCAGCGATAAACCAAGCAAAAAAGCCAACGGTGCGCTGTAGTTCTACCTTCTTTTCCAGCTTCACGTCGGTGACTTCATCCATATCCATTCCGCCTTGGCCGCCGCGCCGCCCTTCCCAATCGGTCACTTCTCGGTAAATTTGCACCAAGGTTAAAACAATGCCCGGAATGGCGGCAACATAGACCGGCATGATCTTAGCAATGTTGGGCCAGTCCCAACCCACGACGGCCGCTATGACAAACATCACAAGAAAAAACAGGGTAAGATTAGCTTTCATCTTCAGCCCTCGCCATCGCTCCAGTAAAGGAAGAGGCCGGATCTTCCTTTTTAGCTTTCATTTGTCCGCGCAGCGTGAGCAGCAAGGACAGCCCCGCCAGCAGGAGAAGTACAATCACCGCCGGCCGAGCGAGCCAACTAAAGCCATAGCTCGCCACCGACCGGTAGAGATATTTTTCCATCAGATCACCCAACACCAAACCGAGAATCATTGCCGGCCTGGGGTAACCAAAACGGCGCATGAAATATCCGAGGACGCCGAAAGCGATCACGACCACAAGATCCAACGGATCGCGGTGATCGGGACCATGAACGTGTAGCGCACCTCGGCGAGCTTGGCGAGCTGCGCAGCCAAAACGAAGCCGACGAGTGTGCCGACGATTCCTGAAATTCCCTGGAGCCACACGATGCTGTAAATGACCTCCGGATTCTTCTTGATCATCTCCGGACCCGGCAGGTATCCCCACGCGAGCAACGCGACGATAAAAAGCGCCGTCACCACTCCCTGAGGAAAACCGAGGAGCAATGTAGTAACGAGATCGCCGCCGTCTTTGGCGTCGTTGGCGCTTTCAGGCGCGATGACGCCGCGGACGTCGCCCTTACCGAAGGTCTGCCTTCCTCCCTTGCAGGTCTGGGCCGCATGCCCGTAAGCGAGCCAATCGACGACTTGCGAGCCAAGCCCCGGCACGATGCCCACCCAGACGCCGACGAAACTGCAACGAACCACCAACCACCATTCACGCAAGCAGTCCTTGGTACCGTCGAATAGGCTCCCCTTGAGTGGCACAGGCTGCTGCTCGACTCCGAGCTTGGTGAGCGCCAAATCCAGCGCCGAGGGAATGCCGAAGAGAGCGAGTGCCATGATACTGATCGACATGCCATCCAATAAATAGGGCTGGTCGAAAACATAGCGCATGATGCCGCTTTGCGCTTGTTGGCCGATCGTTGCAAGCAGAAGCCCCAAGGCTGCGGCGATCAGTCCTTTGATCGGTCTTCGCCCGGCAAGCACGGCGACCATGCTCAAGCCCCAAAGCATGATGACGAAAAGCTCCGGTGAGCCCATCAGATAAATTAACGGTCGGGCAGCGGGAATGGCGACGATGAGGGTAAGCGTGCCGATCAAGCTACCCATGCCTCCCGCCATGAACGAGGCGCCGAGCGCGCGCCGTCCCTCGCCGCGCTTTCCCATGGGGTAACCATCGAGCACGGTGGCCTGGGAGCCGGAGCCTCCGGGTATGCCGAAAAGGATCGGCAGGTAAGCCGCGCAAATGGCGCTGACCGCGCTGGCGCCGATGAGCAGTGCTATGCCCGTAAGCGGTTCCCACTTGATGACGATGGGCAGTGCAATCGCGTAGACGAGCGGCATCCCTAATCCCTGCGGCGCCACGGCGGTGAACGTGCCGATGCTGACACCGATCATCATGGCCAAGAAGACCTTGAGCTGGAGTATATTAACAAATCCTTGAGCAGCTGCGCTGAAAAGAGAAGTTTCCATCTTGATAATCCTTGCGTAGTTTCTTTTTTAACTCGGTGCCATTGGGCGACGGTTATTAATCTATAGTCCGCTTTCGTGTGCGCCAGCCGACACAGCAGCGC
Source organism: Deltaproteobacteria bacterium (assembly GCA_005879255.1). The sequence goes on from VBKY01000220.1 coordinate 11,762, forward strand.
ATTTATATGGGTTTCGTTTTGGCGACACAAGTGCCTGTTGTTCGTTATCGCCTTGCCCCAGGACTTTCGGCCAATCGTGCCATCGCGCCAACCTGCAAGCAATCACCAATCAAAGTCCGAAATCCGAATAACTCGAAATCTAAAGCAAACTCGCAGAATTAAATGTCAATCACTGCGGGTTTGATTCCCCGCAGCTTGCTGCGTAAAGAGATCTCTTAGAGTCCGTCATTCCCGAATCTATCGGGAATCCAGGCGGGACCGGAACTGGACCCCCGATTAGAACATTCGGGGGTGACGCCTTTGGATAAATTCTCATCGCCATGTTCTGACGCATTTATGAATCCAAAACGGGCTTGTTTGGAACATTTGGATTTTTGATCATTTGAAATTGTTTCGAATTTGGGATCCTTCGACATCGCTCAGGTTTCGAGTTTCGAATTTTTTCTCTGGTCCTGATTTCTTGGCATCCTCCGCGCGTTTGCGATTAAACGCCTCACCGTTCACCTTTCACACCTCACGTTTTTTTTCATTATACGAGTCACCGCGGCGGCAGTGGGCCCGCGCCGGAAAAGTTTTTCAGGAGATCGACTACCTCTAAGTCACGGGGCATGTCTCTAATCGCTTTTGCCAAGTCCTCCGGCATCAATGGTTCGGCATCGTCGCCGACGAGCTTGAGAAACTCCTTGTGAAACTCCGGATCTTTGAGCGCCTTGCGCATGGCGTCCTGAAGAGTTTCGACTCGGTCCTTGGGTGTGCCGGGCGGCAGCATATAAGGCGATCCTACCAATCGGAAGACCCGCCACATGGCGATCAGCCTTTTCTCCCGGTCATTTTTTGCGAAGCTTTCGATCTCAGGAAGATGGCCGAGCTTGGCGTGTTTCTCTCCCTTGGGAACTTCCAAGATGGCGTGAAAATCCATCAAACCTTTTTCGAACCACTCCGGGTTTCTCCGCAAGACCGACGCGGTGTTGTTCGCTCTGGCATCGAGCTCACCGCGCAGCAATGCCGCATCCACTTCGGGGGAGGTGTAGCCAGCGATGAACTTGGGTTCTTTCAAACCGAAGAAATAGGCGAACAGCCGTCCGGCGATGTAGGACACATGACCAACTGATTGGGCGCCGATGCGAAGACCTGACGCCGCGCGCAATTTTTCTAACCTGTCGAGCCCCAGTTCTTTTCTCGTGTAGATCGTGTAGTGAACGGTACTTTCCGGCGAGCCCAGGTGAATGAATTTATCGATATCGTACATCACACCGCTCTCGCGCATGATCTGCAGCGCGACGATGCCGCCGCTCATGGCGCCGACAGTAAGGCCGTCGGGCTTGGCGTTGCGAAACAAATAGTTCGCGCCTTTGCGGCCGCCGCCGCCATCCATGTACTCGATGATGATCGTGGGATTGCCCGCAATGTATTTGCGCAGGAACGGCACCACCGCTTTGACGCGGAGATCCTGCGTTCCGCCAGGCGCCGTCGTCGCGATCACGGTGATGGTCTTGCCTTGATAGAACGAAGCCTGGGAAAATCCCTGCCGCGGCCAGAGTGTCATCGCGGCGCAGAGCGCCACGAGTAGAATTGCCGCCGATTCGATTTGGCCGCGCCAACTTTTCATAACACAGCAACCGGTTATAGCGTCGGCAGCGCGCCCGCGCCGGCAAATTTTTTGAACACTTCAACGGTTTCCGGATCGCGCGGCAGCTCGCGGATGGCGCGCTCGTTTTCCTCCGGCAAAAGCGGCGTGGGATCTTCGCCGACCACCCTTCTGTATTCCTTGACGAACTCCGGGTCTTTAAAGGCTTTGCGCAATCCTTCTTTGATTATTTCAGCGCGGTCCTTGGGTATCGCCGGAGGAAGAATAAACGGCGAACCCGACAATCGGAAGAGACGGAACATGGAAAGCACTTTGCGGGCGCGCTCGGTTTTGGCAAAGCTGTCGATCTCGGGCAATTTAGAAAATTGTGGATGCTTTTCTCCCTTGGGGATCTCCATGACAACGTGAAAATCGACCAGCCCTTTGTCGATCCATTCGGGGTTGCGCGCGTAGAAGTCGTCGGAGTTGGTGATGGCGTCGATCTCGCCGCGCATCAAGGCCACGTCGCGCTCGGGAATCGAATAGCCGGTGACGTATTTCGTCTCCTTTAACCCAAGAATCGAGGCAAAGATCCTGCCGAGGGTGTAGTTGGTGTGCCCGACCGACTGCGCGCCGATACGCAGCCCCGTGTACGCGCGCAGTTTTTCGAGATTTTTCAGGCCGACTTCCCGGCGCGTGACAAACATATAGTGCGTGGCGCTGTAAGGCGAGCCGATGAAGTGCAGCTTGTCGAGATCGTATTGCACTCCTTGTTCACCGAGGATCGCGTTGGCGACCACGCCGCCGCCCACGTTGCCTATGCTCAGGCCGTCCGCCCGCGCCTGAGAGAAAACATAATTGGCCGCCTTGCGCCCGCCGCCGCCGTCCATGTACTCGTGCACAAAGGTGGGATTGCCGGGGATATATTTTTGCAGAAAGGGAATGACCGCACGCACGCGCAGGTCTCCCGATCCTCCGGGCGCGCGGCCGTGGACGATCGTGATCGTCTTGCCTTGATAAAAGGGTGTCTGGGCGAACAAGGAATGGGATAACAAGAATACCGAAGCGAGCAGAACGCCATTAGCTGATAACCAAACGCATAGGCTCTTTAATGTCATCGCAGTCCTCCTTTTTTCCTCGGTAAGTTTTACAGTTGAGCGTAAGGCGTTAGGAGTAAGGAGTAAGGAGATTAAAACCCCTGACACCTCACTCTTTACCATTTACGCCTCCTCCATTCAGCGCGCGGGCAGCGGGCCGGCGCCGGTAAAAATTTTCAGCAAGTCAATTATTTCCGCGTCGCGCGGTGTTTCTCTGATCATTTTGGTCAATTCCTCGGGCATCATCGGCTCCACTTCCTCGCCGACGAGCTTTAAAAACTCGCGATGCATCTCGGTGTCTTTGAGCGCCTTGCGCATGGCGTCTTGGAGAACGGCGCCGCGCTCTTTCGGCGTGCCCGGCGGCAGTACGTACGGCGATCCGACGGCTCTGAAGACGAGCCAAACATCGAGAAGTCTCTTCTCTCTCGCGGTTTTTACAAAGCTCTCGATCTCGGGAAGGTGACCCAAGCGAGGATGCTTGACGCCCTTGGGTACTTCCATGATGGCGTGAAAGTCCATCACACCCTTCTCCAGCCAATCCGGATTGCGCCGCAGGACAGAAACAGCCGCATTCGCGCGAGCATCGAGCTCGCCGCGCAAGAGCGCCGCATCGACTTCGGGAGCGGTGTAGCCGGCGATAAAATTCGGTTCCTTGAAGTCGAGAAAGTAAGCGAAAAACCGCCCGGCAATATACGAGACATGACCCACGGTCTGAGCGCCGATGCGCAGTCCAGGCTTGGAGCGGAGTTTTTCGAGATTGCTCAAACCAAGATCTTTGCGCGTGTATATCGATTGGTGGCCGGCGGTTTCCGGCGCGCCGAGATAGATAAACTTATCGAGATCGTAGAGCACTCCGCTTTCGCGCATGATGTTCAGGGAGATCACTCCGCTGCTCATGGCCCCGACGGTAAGTCCGTCGGGGCGAGCGTTGCGGAACATGTAGTTTGCCGCTTTGCGCCCGCCGCCACCGTCCATATATTCGAGCACCAGCGTGGGATTTCCTGGTATATGCTTGCGCAGAAAAGGCATCAGGGCCTTCACCCGCAGATCTCCGGTCCCCGCCGGAGAGGTGCTGACGATTACGGTGACGGTCTTGCCTTGGTAGAAAGGAGCTTGAGAGTCCGCGCGACTTGAAAAAAGAATAATAGTACCGATGCCTAGGCCGAGGAAAAACCGACTCAGTGGTCTGCGCTTGCGAGTTACCATGATCGAACTCCGTCAGGCTTAGTAGGCTACACCGCTTCGCCGGCAACAAGTTAGTAGTAAGGAGTGAGGAGTTATGGGACGAGGACACCTTACTCCTTACTCTTCACACCTCACTTCTTTATCACCGCGGTGGCAGTTTTTTTGGACCCACCAGTATTTTGAATAGCTCGATCACTTCCGGGTCGCGTGGAATTTCTCTGATGGCCTTCTCGTGATTCTCCGGCAGCAGCGGCGTCGGATCGTCGGCCGTAAGCTTCCTGTACTCGCGGGCGAACTCGGGGTCTTTATAGGTTTTGCGGAAAGCATCCTGAAGTATTTCGACCCTGTCTTTGGGAGTTCCAGGCGGCAGCACAAATGGAGTTCCACTGATTCTAAACGCTCGCTGCAAGGCGATGACTTTGCGCTCTCGGTCCGTTTTGGCAAAGGTCTCAATCTCGGGAAGCTTGGCGAAGAAAGGATGCGGATGCTTTTCGCCTTTCGGCGTTTCCATGATCGCATGAATATCGGCCAGACCTTTTTCGAACCAATCTCGGTTGCGTTGCAAGATCGTGTCGGGTCCGGTAGCGCGGGCATCGATCTCGCCGCGCATCAGCGCCGGATCGAGCTCGGCGCCGCCGAAGGCGGCGATGAATAGCGGATCTTTGAGACCGAGTATATAGGCAAAAAGACGACCCTCGTTATAGGTGGAGAAACCGAGCGACTGCGCACCGATTTTGATTCCAGTCGCTGCCCGAAGTTTTTCAATGGTGTTGAAACCGGCTTCTTTGCGGCTGACAAAAACCGCATGATAGGTACTGTAGGGTGAGCCCAAGTAGTGGAACTTGTCGATGTCGTATAAAACCCCCGACTCGCCGAGCACGGCGAGGGAAACCATGGCGGAGCTAAAGTTTCCAATGGTCAACCCGTCGGGACGTGAATTTCTGAAAATGTGATTTGCCGCCTTTCGACTGCCACCGCCAGGCATATACTCGCTCACAATGGTCGGGTTGCCGGGGATATATTTCTGCAGGAATGGAAACAGCGCTCTTACCCTTAGATCTCCCGTGCCGCCGGGATCGCGCCCCTGAATGATGGTGATGGTCTTTCCTTGAAAAAACGAAGTTTGCGCAGCGGAGGGTGCCGCCAAGAGCACGACCGCGGCTGCGACCAGGAGCGTCGCTGCGAGCGACGACATTGGCAAACGATCTGTCTCCATAGTGCCCCCTCTTTCTTGCCGATTAGATCAGGGCGACCAGCCGGTCGCCCCTACATTCCTCGCCGCCCGGCGCGCTATCGTGGCGGCAAGGGATCTCCACCGACAAGCTTTTTGAATAGCTCGATCACTTCGCGGTCACGGGGGATTTCCCTAATCGCTTTGCTCTGTTCTTCCGCCATTAGCGGCGTTGCATCGGCGCCCGTCAGTTTCTTGAAATCGCTGAGGAACGCGGGATCGCGAAAGGTTGTGCGCAAGGCTTCCGTCACGGTCTCAACGCGCTCTTTCGGAGTGCCCGGTGGAAAAAGGTAAGGTGTGCCAACCGATCTGAATGCCCGGTGCATCAGCAAAAGTCTTTGTTCCCTGACGGATTTCGTAAAGCTCTCCAACGCCGGCAGTTGCGCAAAGCGAGGGTGCTTTTTGACGCCGGGAGTCTCGAGGATGGCGTGAAAATCTACTGCGCCCTTGTCCATCCACTCCGGCGTGCGCTCAATGGATTCGCTCACTTGCGATCTGCCGTCCGCCTCTCCCTGCGTCAGGGCGACAACCATCTCCGGATCGCCGAAACCTGTGACAAACTTGGGCTCCTTCAAACCGAGCATGTAAGCAAAAAGACGGCCGGTAAGATAAATTTCGTGGCCGACGGCGTGAGCCACGATTCTCAAACCCGAATGTGCGCGGAGCTTCTCTAAGGAGTTCAGCCCGAGCCTGCTCATTGTGATGAAAATATAATGCGTGCCAGTGTTGGGCGTGCCAAGGTAGTTAAACTTGTCGATGTCATACTCGACGCCGGTTTCACCCAGGACGGAACTTACAATCATTCCACTACCGATGTTAGCGAGGATTAAGCCATCGGGACGCGCCCGATGAGCCATGTAATTCGCCGCCTTTCGACCGCCGGCACCCGGCATGAACTCCATCACGATCGTGGGATTGCCGGGAATATGCTTGGTCAGGTAAGGAATGACCGCTCTGACTCTTCTCTCGCCTGCCCCGCCCGGCGTGCTGCCGCGGATGAGTGTGATGGTCTTGCCTTGATAAAAAGGGGCTTGCGGGAGTGCCAAGGTTGGAGCGAACTGAAAGATGAGCAGCGTGCTGAGGGCCGCGGGCCAGAGCGGCCGTCTTCGATCCTTCATACTTTCCTCCTGAGCTTGGAGAAGCTACAGTCTATTTTTCAACGTCTCGACACAAGAATAGCGAGCACAGCTCATCGTAGGGGCACGGCATGCCGTGCCCCTACACGCGACCACAACGATTAGTTTCCTAAAACCTTCTTCAGCCGATCGATGACATCAGGCGGCTGAGCGGTGACTTCTTTGGCTAACTTGTCGAGCTCCTCGCCACCCACTGGATCGAACTCGTAGTTTCTCTTCTTGACCTCGGCACGGAACTGCTCGTCGTTCATGGTTTTCGCGAACGCGTCGCGGAGAATTTTTAACCGATCGGCGGGCATGCCAGGCGGACCAAACATCGGCCGCCCCATGTCATCGGCGCCGAGCAGCACGGTTGCCAAGCGCCGGCCCGATTCCGCTGTTTTGTATTTGTCCATGATTTCAAAAATCGTCGGGGTTTGCGGTAGCCGGGCGTCTCTTTTGCTGCCACTCTGAAACATGTGGTGCACAAAGCCATTCTTGCGCCAGGTGTGATAGGGCTCGCGGCCGAAGAATGCTTCAATGGTAAATGCCCGGCAGTGAATCTCGCCGCGTTCGACGGCCAGGTCGATATCCGTTCCGCCGGGATAGCCGGTTACAATATTAAATTTCGCGCCGACGGTTTCCAGCAGCAGTTTGGGAAAATAGGAATCAGGACCGGTGACGCCGGTGGCACCGCACTTCGGCGGCTCCTTGGCCGTGCGTACCTCTTCGATAGTCTTGTAGGGGCTGTCGGCGCGCATATACATCTGGCTGGCGCCGCGCGCAGGCGAGCCGATCCATGTGAACTTCGACCACTCGAACTGGATCTCCGGCCTGCCGATGAGCTGATTGAGATAAAGCGACGGGATCACCGAACCGATGATCGTCAGACCATCCGGTTTCACAGTGGAATAGAGATAATTCACAGCGACCACGTGCCCCGCGCCGGGCATGTTTTGCACCAGGAACGTGGGATTGCCGGGTATGTACTTGCCCATGTAATCGACGATCAGGCGCGCCCAGAAATCGTACAAATTGCCCGGCGGCGTGCCAACGACGACTTTTATGGTTTTGCCTTGGTAGAAGGGCGCCTGGGCGTGCGCGGTGAAACTCCACAGCGAGGAGCAAAGGATCAACAGTAAAGTTTTCTGCATGTTGCGCCTCCTGCAGCCGGGGTATCCTGTCGATTACGTTCGTCGAAGAACCTACTGGGGATCGAACCGCGCCAACGCTTATCGAAATCGCGAGGGGGCGTCAAGACGGCTTGAGCGGAGATCAAGTGTTTAATCCCCCGCAGCTTGCTGCGTAAGAGCCATTCCTAGACTTCTCAGAGTCCGTCATTCCCGAATGCTTCTATGGTGGCTCGACTGGGCTCGCCACAGGCGAGACCGGGACTGGTAGACCCCCGACCATTCGACGTGGCTCAGGGTCGTGGTGAGCACAGTCGAACCACGATTAAAACATTCGGGGGTGACGCCTTTGGGATCAATTTTCATCGCTATCTTCTGATACCCCGTCGGCTGGCTGCTAGGTAGTTCATTCCAAAATATTGGACGAGCGAGGAGCGCTACGAATTCAAAAGTGGGTCTTTACGGATCAGTTGTTGACTTCGCGCAGCAAAAATTCCTGCCGCCAAATGTTAAGGTTGCTGCCGCACATCACTTTTTCACCAACGATTCTAGCCAGGGGCGAAACTCATTGATTTTGTCCTTGTGTTCTTCCAAGCCGGTGAAAAGATATTCGCGCTTGGGGTCGAGGATGTAATAGGGATTTACGATGCCTTCCTTGGGTATGTCGACGCGGAAGGAGTTCTCGCGGGTGAGTTTTTGAAACTGTGTCTGCCCTTCGCGGCTGAGTATCCAGTTGAGAAAAACTTTGGCCGCGTTCGTATGCGGCGACGAAGCAAGAAATGCTGCCGGGTCAGTTCCCGCACCGACGGCGGCGATACCTTCAAAATGGATCGGCACGACCGGTAACCCCTTGGCAGTGAGATCGTCGCAATCCACGCCGCCGATGGCGATAGCGAACTTGCCACCGGCGACCCAGTCGGCGATCTGCGGCAGATTACGTGAGAGCGTCACATCCATCTCGCCATAAAGCCGCTTTAAATATTCCGGACCGAGATCTTTGCGAGCATAGAGCGTGTACATTTGATTGCGCGCGCTGCCAACGCGCAAATCCTGCGAGACAATTTTTCCTTTCCACTTGGGCTGAAGAAGATCCCAATAGCTTTTCAGCTCGCTGGGCTTGACGAGATTAGTGTTGACGCAGGCGGCGGTGTAGGGCACGGCGCGCCACATAGGAATAAATTTATCTTCTTTGTCGGCGAAACAAAGTTTGCCTTTGAACCATGCCGTAGTGTCGAGAATCTCCGGGAAGACGAGGACCGGACGGATCGGCTGAAGAAATCCCTTCTCCTTCAAGGTTCCAAGCAAGCTATCCGTCCCGCCGAGAACCAGATCGGCCTGGCGCATGCCGGCGCGCTGCTCGGCCATGATCCTAGAGATAACTTCGCTCATCCGTCCCGGCGTATAATTCACTTTGATTTTGGGGAAAGCCTGCTGGAAGATTTCGGTGTAAAGCTTCTGTTGATCTGCGCCCGGTGGGCCATAGATCACGAGCCGGCCATCCTTTTCGGCGGCGCGTTGGGTCGCGTCCCAGTCAGCTTTCCAATTCGCTGGTGTTTGAGCGGCGAAAGGGTCGCCGCGGATGAGCAGCAGGGGTAGCGCGAGAAAGATCAGGGTTATCAGCCTCGATCTTCGACTCTTAAGCCAGCACCACTCCATCACTCCAATGCTCCATTAATCCAGTGATCAGACGCGCGTAATGCGCGGCCGGTGATCGACCATTTCGCCCTTGTTCACCAATCGGCCGGAACCGACGACATCGAAATGCAGCATCTCGTTTTCTTTGAGATCGCGCAGAACTCCCGGCGGCTCTTCGCCGCGCAGAACCGCTTGGATCGCCGACAACCAGAGCCGGCGTACCAGAATGACACCGCGATCCGAGTAACCGAGATGTTCCGCGGCGCGGTTAGCGATGCGCCCTTGGCCGATCTGCGCGGCGGCGTCCTGGCCATTGACCGTCGTCATGTCGAATTTTACCTGCGTTCCGCGCATGAGCGGCGGCGGCTTGGGTGAGTTCCGCGCCGGCCGTATCGTCGATTGGCCGTCTTTAAACGGATAGAATTTCAATATGAAGGAGTAAGTGTTGTAGTCGTCCACCGGCATGCGCCAGGCGACGTCAGCGAAATAAGCATTTGGATCGCCGGGCGGCGAGCCGCCGTCGTGGATGACAAGAATTGGCGGTGTATAGGAAACTTCGCGGTGCCATTCTTTCCCTGGCTCCGGTCCTTGGCGGCGCGCAACGTAGCTGGCAAACAAATTATCGGCGAGCACTTCAAACTCAGGGGTTTCGGCACGTTCCGGATTCTGCCGCACGCCGTTCACATCGCGGCCATGCAGGATCGTCGCATGCACCGGATCGAGACAGTTGTCGAGCTGGTTCATGAAGTTGCACTCGCGCAGGTAACCGTTCAGCGTTCGCTCGCCATCTTGGCGGACGAGAAAATCGTAGCGCGGAAAGGGCGGCGGTTCGCTGCGGCCCATGTAAGCCCAGACGATGCCGCCATGCTCTCGGGTCGGGTAGGCTTTGAGCTTGATCTTGTCTTTGAAATTACTTCCTGTGGGCTCGCCCGGCTGTTCGATGCAGCTGCCATTCACGTCGTAAACCCAGCCGTGGTAACAGCAGCGGATACCGCCGGCTTCGACCCAGCCATATTCCAAAGACGTGCCGCGGTGCGGACAGTTCGGCTCGGTCAAGCCGACGCGGCCAAACTGGTCGCGAAATAGCAGGAGGTCTTCAGCCAACCGGCGGATAATTTTGGGCTCGTCCGTTTTGACTTCGTCGGAGAAGCTTACTGGTAGCCAGTAACACCTCAACGTTTCGCCGGCGGGCATTCCCGGCCCGACGCGGGTCATCAAGTCATTTTCGGTCTGGTCCATGTTTTGCCCCGGGAGGTGGTAAGCGCAATTTTCCTGGAACAACTAAGTCAAAAGCCGGCGAAAATACAAGGGGCTTGGCCAACTCCGGGGTTACCAAAACCATAGCAAGCAATGATTCACTGACGACTGTCGTCTAATTGATTGAATGGCGTCGCGCTTGCTGGTTAAGCAAGGGAGGTCAACATGCCCACTTTTCGAATCTGGTACGTTGGGACTGAGGATTTTGCGATCGAGGAGGCGAGCTCGGAGCTAGAGGCTTGTCGAAAGACTGGGCGGAATTCCGAAGAATGCGAAGTTCAGCAAATTCCGGAAGAGAATATCGTGCGGGAAGCTCTAGCCACCGCTATTTAGCAAAATATTCTGTCTTGAACGGCCGAACGCGCTTCGACATTGAACCTTGGCGATTTCAACTCTTCACTTCGTGCAGCACGAAATGCCCGCCGTCGCTTTTCTGGGTTTGATAGCGCGAGGTCGCTTCCCGCATAGCGTTGTGAGTCGAGGTGCCACGGTGTTGAGTGTGCGCTTCAACGCTGTCCCATTCTAGCATGACAATAACCCGGCTCGGATCTTCGATGCTAGTGAGAAATTTTATCGAGTGGGAGCCAGCATAGTTGGCCTTCCTGAGAAATTCGCCAAACACTTTGACGTATTCGTCGCGCTTTTCCGGCGCGACATGTTGGATGCTGACTTCGTGGATCATTTTGTTTCTCCTGTTCCAATTGTTTAAACGTGCGAGCCGTTAAATACGAAATTTCCGCGCTCGGCGCTAGTGGCGCGCGTCCATTGCTTGGGCTGCCGGTGTGATGTGGCCACGAGCAAAATCTTGGTGGCAGCTTAAACATTGCGCGTCGGAGTATTTCGGCTGGTTGTTTTGATGCAGCTTCTCGTGGCAGTTCGAGCAGACTTCGAAGCTGACTTTTTTGATGCTCGCTGCGCTGAGATGGCACACCACGCAATTGTTTTTTGCCGCCGGAAACTTTTCGCGGTTGATGTGAATCAGATGCAAGTACTTGTCGAGCCGACGCGAGCCATTGCGGCTGTTGTCATGGCACAGGACGCAACTTTCTATGCTGTCGACTCGTAGTTTTTCTACGCCTGCCATGGGTGGGATCAACATGCCCACGTCCATCGGCGTATTCGGTACATGACAATTCGCGCAGCCGAACTTTTCGAAATGGGTTGCTTCTTTCTGGCCGATCTGAATGGGTTTATCCAGACGGGCGATCAATGTTTGGCTGGCATAGTTCCTCCAGATTGTTGCGCCGATCTCGAAGGTGCCGAATTGTTCCTTCGGTAAATTGTTCGGTACGTGCAGCTCCACGACCATGTGCGTTCCAGTTGGATCGAGGGGCGGGTCTTTGAGAGGCTTATTGGCAGACTCGGTTGCCGTACCAAAGCCGAGCGCAGGCGCCCTGACATGATAGGAATAGCGCGCGCGAAACTCACTTAACCACTCTTCGTGGTAGTAAGTTGGATTTTGCACCGGGCCGTCCAGATGAATATTGACCTGGCGAATGCCGTTCTTATCGAACTCGGAGAACTTGAGCGGATTAGCTTTCTGATCGAACAGGGTAAAAGTGGCGCGGATCGTGTCTCCAGGGAAGTAAACGGGCTTTTCCGGTTCGACTTTGACTCGCAGTCGGCCGCCGTAATTGTAGGGTGATTGGACAAAGCGAATGGGAATCTCATACGGCTCCCGCGGTTTCTTGTCCCATACCACGCGTAGTGAATGGGCAGCGGCCGGTACGACCAATCGTTTGGTGAAATTAGTCTGCACAGCGAAGACGATTTTTGCCACGGCGCGCTTGACCTTCGCTGAGCTATGATCTTTGTGGCGAGCGAAATTCTCGTAACGATATTCCGCCTTGATCATGTCAAAGTCTTGCTACGTCAGTTGATTGAGAAAATCGTGATTCGACAAACGGATGGGATTGCCGAGAATTTGCCCGCGAGCATCGAGGACGGAAAGTTCCACGAAGTTTGGCTCAGTCATCCACTTGGCACCGTCGAAGACGTGGGAGTAAAGATCCGCGTCTGGCCTGCTCGCGCGGTAGTTGCGCCAGTGAGCGCGGGTTTCGCGCACACCATCCCAATTCAAGACGCGAAAGGTCGACTGGTTTCTGAGCCAATCGAGCGCTTCGTGATTGTCTTTTAGGGCGCGGTTCTCGACGGTGAGAGTAATTCGGTCGAAAATATACTCCTGCCCGGCTATGAGGTTGAGCGCCGCTTGCGGTTACCGTTCTCGATGGTGAGCGAGATTCTTGCCGGAGCATCGGGTAAACTCTCGGGATCGACAAGAACTTGCGTGTTCATGCAGGCCACCGAAGCGAGTAGCAAGGCGGGTGTGATGTGAAGTTGAAGTTTGGAGTAGGGAAATTGCTTTACGCTCGGCATGGACTATGCCCTTCTTAACTGCCGGGTGCGGTTTCCCGGCGTTGGGGCGGAAGTCATCGATTCAAGTATTTCTTCATCATATTGCTGGCGAACTCTTTGGCACCGGGTGAGAGCGTGAGCAGTCGGCGCAGCACCGGTTCACTTTCTGCCGAGGAAAGCACCTCGGCGTCGTCACCCGCGACCTTCGCCAACTCCGCGGA
>VBKY01000662.1 GCA_005879255.1 Deltaproteobacteria bacterium
AGATGGAATTCTCTATCAGAAAGATCTCGGACCGAAGACAGCCGACTTGGCCAACGCTCTCGATGAGTACGATCCGGACAAGACGTGGGTCAGAGTCGAATAACAATCGCCACACCGCGGCAGCGGACGCGAATAACTGAAAACCGGCTCCATCAGCCGCTTGCACTACCACGATTCGACTTCGCGATGCGGGTCAATCCCGCGGCAGTTCGGTGGGTCCGCTTCTTGCAAAATATAAAGGAGGGAAACTGTCATGAAAACCGCCGCTATTACGCTCGTCTACTATTTCGTCATTGCGCTCGTCCTCGCGCCCACGCAGACCTGGGCAGCCGCGGATCAGCTCGAAGAAATCTTGCGCGATCAAACCAAGGCTCGCCAGGAGGACAAAATAAAGGCGCTGCAGCGCCAAGAACAGCTTGAAAATCTCAAGCGGGACCAAGAAGCAAATCAATCGCAGCGCCGGCTCGACCAAATCAAACAACAAAAAGACGGGCCGTCACAGGAGCACAAACCCCAGGCCAATCAAACCCAACAACAACTGGATCAGTTGAGGAACGATCAGCAGCTGGAACGATTGCAGAGCGACCAACAGATCAACCGCATCCAACGAGAAACGGACCCATTGCGCCAGCAGCAGCAAATCAACGACCTGCAGCGCCAACAGCAACTCAATTCTTTGCAGGATCAAATCCGACGAAATCAAACCCAGCAGGATTTCGACCGCCTGCGCCACCAGCAGCAAAATCTACGGTAGCTGTTGCGGAAAAACATGCCGTCGGCCGAAAAAAGGAGAGTGCCAAGATGAGACCAATTACTTTTTCAATTGTTGGAATTCTACTCGCCACGTGCCTGAATGCCACTGCCGCGCATGCCAGCATGCAAGACGACGTCAATCAGGCCGTGACGATCATTCAGCGCTTCCAGAAGATCCCTGAGAAAGCAATTCCCGATAGCGTTCTGCGAGACGCAAAAGGTCTAGCGATCTTGACCGTTACGAAAGCCGGGTTCATCGGCAGTGCCAGAGGCGGGAGCGGCATTGTCGTCGCGCGAACCGCAAAGGGTTGGAGCGGTCCTTCGGCAATCGGTACGGGAGGGATAGGAGTCGGTTTTCAAGCTGGGGTGGAGATCACTGAGTTTGTGATTGTCCTCAACACTCAAGAAGCTGTTGACGCATTCTCGAAGGGCGGCAATGTTACCCTTGGAGCCGACCTCAGCGCAGCGGTCGGTCCGGTCGGGCGTACTGCCGAGGGGAACGTGGCGCTGCAGGCGGCCATGTATACTTATAGTATCAGCCAGGGACTTTTTGCCGGCATTTCTTTGGAGGGCACGGTAATCGCCACCCGGGACGAGGCGAACGCGGAGTACTACGGTAAGCCGGTCGCGGCGAAGGACATTCTCGCGGGCAAGGTAAAACCGCCGGCGGGTGAACAGAAGTTGCTGCAGGTTCTATCGAAATACTCAGCCCGCTAGGGCTGAAACCACTGCTGTGCAAAGCAGGTTCGCCAAAGCTAATCAGCAGATGACGGTTGACTCGATCGATTCATTTGCTTTCGGGGGTTCTTTTCCTTCTCCCCTTGGAGACCGTGTCGCAATGGCGACGTTGACATGCGAGTGCGTAACGCTCGTGGACATCGAGGTAGTTCGATTTCTGAATGCCTGCGAAAAGAGCGGTACCGAACTAATCCATTGCTCGCCCTACATACGTGAGTGGATGGCACGTGAGCAGTACGAAATCTACGTACGCACACAAAGCAAGAAAGGAAAAATGAAAAGATGAAACCTCAACAAAGGAAAGGAAACAGCACTGATGGAATCTAAACATCGGAACGGACATACCAAGCTACTTACCCCGGTTCAGAAAAGCGCACAGACACCGGGATCCTCCACGAATTTTTCGCTCATGCCTTTGCTTCTCACCGGGCAAAGCATTTCTCCCGAAGCTCGCCAAGCCTTGCGTGAGAAACGCCTGAACGATGCGGCGGTTATTCTCATGGAGGAATACGGATTGAGCTGCGTTGAAGCCGGCAATCTACTGAACATTACGGTTTGCTGAGACGGCGGCTCTGATCCGTGTCCGTTATGATTCTTTAGGCGAGAGAGGCCCGGTTTTTTTATCCGTACTTGAAGAGTTGTGCGTTTCATCGCCGCGATACAAAAATCGTCGCGCTACTCCAAAATATCAACGAGGCAGGTCCATCCTTTACCGTCTCGTCCGTCCGACAT
>VBKY01000221.1 GCA_005879255.1 Deltaproteobacteria bacterium
GTCGAAAGTGCGGCTCGCCGGCAATTTGCCTGCCTGGCCGGGCGAGGTCCCCGACGCGCCTGGAACCTATGGCTTGGTGATAGGTCTGGGTGGCGGATCGACGATGCGGGTGGTCGCTTCGCATGTGAGGTTGCCGGGCGGATACCACCTTCTGATGGGCCGCGAGAGCGTCCGCTTCGAGTCGCTTGTCGAACGCTTCTGGTATGGGATTGCCGGCGCCACGGGCATCGTTCTGTTATTGGGTGCTGTCATCGCGTGGCTGATTCGTCATGCGCTGCTTTCCGAGGTGCAAGAAATCAGCCGCACTGCGTCCGCCATCGTCGAAGGCGATCTCTCACGTCGCATCGCAACGCGCGGCAGAGCGGACGAGCTCGGCACTCTTGCGCGAACAGTCAACGGGATGCTGGAGCAGCTTGCCAGGCAAAACGTGCAATTGGAGGGCGAG
Organism: Deltaproteobacteria bacterium; assembly: GCA_005879255.1. The sequence goes on from VBKY01000221.1 coordinate 446, forward strand.
ATCGCCGTGCGCCGGCAGACAGAGCAGGCGCTCCATCGCGCTCATGACAATCTGGAGGGGCTGGTCGCGCAACGAACCGCGCAATTGGCGCGAGTGAACGAGTCTCTGCGGCGGAGTGAGGCTTATTTAGCTGAGGCGCAGAGGCTGAGCCACACAGGCAGTTGGGCATTCAACGTCGCCACCAGACAGATCGTCCACTGGTCGCAGGAACACTTCCGCATATTCGGCTTCGATCCGGAACAGGGGATGCCGTCATTCGAAACACTTCTACAGCGGATTCATCCCGACGATCGAGCCAGGGCCGCTGAAGTCCTCGAGAGAGCAATCCGTGAGAGGACGGACTACGAACTGGATTGGCGCATCGTTCCTTCGGACGGCACGATGAAATACCTCCACGCAGAAGGCCATCCTGCTTTCAACTCATCCGGCGATCTCGTTGAGTCCGTGGGTACCGTGATGGACATCACCGAGCGCAAGCGGGCCGAGCGACGCCTCATGACGCAATACACAATCACACAGATACTAGCGGAGGCAGCTACTTTCGCAGAAGTCACTCCAAAAATACTTCAAACCGTGTGCGAGTTCCTGCTATGGGACCTCGGCGCGTTGTGGAGCTTAGACCGAGAGGCAGGTCTGCTGCACTGCGTCGAGGTTTGGCATAAAGAATCTGTAGAGGACTCGCAATTCGAGGCCGCCAGCCGCGAGAGCACTTTCACGCCCGGGATAGGGCTTCCGGGTCGAGTCTGGTCCAGCCATGAGCCCGCATATATTCCTGATGTCGTTCACGACGCTAATTTTCCGCGCGCGCCCATCGCCGCGCGCGAAGGATTGCACGCCGCCTTCGCCTTTCCGATTCTGCTCGGCGGCGAAGTTTTGGGCGTCATAGAGTTTTTCAGTCACGAGATACGGCAGCCCGATCAGGAGCTGCTCAACATGATGGCTACTCTAGGCAGCCAAATGGGTCAATTCATCGAGCGCAAGAGAGCCGAAGATGCGCTGCACCACGCGCAAGCGGAGTTGGCCCACGTTACGCGCGTGGCGACGCTGGGAGAGATGACGGCGTCGATTGCCCATGAAATCAATCAGCCGCTCACCGCCGTGATCGCAAACGCCAATGCCTCTCTGCGCTGGCTTGCGGCAGCGACCCCAAACCTCGATGAAGCGCGGGGCGCCGTGGGCCGCATTGTCCGCGATGGCAATCGGGCGGGTGAGGTGATCGCCCGCATTCGAGCGCTCGTACAAAAAACCGATACAGAGAAAGTGCGCCTCGACATTAACCAAACCGTTCAAGAGGTCGTCATGCTGATGCAAAATGAAGCGGTGCGAAAAGGAGTGGCGATACGAATGGACTTGGCCACCGATGTCCCGCCTGTATTTGGCGATCGAATCCAGTTGCAACAAGTGATTCTTAATCTGGTGATGAACGGTATCGAAGCCATGGATACGGTCACGGATCGACCGCGGGAGATGCTTATTCGATCCCGTGAGCACGAATCCGACCAACTGCTCGTCGCTGTACAAGACTCCGGTATTGGGATCGACCGGCAGAGTCTCGAAAAGATCTTCAACGCTTTCTACACCACCAAGTCGCAGGGAATGGGGATGGGGCTGGCGATCAGTCGCTCGATTGTTGAGAACCACGGCGGGCGACTGTGGGCGGCAGCGAACGAAAGCAGAGGCGCAGTGTTTCAGTTTACGTTGCCAAGAGGTGGCGAGAGGCCGTCATGATCGAGCCAGAGGCTATTTATAGTAGATGATGATGAGGCGATGCGCCATTCCCTTAAGAACCGTATCGAGTCTGGGGCTACGGGTCAAAACTTTGCCTCCGTTCAGGAGTTTTTGCATAGCAAGCTGACGGATGTGCCCCGCTGTCTAGTGCTCGATGTACAGTACCTCGCCTAAGCGGCCTTGACCTGCAGCAGGAGCTGGCCAAGGGCAATATCGAGATTCCCATTATTTTCATCACGGTTCGCGGCGATATCCCCATGTGTGTGCGGGCGATGATCCTTTCCACCGGCACACAGCTGCGTCTCCCGTTGGCGGAGCTGAAGGATAAAGTTGAAAAAGTAACGGTGAATAGCCTCGCGAAGCGGAACGCCGGTACATCCTGAGGGCTTTAAGGAGACGAAGTGGGTGATCGGAGGGTCGCTCGGAGGAGCTGCGCGGTTGGGTCGGAAGCGCACGACCCTGTTGTCTAAAATGGAGCGACTCGGTATTTCGCGGATTCGAAGATTGGAGTATTGGAATGATGGAGTAATGAGTGATGCATTCAAAACTAAACCCAAAACTCCAGTACTCTAACACTCTAATCACGCGTATGATGAGCAAGCCAAGTCCGGTCGTATTTGTATCGGGAGCGCGAAGTGATGGCGCTGGTTGTCAGAGGGTTGTCCAACAAGCAGATCGCCGCGGAGTTGGGCACCAAGGAAATAACCGTCAAGGTTCATCGAGCTCGGGTCATGCAAAAGATGCAAGCATCGTCTCTGGCCGACTTGGTCCGAATGGCTGACCGGCTCGAAAGCTTTGTCCCCGTGGTTGGCGGGCAAGCGCCCACTTCAAAAAACGCGCAGAAGCGAAACCGTGACTTTCAACGGATCGGTATCATGTTCAACTGAAGCAAGCGAACCGACTTTTCTATGAGAGTGCTTATCGTCGACGACCATCCGATTTTCCGGGCAGGAGTGAAAGAGACCCTGGCCAGGGAAGAGGACGTGGAGCTGGTTGGAGAAGCCGGCAATGGGCACAACGCGCTGGAGCTTGCCCGAAAACAGCCCTGGGATGTGATCGTGCTTGACATCACGATGCCGGAAAAGGGAGGCGTGGATGTCTTACAGGAATTGCGGCGCGAGCAGCCCAAACTGCCAATTCTGATTTTGAGTGCTCATCCCGAAGATCAGATGGCTTTGAGATTGTTAAGAGCGGGGGCTTCGGGATACCTGACCAAGGACAAGGCTCCTGACGTGTTGCTTACTGCCATTCGAAAAATCGTGGGCGGCGGTAAGTACATAAGCGAATCGCTGACGGAGAAGGTTGTCGTGGAGCTGGGGGCGGAGAAAGCGCAAGCCTTGCACGAGACGCTGTCGAATCGAGAGTATCAGGTCATGCGGATGATCGCCTCGGGAAAAACGATGGGGGATATCGGTAGGGAGCTTTTCATCAGCGTGAGAACGGTTAGCACCTACCGCGCCCGCATTTTAGCGAAGATGCAAATAAAAACTAATACGGACCTGATCCGTTATGCGCTGCAAAACAAATTAATCGAGTAATTCGTTACACCGACGGCTCCTTCAGCTTAAGCGAGCTTTGGCTCTGCATGTACTTGATAGGTCGAAGCACCGGCGAATTAAGCGAGAAAGGCCCGAAGGCTTATGGCTGATTCTGAACAAGGACTCCATGGCGAAGAGCGTCGACCCAACGATGTACTCGAAGCCGTAAGGCGTATGGAAGAGGCTTTCCAAAGCCGCCTCGCCGATATCCAACAAGCCGCTCAAGCCCTACGGACCGAGATGCAACGGATGGAAACAACCCTTCGTACCTCCGAACTATTGCTGGCCGGAATTCTGGACATTGCCGACGAAGCCATTATCTCGATCGACGAAAATCAAGATATCCTCGTGGCCAATCGGGGCGCCGAGGAGATCTTTGGTTATACGTCAGCAGAAATGCTGCGCCGTCCCCTCAGTCTCCTCCTCCCGGAGCGCTTCAATGAAGTGCTCCAAGAACACGTTCGCGATTTCGCCACAGGCACTGATAACCCCAGACGCATGGGTGAAGCGCGCCAGGTTTTTGGTCGACGCAAGGACGGTACGCAATTTCCCGCCGAGGCCAGCATCGCCAAAACGACTCGGAATGACCGCACGATCTTTAGCGTCGTCCTCAGAGATATTACCCGCCGCAAGGAAGCCGAGGAGGAGCTTCAAAATTCACGAGGAGAGCTGCGGGCTCTGGCGGCGCGCCTTCAACAGGTGCGTGAGGAAGAGAGAGCCAGCCTCGCTCGCGCGATTCATGACGAACTGAGCGGAGCGTTAACCGCCCTTAATATGGAACTATCGCTTTTGCCGAGCCGTGTCACTCAAGAGTTGACCCAAGTAGTAAAGCAAAACGCCACACCGATGTCTCAAGAAATTCAGCGGATACTGGAGCGGGTGCGAATTATCGCGACGGAATTGAGGCCCGCTGTCTTGGATCAGCTGGGTCTCCTTGCCGCGCTGGAGTGGGAGGCGCAGCAGTTCGAGCGGCGCACCGGGATCCGGTGTGAAATCACCTTGCCGGGTGAGGAAATCACGCTGGGACGCGACCGATCGACTGCGGTCTTCCGCATCTGCCAGGAAGCGCTCACAAATATCGCTCTCCATGCGCAGGCAACTAAAGCGCTAATCAAAGTCAGCAGGGAGGACGGCAATCTCATCCTGGAGATAGAAGACGATGGCAAAGGGATCGAGCAAAGCGAGATCGTCAATCTCAAATCATTGGGGCTTCTCGGGATGCGCGAACGAGCCCTGGCTTTCGGCGGCGAGCTGCAGATCAGCGGCGCCCCCAGACCGGGAACACTCATAAGATTAAAAATACCGATCGGGTAATGCCGAAGGAGGGAATGACCCGAATATATCCTTACTTTTTTAGAAACTCCCCGCACATCAAAAAATACAGTCCGTAAAACGGTGTAGTCGAAAAACGGACAAACGATGAACAACGGAACTACAAAAGAATCCTTGTTGTGGTGGCTTGCTTCATCAATGCCAGTCTAGCTAACAATACTCGTGCTTGGAAGAAGTGGGCTCGGAATCTCAATGCCGGCGCTACTCATTGAAAGGAGAATTGTTTGACTGAGAGTGAGCAACCGATTCGGTTCGCCGGATCTGCGCTCGGCGCGCAGCGTCACGCATCGCTCAAATCCGCAGTTCTCATCGTCTCCGCCCAGGTTTTGTTTGCACCTCGTTTTGAGCGAGCGGGCAGGGTTCGTTTTCGAGAATTAAAGCCCTTTCTCAAGCGGGAGATTGAACGATGAATAACGCAAGGGCTCTCATATATGTCGTAGATGACGATGTATCGGTTCGCGAGGGGCTGGAGAGTTTGTTGCGGTCCGCGGGTTTTACGGTGCAGACTTTTTCGTCGGCGCAGGAGTTTTTGGCGAGTGCGCGGGCGGATGTGCCGAGCTGTTTGGTGTTGGATGTGCAGCTCCCTGGGCTAAGCGGACTCGATCTGCAACAGGAGCTTGCCAAGGCGGATGTTCAGATCCCGATTATTTTTCTCACAGGTCACGGCGACATTCCGATGTCGGTGCGGGCAATGAAGGCAGGTGCGCTGGAGTTTCTCACCAAGCCCGTAAACGATGAGGATTTACTGGACGCCATCCAGCAGGCGACTGCGCGGGATCATCGAGCGCGGCAGCAACGGCGCGACATTCCGCAGCACAACTTTGAAGAGATTGTTGGCACGAGCGCTGCTCTCAGCGCGGTGCTGAAGCAGGCGGAGGTCGTGGCGCCGACGGAATCGACGGTGCTGATTTTGGGAGAGACTGGCACGGGAAAAGAGCTCATTGCGCGAGCCATTCATACCATCAGTTCCCGGTCCAGGCGTGCTTTCGTCAAACTCAATGGCGCGGCGATTCCTTCAGGGCTATTGGAGAGCGAGCTGTTCGGTCATGAGAAGGGCGCTTTTACCGGAGCAGTGGCGCAGAGGATAGGGCGCTTTGAGTTGGCCGATGGGGGGACGCTGTTTCTAGACGAAGTGGGAGACATTCCGGTGGAGCTGCAGCCCAAGCTGCTGCGGGTGTTGCAGGAACACGAATTTGAGCGGCTGGGAAGCACACGCACGCAACGCGTGGATGTGCGCATGGTGGCCGCGACGAACCGCAATATGGAACAGATGGTCGGAGACAAACAGTTTCGCGAGGATCTGTATTTTCGGCTAAACGTTTTTCCGATACGGATTCCGCCGCTGCGGGAGCGGGCGGGAGATATACCGCTTTTGGTGCGCCATTACGTGGACAAGTATGCGCAGCGCATGAACAAGCGAATTGAGACGATTCCTGAAGAGGCGATGGCGGCGCTTTGTCGTTATTCTTGGCCAGGGAACATACGGGAACTCCAAAACTTAATTGAACGAGCCGTAATACTGACACCAGGAAGCGTTTTGCAGATTCAAATCAGTGACCTGCAACAGTCTAATCCAATCTTGTCGAGTATGGCGGGCACGCTCGAAGATGTGGAGCGCCAGCGAATCCTGGAGGCTTTGCGGGAGACCGGCGCGGTCATCGGAGGACAGCAAGGGGCGGCGGCCCGCCTTGGCCTCAAGCGCACCACGCTGTTGTCTAAAATGCAAAGACTCGGCATCTCCCGCTATACAAAATACAGCTCAGTGCTGTTACCTTTGCTGAAAGACGTTTGTTGAACAAAGAGTCAGCGAGCACGCATTCAATGGCGTGAGTACACCGATTGAGAGCTCCTACTGCACGCGGAGGATCAACAAATCTGACCGATCATGTGAGAACGGTGCTGGCGCGAAACGTCTATCTTTGACGCCGATAGCAGCGCGATCGTGGTTCACGCAACCGCAGATGACAATTTTACCGATCGCGCGGGCAATTCCGGGGATCGAATCGGTTGCGGCGTAATTACAAAACTTCCGTCGAAGACGCAGTAACGGCCTGCCGCGGCGTGATCATGAGAGCAATTTCTGCGGTCTCTGTTGCACTGCCCAGAAGCGACTGATCATAGTCATTGGAAGTTAAGATGAAGTGGCAACGGCGGACGAAGCCTTGCTAGCTCGTTGATGCTCCCAGTTCGTGGAGTTTGACTTTGGCCACGAGCTCCACGACTGCGAGCAGTGTAAAAATCGCGACGGGGGAATTGAGCCGATGAGAGAGAGTGGATGCTCGAGTCTCAGCCAGCCCAGGTACACAGCCCACGCAGTCGTCGCGGGAGCTGTAAGCGAGCGCAGCCCCGCAAAGAATCCAATCAGAAAGGCAAAAAGAAGCGTGATTATATAGTCGTCCCTTCGTTCTCGATTTTCCGATCCACCGACATTGCCGTTCGCTGCACCGAGATTCGGGCCCGGGGCTGGATCCTGAGAGTGTCAATCACATATTCGCCGCGTTCTATACCACCAAACCTCAAGGCATGGGCATGGGACTGGCGATTAGTCGCTCGATTGTCGAGGCGCACTGCGGGCGGCTCTGGGCGACAGCGAATCCCGACAAAGGTGCGACGTTTCAGTTCTTGCCGATCGGTGGCGGGAATCAGCATGATTGAGGCTCTAACTAACTAAATCACTAGGTCGCCGTGATGGAGCTTTCAGAATACACGCTCGAGACGCTTCGTAAGGATGGGGAGTTCATTCTTTATCGGGGCTAACAGTTGGCCTGGTTAGAATAGCCGACAACAGTGTAAACCTCTGTCTTTAGCGTTAGAACCTGGAGCAATTATGATGCCGCCTACGGAGCAAGTGGGAAGTATTCCGAGACCGGCTGCACTGATCCAAGGAGTCCAACGCGCTTTACGAATACAACGCAGCAACACGTGCGCAGCGCCTCGGAATACCGAGCGTCGAGTTGTCCATGAAGGTATCTTTGAAAATGGAGGTGAGGAGTGAGACAACTGTTTACCGTCCTCTCTGGGTTGACAATAGCCATTGCGTACATTCCCTTTATCAGGGGGACAATCCAGGGGTGGGTAGTTCCAAACCGTGCCTCCTGGATTGTCTGGTTCGTTCAAGATGTGCTGATCGCCTCAAGCGCAATAATGGCTGGAGTCGGTCCAGCGGCTGTGATGCCTGTCATCTGGGGACTGGGTGCAACAATGATGCTGATTCTCTCACTGACGAAAGGCACTCGCGGCGCGTTTACTGGTCTTGAGAAGGCTTGCCTGGTTCTCAGCGGATTGGGCATCCTCCTGTGGGCTACGACTGGCGCTCCGCGTTTAACTCTCGTGGCGAGCGTGAGCGCTCTGTGTATCGGCGGGGTTCCCACTGTTGTCAAAGCTTGGGTAAAGCCCTGGACTGAGACGATGAGTGGCTGGTTGCTGATGATTCTGGGAACTGTCTTCAGTTCTCTGGCAATTCAGAGGTGGACGTTTGACTCTGGATTTCTCCCAGTAGTAATTGGACTGTTCCAGTTGTCAGTAGCACTACCGCTGGTGCTGTACACACTCAACGGCTCTGTCAGAACCGAAAAGGCAAAACGTTAACCCCACACGGCGAGGCGCACGGGGGGCGGCTGTGACCGGCGGCGAATAGCGGATACGGGGCGACCTTTCAATTCACCTTGCCCGCCCATGACGGGAATGAGCATGACTGAGGCTATAACTAAATGAAGATGAGGCCACCGTGATGGAGCTTTCAGCATACACGTTCGAGACACTTCGTCAGGATGGGGAGTTCATCGTTTATCGGGGCCAGCACCAGCGCCAAACCGACGCGAGTCCGCCCTCTATTCTCGTGATGACACCCGTCTCGGAACGGCCCGCACTGGGAAGCCTCAGGAGAATGGAACACGAATACTCCTTAAGGGCCGAACACGATTCGGCCTGGGCAGTTCGGCCTCTCGCGCTCGCACCGCACAAGGGGCGGACGATGCTCGTACTCACCGACCCTGGCGGCGAGCCTCTCGATCGACTGCCTGGAAGACCGATGGAATTGACACAGTTTTTGCGCCTGGCCGTCGGCCTGTCGGCTGCGGTCGGCCAACTACACGGGCGGGGCCTGATCCACAAGGACATCAAGCCTGCCAATGTGCTGGTCAACGGTGCGAACAACCAGGTATGGCTCATGGGCTTTGGCATCGCCTCACGCCTGCCGCGCGAGCGGCAGGCGCCAGCGCCTCCCGAGTCCATCGCCGGGACGCTCGCCTACATGGCACCCGAACAGACCGGACGGATGAATCGCTCGATCGATTCCCGCAGCGACCTCTACTCACTTGGCGTCACGCTCTACCAGATGCTCACGGGCTCACTGCCGTTCACCGCGTCCGATCCCATGGAGTGGGTCCACTGCCATATCGCCAGAAAGCCGGTGCCGCCAAGCGAGCGGTTGAAGGACGTCCCGGCACCTGTATCTGCAATCATCACGAA
>VBKY01000674.1 GCA_005879255.1 Deltaproteobacteria bacterium
TCCTCCGCTTCGTCTTTTGATCTCCCATCGATAACACACCTGAGACCCGGCGTACAAACGCACGAGCCGGTGTTTCAGTTGATGTAGCAGCGTGAGCGTTGGGAATTAGATGCGACGGAAATTGTATTTCACCGAGGAGGACCAAGGACAAAAAGGAAGGGGCTCAAATGGAAAGGGGCGACCGGCCGGTCGCCCCTACGGAAAGATGCCTCGAAAGCGGTGAGGCGCTCCTCACTCCTCACCCCTAGCGCCTTGCTTTTTTTACCGGTACTCCGGCGCGTCCTCGAACTGCTCGATTCCGCCCATGCCGAGATGGACGTAAATGCTGGGCGACGCACTGAATAAAAGCGCCGGGCTATCCCCGAGAGAAAAGTGTTGGTGAACAGTCATCGGCGGAATGCAAATTAGATCGCCCTGCTCCCAATTCCAGCGCTCGCCGTCATGGATGTCGTATCCCTTTCCTTCGAGAACGAGAATCAATTCTTCCGCCACATGGCGATGCTGGCCGGAGCGTCCTCCGGGTTCAATCTCCTGAAAATAAATCCACGCATGGTTGGTCGCGGTTTGAGTATCAGGGTGAACCATCCACTTGATTTTCCCATGGCGTGTCAGCTCCCAAGATTCTTTGGTGTCGCGCGCCACATGATCGACCTTGCGGCAAAAGTCGGCCTCATCGTGCATCAGCTTCACGTACCGATCGTAGGTATTTGCGGTGGTGTCTTTAAACGATCCCGCTGTGCGGCGCGCCTGGAAGCTCGCTTCGCGATTCGGTTCCGCGCCAAGGATCACTTCGATGTCTTCGGTGATCCCTAGCACGCCTTTCTTAATACGGTAGCCTTTCAACGTTCCATCTTCACCGTAGATCGGCTCGGTGCCGTCGCGAAAAGTCGGTTTTTCGTTGAGCTTATGTTGCTCGCGCCAGGTTAGTCCCATGAGATTTCCTACCCGGCCGGTCTCCGGAACATAGATCGTACAGCCGATGTCTTTATCTCCGCCATGCTGATGCATCGTGTAGGGAGGCACGATGAGTAAATCATAGGCCTCAAAATTGTAGGTCTCGCCGTCGTTCCATTCCCAGCCTTTTCCGGTCACGCAAAACAGCGTCGGCGCGCCGATGTGACGGTGCATGCCGCGGACAGGCGCCTGCGGCGCGACGCGGGTGAAATGGCTGGTCATGCAGTAGAGCGGTCCTCGCGTTAGCATATCGTAGCAAACATGGTCGCCCATCTGGTGCGGGCTATCCATGCCCATTACCGTCGGCTGCATCGGCAGCTGCTTAAGGACATGCGGCAACGAGCGCGCCTTGGCGTCCTCTTGCTGCTGATAAACAAACCGCTTCATTCGATCCGGTTCTCGTTGAACTTCTCGCCACGGTTCAAGCATGGGTCCTACCTCGTCTTAACTTTGTGTTCACCACGAAGCGCACGAAGAATTCGAAGAATTAGATCCTCGGCCGAGGTTCAATGTTCAAAGTTCAACGTTCAAAGTCGCCCCCCGGCAACCTTGAACCTTGAACCCGAAACTTTGAACAGCGTAAAGCACTTCGTGCGCTTCGCGACCTTCGTGGTGAAATCTGTGACCACCTATAGTTCCAGCGTCGCCGGCGCAAATAATTCTTCGAGCTTGAGTTTTTGCTTGGTCAGCCCCTGTTCGTGCGAGAAATCGATGATCGTCTGCAACATTGGTTGGTTCGCCTTAACCCCGTAGGGAAACGGATCGGCGCCAGCGAAAAATCAGACCGGTGGGAATATTATCCTTCATGCGTTCCTGCCACCATTCTTTACTGGCGACAAACGCTTTGTATAAATTGAACGCCAACCAGGGATACTTGCGGTCGATGTCACCGCGAATCACGTAGGCGTGGTTCGCCGGAATGTAGCCATGCTTCTTGAAGAAGCGCGTTCCCTCTTCGATATTGTCGGCGAACAATGGTTTGACCTTGCTCCAGTCGCCGCTGCGCGCGCGAATCTGCGTCGAACGGTCGACGATATTGCTCTCGCGCGAAAAAGCGCGATGCACCGACGCCACGTCAAGTTCGTTATTGACCATCATCGACGCCAAGCTCTTATCCTTCGGGATTCGCTGAAACGAGATTCCCGGCGGCGGCGTGAAACCGGTCGCGCCGCCATGGCTCAATTCCTCGCTACGCTCCATGTACCAGTGGACCTTGTATTGCGACACTCCAAAATCATGTTCCAAGACACCTCGCACCCATAGCGATGCGGTTTGCTGGTACTCGCCGACCCCGATGCGCTTACCGACGATATCTCCGGGCTGCTTGATGCCGGAATCAACGTGGTAGGAAAGCTGAGCATGCATGAAACGGCGCGACGGAAAGACCGGAATCGCGATCATGTCCATGCCCTGCGACTTCGCGATCAAATACGAAGAGAGCGACATTTCGGAAACTTCGAACTCTTGAAACTTGAGTTGGCGCCAGAACGTCTCCGACGGATCGGAATAAGTTGTAATCAGCTCGGCGCCTTCGATCGGCACAGCTCCATTAATAATTGGCTCGACTCTCTCATTGGCCCCGGTGATGAAACTTAATTGTAGCTTAGGCATATTTTTTTACCCCCCTTTGTCTCACGTAATCCGTTTCTTCCGTCTGAGCGCGCGATGTCAGCCGAGGCTGATCCGCCTCTGGCGGAAATCGCCGCGTCCCTACCTTGTGACCTTTGTGCCCTTTGCGGTTAATTGTCTTCGTGCTCTTCGTGTCCTTCGTGTGCACACTCGTGGATAGACGAAGCCGCTTCATTTTGGCAACTCATTCACCAATTTACGCACCACGTCCCGGTCCCAAATTTCTGGCCCCCATAAACGAATATACTTCACCCCTTTTTGCCGCAGCGCCCAGGCTGGAAATTCGTCCTTCGGAATATCTTCGCGCAGTGAATTTGGACCAGGATCGTTGGGCTCGCCTTTTTGAACGGCCATCTGTCCCTCGCGCGAGAGAAACCAATTGATCGCCACCTTGGCCGCGTTGGGATGCGGCGCCTTGTTGAGCAGCGAGATCATGGTTCCTCCTGCTTCCAGCGCAACACCATCCTTGCTCAACGCATGGGGATCCAACACATCCACCGGCAATCCTTGTTTTTTGGCCTCGTCCACCTCGGTTGCCTTGGCAGTGATCGCTAATGGAATTTTACCCGAGGCGAGCCAATCTGTTTGTTGGCGCTCGTCGCGCACCAGCGTGAGTCCGCCTGCCGTAATGAGCTTCTTTAAATACTCAGGACCGAGTTGAGGGTTGTAGTGCAGAAATAGCAGTGGGCTTCCGCCGCCGGGGTCATTGGGATCTTTCGCGCTGATCTTTCCTTTCCATTTAGGATCCAGCAGGTCCCAAAAGGATGTGAGGCTTTTCGGGTCGACTAACTTGGTATTATAAGCCAGCATGCGCAGGGGAAAGGCCGCGTAGATAAAAATATAGCGGCCTTCACCGTCATTATATTGATGCTTTCCTTCGAACCACTTCGACGAATCCTTTACTTCCGGCATAACGAGCGCTGAGTTGATCGGATCGAGCGCCTGCGCTTTCAGCAACGTGTTGGCCGTGCCGCCCCCCAAACGCACGACGTCGACGAGAAATTTCCCCGCTCTCCGCTCGGCCATGATGCGCTGCAAATTTTGCGCGCCGCTGCCGGTGACCAAGTTGAGTTTGATCTTGGGATATCTTTTTTGAAAGGCATGAAACTCGGCATCGGTGCCTAACTTATATACAGTCACCTGCCCTTCTTGCTCCGCTGCTTTGACTGTGCGCTCCCACTCGGCATCACCGCTGGGACTGGCTGCAGCCGCAAAGGTCGTTCCATGCAACATCGCCAATAAGACAACGGCTGCGAGGCTTTTTAACAGAATCATTAAATCTTTTACTCCGATGTTTATACGACCAATATTTATAAGAGCACGAAGGACACGATTCAGAAATTTAGGATGAACATTTTGTGCTTCGTGGCGAATGTCCTTATGTCATTTCGAGCCCAGCGAGAAATCCTTGTTTCGACTGAAGGGAGAAATCTTTCTTAGATCCCTCATTTCGTTCGGGATGACAACCGAACGTTTCGTGATTGCACCACGGTCTCCGTGGAAAAAAGTTTTTCTTCGCTGGGGCACCGCTCCCTCCTTACCGTACCTTCCTCCCATTTTCATCCTCTGTGGGCGAGCCTAAGCTCATGACACACTTT
>VBKY01000675.1 GCA_005879255.1 Deltaproteobacteria bacterium
GCTTAATGTCCTTGTGGATCAGCTCGCGTGCATGGAGCTGACCGAGAGAGACCGTCAGACCGATCGCAACATGCAGAAACGCCGTCAGCTCCCACGGCTTGCCGACGAGTTGCGCAAGTACCTCGCCGCCCGGATCCTCCACAAAAAGTGTCGGCCGCCCTTCGTGATGTTCCAGCGCGATGGGCCGAGCCGCCCAGGCGGAATCCAATTCATTGCGCAGCGCATATGCGTGCTCAAGGCGTGTGACGCTCTCCGGCGCCGGTTCTGCCGAGGCGAGTGTCAGCTCCAGGTGCGGTGATGGTTCACGATCCGACACACGGCGGGACAGGATACATTCTTCATCTTCCCAGAGTGTCTCGACCACGTAGGATGGTAGCTCGGTCATAGCGAGATTCCTGCAGGCGCGGTCTAATCAAACATCATCGGATAGCGACCGGCCGATCGCTAGCTCCGTTGAAATATCGAATCTATGTCCCGTTCGAAGAAATGCTCTACGGATAAAACCAAGTACTCCAACTTGACGCAAAGTGTTCTAACAATTCGGGTGGGCTTTCAGCTGACGGGCAGGATGCGCAGTCCAAGATGGGGGTGACGGCTCCATCCGAACGGATTCATTGCATAACGAGCTGAGCAACGCCTATGCCAGAACAGACCACGAATCAAGAGAGTCTCAGCCGCTACAGCTTAGTGTCGAACCGATTGCGCCGTTTGTGTCTGGCCCCAATCAATGCGCAAAAGACCTGCCAGTTAGGTTTGAGCCGAGGTCGTGGGAAGACAGGAAAATTTAGACTGCTGAAATCGCGACAGCTGGAGAAAGTGTCGACATTTCGACGTGTCTTCAACAGCTGTCGACCTTTTCGACACTTCAATACCGTCTCGATTGCGAATAGCGGGGTTGCTGAAATTTTGGGTCCGTCTTACTTACTTACGGATCCCGACTTAAGGACATCGTCGTCGGTCATGAGCTTAACGCGTCGGCAGGGCCGAGGACGTCGTAGGCGGAAATCCACGGATGGTGACGACGGCCGTGGTGCCCATTCGGAAGGGGCGCTCTGCGTCGTGCTCCTCAAGCCGGACGCGGACCTGGAACCGGTTGGCTAGGCGCACCCAGTTCAGCGTCTGCCGCACTTCTGGCAGCACGCCCGCCGTGGCGCCCTCGTCAGGCTTGTTGGCCCAGCCGATCCCCTGCACGACGCCGCGGAAGCGTCGGCCCGGATAGCTGAGGAGGTACACGTCGCAGCCGGCCATCACGGAGGCCGGCACGGAAATGAAACCAAGAAAGAGAACGAGCGCGATCATCCGCGAAAGGATCTTCAGTGACCGCGCGTTGCGGGAGGAACTCCAAGTGTTTGAAAGGCGCTCCGGATGCCGTGATCGCGGTGCGAGGCGAGCGCGGCCATCGACACAATACAAAACAAGAAACCGGCCAAAGGGAGAAAGCGACCAGCACGTTCTGGTACACAGCCAGATTCCTGTACTGGCCTGGCTGGACTCCGGCTGTGTGCGATAGCGAAGGCCTTTTCGTAGCCAATCATCGGGCTGAGCGCAGTCACCAGCATGAGTGAGCCGCTGAAGATCTCGTCGCCGTGCGTGCGGTTGAGCCGCACCCCCCCCTCCACCGAGAAGCGCCGGAACTTGTCGCAGGCATCGCCCAATATTCGGGCCGAGTGGAGGAAATTATTGATGGTAGTTGGGCCCACGGCGTTCAGCTCGAAATTACCCTGGCTGCCGGCAAAGGCCACGACATTATCTTCGGCGATCGCCTGAATAAGACCATCACCACGGCTTCACAGCAAGCCGTCGGCGGCCGCATTGTCTCAAACTTTCCTGGCACTGCGGTCTCCGCTTGAGCCTCGCGGATTGAGTTTGGCAAAACCCGGGTAGAAATGTTCGATGCACATTTTCGGAAGGATCAGGCCGAAGGTCATCGCCAGGACGATTAGGAGGGCCGTCGCCCCATCCTCGATCGCACTGACGAGCAGGTCAGGGGACGCCTTCCCGCCAAGCGCGATCAGGCCGACAAACCCGCCGGCCATTCGGAACAGAAACACACCGGGGATCAGAGACACCACCGAAGCGAAGGCGAAAGCCGCAAAAGGCAGCCGCAACCGATCGGCGATCGGTGTGATGATGGTCCCAACCAACAGACAGGCGACGAGCGCCCCGGTCTCTACGCTGGCACCCGCCATCGAGATAATTGCCCAGCGCGAGGCGTGCGCGAGCATTCCGATTAGAATGGGAATCGGCAGCATCCGCCATGACATTGCGAAGAACGTACCGTAGGCCGCGACGGCAACGCCTGCCGCGATCACATCATACCCGAGAGGCACCGGCAG
>VBKY01000664.1 GCA_005879255.1 Deltaproteobacteria bacterium
AAATTGCCGGGTGCGCTCAGCGTCCTGCCCAAGATCTGAGTGGAGAAATTCTCTAAGACGTTTTAGATCTTCAGGAGTATCCACGTCGTACCATGCGGGGAGACAAACAACTTTAAGCCCTTTGGCTTGGGCACGGCGCATGGTCTCAGAAAGCACGTGTGCCGTACTCCACTGCATTTTCTCAAAGAGCTCAGGTTGCGGCCGACGCAGGCCGATAAGATAGTAGCCGCCATCCTCTGACGGCCCTAACACCACGTCGATTTCCGCTTCGCTTAAAAGGGAAACTGCTTTTTCAAGGTAGGCAGCGGGCAGCGTGGGTGTGTCGCTGTCAATAGCCATCACCCGTGGATATCCCGACTCTAAAAGTTGGTTCAGAGTGTTCGAGAGTCTTGCCCCAAGATCCGGCCCTTTCTGAGGAATGAGGGTGAAGCTTGACGGAACCATGGCCTCAAACAGGGACTCGGTATCGTCGGGTGTGTAGGCAACTGCTGGGGCAGTCGCTTTCAAAGAATTAAGCTGTTCGATCTTATCCAAGAGAAAACAGCGATAAAGCTGAGCCGCCTCCTCATATGAAAGCGGGGGACAAAGGCGGGTCTTTACCGCGCCAGGCAAGGGAGCCTTCGCCATAATCGCTATCGCGCACTCCGCCCTCCTATTCATCTCGGACATGGCTCACTTCCCACGTTCTAAAATCTTTTCCTGTTGGTCAGCTGCATGGTTAACGCTGCTTCCGACGCGCTACTGGCACGAGCATTTGATAGCAGCTGCCGGACTTGGATTGAAGAACTGCGGGTCCATGTGGACGGAAACGTCGTGGTCCATGATTGTTTTTAGATGCTCCTGAAAGGAAAAAGGATGCAGAAAGTCTATTACCAGTGTTAGCCCGCTTTTCCCCTTTCCAAAAAGCCTTGAACTATCTCACATCGCCTTCTAAATAGAGCATCGCAATAGTGTTACCGCGACATGCATATTCGTGAGTAAGCGGTCACGCCTAAAAGCGAAGCCTCTCTATTGACGCTGGCTTCATGTCCGGTGCTCAGTTTCGTTAGCCCGGTTCGCAATCAAACTGGCCGTAGTAATATCGCTGTGACGATCGCAGATCTCGGGTGTGGCACGTATCGAACGAGTCAGGTGCTGGTTGTGAGCGCGAATTTCTTTCGGCATTTGCTTCGAAGTAACGACGTCTTTATTGTTGTCTTTCAGACATTATTATCGGGAAATATTGCTATCGAACGCACGGTGGTTTCATTGATCTCTCGTTCGGCAATATCGTTCGCCATCGTGAAGATCTACGCGGATTACTCGTCAAGGAGCGGTTGTAGTCGTGAAAGTGGCGAATCCCCCATGTGCAAGTAAAAATGTTTCGTCTTCAGGTAAAACGCGAAACACGCCAGCAGGCAATCCGCGCAAATTGCGTGGAATCTCCTTGACCGCGTCTGGGCTGGAGACGGTTGCCATATCGAAAATATCTGGTTCCTGATTCTCCAATTGAGCATCACTGTTTTCCATCGCTCTGTTCGCCCTTGGAGAGCTGGCATTTGTTTTTTGTCGGGTGATTTGCGTCGTGTAATAACCAGCGAGCGCAAGTCCTGTACCGGGCCGAATTACGGTCAGGAATTGGGTAAAGGCGGCTAAATCAGCGGTGTTTCAGATTTTTGGATGGGTAGAGGAGTGATTGTGACGACGAACACGTGACTGCTAATAGACACGTGTCGGAATGGCGACTTTACCCGGCACGAGTGATGCCCAGTTTTTTTATCCGTACTTGAAGAGTTGTGCGCTTCATCGCGATACAGAAATCCTCGTGGTTTTTCAAAGCAGAATCAGCGACGAATGTATAATTGTAAGGCCTGATTGTAAGGCCTGGTCCTGCAATTGCTGGTGCTTACTTGATTGTGTTGCAAGAAGGGCCACCGAAAGGAACTCTCAAATGATTTCGTGATCTCGCAGCGCTCGGACCGCCAAAGAAATACCGCCACGGTCGCCAAGGGATCGCGCTGCGAGAGGTGGGCAAGGCGCAGCAGGACTCCTATTGTCAGCGCGGTTGCAGGTATCGGAGAGGCCCACGACCTGCAATACGCGAAAGTGAAAAACGCTTGCCTTTTGGAAAAACTCAGTGAATAGCCTCAAACTGTCCTCCTGTATGGGGAACCACACGGATTCTTTCTGCTGCGCTGTCACAGCCTGTCTCGAAGCCGAACTCTCCATCCCTACAGAATACGTCAAT
This sequence comes from Deltaproteobacteria bacterium, assembly GCA_005879255.1. Next base: position 2,228 of record VBKY01000664.1, read on the forward strand.
AACATTTCATGGCAGGAACGAGAGCATCTTTTCGATTTAGAATTCATTCAGATCTGTTGGATCTGCGGATGGCCCTATGTAATTAAGACCGATCGGCCGGA